>JBFIXW010000010.1:0-34994 GCA_041605715.1 Paenisporosarcina sp.
AACTTTAGTGACTCTCGATTAAATGCAGGTAAATCATCAGGCGTTCGACTTGTCACGAGTTGATTTTGACAAACAACCACTTCTTTATCCGCATACTTAGCACCAGCATACTTCATGTCTTGAGCAATCGATTTAAATCCAGTTGCGTCTCTACCTTCGAGTGCTTTTGCACTAATTAATAATTGCGGTCCATGACAGATGGCGAAAACTGGTTTTTTGGCATCCATAAATGCTTTTGAAAATTCAACAAAACGGTCGTCAGCTCGTAACTGATCCGGTGAAAATCCACCTGGAAGAAATAATGCATCAAATTCTTCTGGCTTTACATCATCAATACCGTAATCAATTGTGACATTTGCCTCGCCTTGTTTTCCTTTTATTTCGTTCCCAGCTTTTTTCTCAATCGTGAAAACCTCATGACCAGCATTATTAAAAGCTGTAGACGGCTCAATGTATTCCGAGTCTTCAAACATATTTGTGATTAACGTTGCAATCTTTGCCATTTCCAATCACTCCCTAAAGTAAGTTCTCCCCTACTATTCCACATGCGAAAGTTCCTAAACGTAATTAGCGATATTTGGAAACCATCGGATGTCCTTTTTCAGAAAAACGATAGGGATAATAAACGGCTTCACCTGTATTTTGTATTCCCACTCTAGGTCCGATTTCCACTTCATCAACTCCTGGACCTTCTGCAATGAAGAGCGGTTGTTCAGACCAATGGTGCCCGTAATAGTCCATCGAAACACCTAGAGCTTTCGCTAACTTTCCTGGCCCATTTGACCAATCCTTCCGGGCAATATTTCCACGGAAATTCTGCATCAAATGTTCACCCGCAATTGGTTCACCCGCTCGAATCAGAACTGCATGGGGAATTCCAGTTGGCCCACTAACCACATTCAATAATGTATGTGTATGCATTTGATATGTATAAACAAGACCCGCTTCGCCAAACATAATCTCCGTTCTCTTTGTTTTTCGGTTACCAAAACTATGTGCTGCACGATCATCTGCGCCCAGGTATGCTTCTGTTTCAATAATTCTTGCTGCAATGACACCTTCTGGATGCATATGTACGATATACTGCCCAAGAAGATTTTTAGCTAATTGTAGTGTTGGTTTTTGAAAAAATTTAGGATCTACTGGTCGAAAATGCATGTCTATCCCTCCTGGTTTTATTATACTAAAAGAAAGAAATCACTTTCCTTAAAGGAGATGGAATTAAATGAAAGAACTAATTAATGAAATTAAACAATTTAACAACGATCGCGGTTGGGGTGGGAATCATGACGCAAGAAACTTAGCTATTTCAATCTCTTTAGAAGCAAGCGAATTACTCGAATGTTTCCAGTGGCTATCTGCAAAAGATTCAATTGCTAAAGATAAACAAGCCATTATCGATGAAATGGCTGATGTGTATATCTATTTGTTACAGCTTTCAGATGTGCTCGGGGTAGATTTAGTACATGCAGCTCGGGAAAAGATGAAAAAGAATGCGATTAAATACCCCATTCAAGTGACAATATAGATGATAACTTGAGATTGTCTCCAATTTCCTATTGCTTAATTAATGTCTGAATATTATATTAATTAAACAACTAGGTAAGGAGTGACCCTATGAAAAAATGGAAATGGTTAATTTGGATAGCTGCGGGGACACTTCTACTCTTCTATACACGAACAGAATCAAAACAAGACCAAGCAAGTGCAAATGAGACCGTAATCAAAACGTACGATCCAAAATATAATCCTAATCAAACGATGATTGACTACCTAATATTTAGATCCATGTTAAGTGGTGAGGCAAGAATGGCCGTAACAGGAAGTAGTGTAACCCGTGGGTCTGGTTCTAGCCATACATCCAAAACGTGGAGAGGGATAATTGAACAAAATTTACGTCAATCTCATCCCATCCTGAAAAACTTGACGATCAGTAATTATGGCCATTCAGGATATA
This sequence comes from Paenisporosarcina sp., assembly GCA_041605715.1. Taxonomy (GTDB): domain Bacteria; phylum Bacillota; class Bacilli; order Bacillales_A; family Planococcaceae; genus Paenisporosarcina. Next base: position 1,958 of record JBFIXW010000010.1, read on the forward strand.
CATCCGTCCGCTTACTGGAAGATCATGTGAAAAATCCGATTCTTTCAGAAGAACCAGATGTGTTATTTATTGAAACCTCGGTCATAAATAATCACAACAAAAACGTTACGATTGAAGACACTTTCGCCTCGTTGGACGAGCTTTACTCGCTTTACACAACAGCACTGCCAAATGTAAGATTGTTATTTCTTTCGCCAAATCCGTGTACCGAAAATAAATTCGGTCCTTCTATTAATCAATTGGGATTATCTTATACTGACTATATAGAAAAGACAGCTGATTATATTCAGCAAAAAGGCTGGACCTATTTTGATACCCATAGCGCTATGACTGAACAAATGAATGCTCGGAACATTACGCGCCCGTCTACATTAAAAGATGGCATTCATCCAAATGACCTCGGGTACAAAATTTGGGGACAAGTATTATGGACATTCATGCAAAAGCCTACATAACGCTGTCCTCTTCGACTCGTTTGCTTTTTACAGCTGAGTCAGCGTGATCAAGCGCTAGCTCCGTCTCAAAGTTTAGTACTTTTGGATAACAGAACTTCAAGAACTGAAGAACCTGGAGCCGCTCACAAAGGGACAATGACTGAGAATGCCACGTCATGAGTCAACGTCTTTCAAAGCATATTTTCTACAGTATTAAAGGCTACCGAGGTAGCCTTTTTGTTTTCCTATTTTTTTATTAAACCAGCTTCAATTAAGAAATCGCGAGCTACATCTTCTGCTTTTTCTCCGTCAATATCTACGCGAGCATTCATTTTTTGCATATCTTCTACAGAAATTTTACCTGCCAATCCATTTAGAGCTTCTTCTAATTCAGGATATTGCTCTAACGTTTCTTTTCGCACAATTGGAGCTGCATCATATTTTGGGAAGAATCCTAAATCATCTTTTGTGATGACTAAACCAAAACGCTCAATGCGTCCGTCTGTAGTGAAGGCAGGAATTACATCCACATCACCTTGTTTAACAGCTTCGTACATAACATTTGGATCTAAACTTTCTTTATCAGCAAATTCAAAAGGATATACCCCAACCATTGCATCATAGCCATCTCCTGGTCGTTCATAGAATGCATGAGGTGCACCAAATACCATTTCTTCATTTTTTGATGCTTCTACTAACTCCGAGTAAGTTTCAGCATTATATGATTTGTCTTTTGTATACGCTAATGTATACGTATTTTCAAAGCCCAGTGGCTCTAACCAAGTAACACCATATTTCTCTTCATACCCTTTTCGAACACGTTCCAACACTTTGTCTGAACTTTCACCTTGCTCAAGCTTCTCACCAAGAACTGATTGTAAACCAGTCCCTGTATATTCAACATATACGTCGATGTCGCCTTTTTCTAAAGCAGGGGTCAAAATAGCTACTTCTCCTAAACCTTCTTCATATTCAACGGTATAGTCTGTATTAGCTTCGATATACTGCCCAATAATTTGAGGTAATATGTATTGCTCAGTCCACGGTTTACCACTCACGATAATTGGTTCTGCTGAATCACCAGTTCCACTGTCTGAATTACAACCGACTAAAGCGAATGTTGCTACTAATGCTAATCCTACGAGTCTTTTTTTCATTCTTTTTTCCTCCTAAGTGTTTTTCATTCCTTTTGGTGTAGCTTTCTTTTCAACCCATTTTAATAATAAATCAAAAGAAATTGCGAGCAGGGCTACAGGCAACGCTCCAGCTAGTACAAGTGAATTGTTATACGATTGCAAACCTCGGTAAATGACATCCCCAAGACCACCCGCACCAACAAAAGTAGCTAATGTAGCAATACCAACTGTTAAGACAGTAGCTGTTCGAATACCTGCCATAATAAACGGGAGCGCTAATGGAAACTCGATTTGAGTTAATATTTGCGACCTTGTCATCCCCATCCCTCGTCCTGCTTCCGTGATTGAAGAATCCACACTAATAATCCCTGTGTAAGTATTCCGTAAAATAGGTAGTAGTGCATAAATAATAAGTGCGATTAATGCGGTATTCGAACCTATTCCCATTAATGGAACGAGAAATCCAAATAAAGCTAGGCTAGGGATTGTTTGAAAAATAGCTGTTACGCCAATGACGGGCTCTGCATATTTTCGATACCTAGCGATTAAAATTCCCAGTGGAAGTGCGATTGCAATTCCAATGGCTAACGCAACAAAGGAAAGGTAAATATGTTCTACGAAAGCTTGTTGTATTAAATCCGATCGACTTTGTACCGTTTCGATAAAATTAGTCAGCATAGTTGCCACCTTCTTCCTTGGCAATGACTGCTCTTAGTAATGAAGTTTGGTCAATATACCCAACAAATTTATCCTCGTGATGAATAGCCAGCAAATTTACAGTAGGCTTTTCTAGCATGGTTATAGCTGTTTTTATCGAATCGTTTGAACTAATCTCTTCGATATGTTCATTAGTTTTTTCATGTGAGAAGAAATTAGCTAGTTCTTGAAGTTTTCGCTGAGCAAACGTTCTTTGACGATCAATTCGTTCTTGACCTATAAAGTCTCGAACAAAATCATTTGCAGGTGCATGAATCAAGTCGTCAGGTGAACCAATTTGTTCGATTTTACCTTCTCGCATCACAATGATGTTATCTGCAATTTTAAGTGCTTCATCCATATCATGCGTAACAAAAACAATTGTCTTGTGGATTCGTTTTTGAAGGCTTCTGAGTTCTTTTTGTAACTGTTCCCGACTAATTGGGTCAAGTGCACTAAATGGTTCATCCATTAACACTATGTTTGGATCCCCTGCTAACGCTCTCACTACACCGATACGTTGCTGCTGACCACCACTTAATTCAAGTGGATATCTTGGCAAGTAAATGTCTGGCTCAAGTCCTACTGTTGTCATTAATTCTTTCACACGATTCAGCGTTTTCTCCTCTGACCAACCTTTTAATTTAGGAACGAGTCCTGCATTTTTTTGTATGGTCATATGAGGGAGTAAACCTATTCGCTGTATCACATACCCAATCGATCTTCTTAGTTCTACCTGGTCTGTCTCTTTAATTGATTTTTCATCAATTAAAATATCTCCCTTTGTAGGTACTTCTAACCGGTTAATCATTTTCATTAAAGTTGTCTTCCCACACCCACTCGGTCCTATAATTGCCGTCAATTCTCCAGTTCGAATTGATACTGACACATTTTTTAACGCTTCTGTGCCATCAGGGAACTTCTTCGTTACTTGATCAAATCGAATCACAGCCTCAACTCCTTTATAAGCTTCATATGTATATCATTTTTTATTACCCACATTACTATAGAATTATGCACGAATACCTACTTCTTTACAAAAATAAGTATGCCTCCTCTAAAAGTTTAGAGAAAGCATACTTATTTCACTCTTTTAATTCATTCATTTTCTTCGTTAAATTTTTACACTTTTGGTCTAATTCTTTATAATGACTATCCTTCTTCTTTAAAAAACTTAGTTCACCGGCATATCACCCTATTCTATCTTCTAAAACTTCTCTTTGCATTTTCTTCGTTAGTCCAGAAAACACTAGTTGATAGGAATGAGAAATTAATTCTTTAAACAGACCGGCAGATATTTCTCCGTTTAGTGAAATTGAAATCCAATGCGTTTTATTCATATAGTACCCTGGGTTTATATCATTGTAATACTTCAGAACGATCGGGGTCACATTTCAAAGATATAATAGGCGTTCCTTTTTTGTTTCCCCCAATCATTGCAAACATTTTTCCACCGACCATATATCGGTCAGCTTGCCAATCTTCTTGAAAATCAAAAGTACTACCTGGCTGCTCTTGACACATCGCTTTTAGTTGAGCTAGTTCCATTTAGTTGCGCTCTTTCTCAATAAATTTAATGTGAATCGAGTCGGCAATTTTTCGATACCCTATTTCTTGGTAGATTTTATTGGATGTTGGGTTTAACATATCCGTGTAAAGTACACAGAAATCGAACATCTTTAATAATTCCTGACTACCTGCTGCAACCATTGTTCTTGCATAACCCTTTTTACGATGTTCTTTAGGTGTGAAAACAAAGGATACCGTTACGCCATGTTCTGATGGTCTAGATTTTTTCATCATCGATACAACGCGTCCTACATCTTCCCATAAAAACACTTCATTTTCTTTAATAAATTGAAGGACTCTTTCCTTAATCTGAGCAATTGGCGTTTTTGTAATTCCTGTATCATTTTCGAAATCTTGATACCATTTTTCAATAAGTGGTGCATCCTCTATGTTCGAGAACCTCCAACTACCTGTTGTCATCTCAAGAGATTGCGCAACTTGATCTAATCGGTATAAGCCCTGATCCATTAAGACTTTTGAGTGTTTATCCGTTTTTATTTTCCACTTTTCTACAAACTCAAGAACCACTGTCTTTACTCCAACTACTGAGGGAACATGAATCTGTCGGTTGAATAATTCATCGACGACAAAATCGATAACTCTGTCTTTGTCCTGTTCATCGATAACGATTAAGTTTAGTGGATGTGGTGGAGTCATTTGAAGTAAAGCTAGAAGTTTACCATCCTCTACAATAGAGACCATAAAATATTCATGGTATCTTCCATTTTTTATGCCTTGCAGAACACCATAAAACAAACTATAGATATCCTCATGTTTCAATAAATACGGTTCAGCAATTGTTGCAAAATCTTCTGGTTGTCGATGTACGTTAAAATTCATATACGTTTCCCCTTTTTCTTTTATCAAATGGTACACATTCTTACATTAATTGTCACTAGTAATTTTATAGAATTAACAACCTTATGTTTTTAAAAGTGATCTTTTTCCAGTTTTCATTCGTTATCTTAAAGAGTAGAAGTTGTATAGACTTTATGCCTTCTGTATGATGAAATAAGAATCTTATCAGAGGGGGGTAAAAAAGAAGATGCTCACGGATGCACAGCTCTATGAAAACCTTAGAAATAAAGATCAATTTGCACTCGAAGAATTATATAATCGGTATGAGCGACTCGTTTACTCCTTCGCATACCGTATGACTCAGAATGCTCAACTGGCTGAAGATACTGTTCAGGATGTATTTATGAAGCTTTGGAAGGAACATGCACCCTATACTGAAGATAAAGGCAAATTTTCTTCCTGGTTATTAACCATGACACGCAATACTTCCTTAGATGCTTTAAGGAAAAAGACGAGACAACAAGAAGTTGGTTTACTCGATAAAGATGCGGAGCAAATGAAAGTACCTATAGAAGAGTTACCTGAACAAATGCTTGAGTGGAAAGAAAAAGGATCGGTGTTAAAAAAAGCAATGTCACGTTTAAAAGAAGAACAACGATCTATAGTTGAGCTTTTCTACTTTCATGGATTGTCTCAAGAATCCATATCTTCTAAACTCGACATACCGCTCGGAACAGTGAAGAGCCGAATTCGATTAGCCTTACAACATTTACGAAAACACTTAGAGAATGAAAGGGGGATGTCGCCAAATGGAACGTCAGATGTGTGATCAACTAGTCGACTATTTTAATGGACAATTAAGTGAAGTTGAACAACATGCTTTTGAAAAGCATTTATCAACTTGTCCGGATTGCCAAGAAGAACTTGCTGAGTGGCAATTATTAACGGAAGACTTACCTTATGTATCGGATTCCATAATTCCCCCTGAAGGAATGAAGGAACGCGTATTAGGTTCTATTTTAAAAGAAACACCAGATGCAAATGAGATATACCAAAAACCAACGAGTCCCGCTGAGGTTTTATTACCTGTAACTAAAAAACGTGTTGTGTCATGGTTTCCTGCTGTAGCAGCAGCCCTTATGCTGTCAGTTGGAGCAAATATCTTTTTAGCTTCCATTGTAAAAAATCAGCAAGAAAATATCGTTGCACAAGGAGAAGCAGTAGATCAATTACTTGCTTATGTAAATTTAACTCCTGTTGCAGGTAACGCCACAGGTACTGCTTCGATTGTTAAGCATGGTGAGGAAACGCGCGTAGTTGTTCAAGCTAGTTCTCTTCCTGCACTATCTAATGATGAAGTATATCAAGTGTGGTTAATTGGTGAAGATGGACCTGAACGTGCAGGTACATTTAAATCAGAGTCACAAGAAGGCGCAGTGGTATTCACGATTCCTGAAGAGATGAGTCAAGATTGGACACAAGTAGCTGTGTCACATGAACCGAATTCAGAAAGTGAAACACCACTAGGTAATGTGTTAATGGCATCTGATTTTAAATGAAATAAATTGAGGCTGTACAAAGTCAGTGAAGAATGACTTTTCGTACAGTCTCTTTTCTTTGCACATTTGTATCACTTACGATTTCTTTTAAATCGACTACTTTTCTATTGCACTCGACTAAAAATGAAGGTTGTCAACTACATCACTTTCCTCCGTTAAAGAACAAAAGCGATGTCTTTTTATATGTAGTATTAAAATTTATTAAAAATTTTTTTAAAAAAAGTGATCCATAGTGAAATTAGCTTCGTTAGCTATTCGAAACCAAATAAAAACTAAAACAAAGGGAGAGATTTCAAAATGAAAAAACGTACATTATTAGCAGTACCATTATCAATGAGTTTATTAATTCCAACAGCAGTTATGGCAGAAGATCACGGAGCAAAAGCAAATGGAGGAAATACAGACACGAGTGTTTCTACTCCAGCTTCTGAACTTCGATCAGCGTTAGGACATTTATTTACTGAACATGCTTTCCTTGCTGTTGAAACAATGAAAAAAGGTGCTGACGGAACAGAAGATTTCGATGAATTAGCCGATGCATTAAATAAAAACACAGCTGACTTAACTGCTGCAGTCACTTCAGTATACGGTGAAGAAGGCGGAGCTCAATTTAATGAAATGTGGAGTTCACATATCGGATTCTTTGTTGACTATGTAAAAGCGACTGGAGCTAATGATCAAGCAGGAAAAGACCAAGCTCTTAAAGAATTAGAAGGCTATGTTAAAAATCAAGCAGCATTCTTAGAGACTGCAACTGAAGGCCGTTTAAAAGCAGCAGATCTAGAACCTGGTTTAAGAATGCATATTGATCAATTAATTTGGGCATTTGACAGCTATGTAGCTGGTGATTACGAAACAGGATACATGAATGAACGTGAAGCTATTAAACATATGTCAATGGTAGCTGCAGCCCTATCAACTGCAATTACAGATCAATTCCCGGACAAATTTGAGAATTCAATGGCTGTTACTCCTGCTGCTGATTTACGTGCAGCATTAGACCAAGTATTTACAGAACATGCCGGTTTAGCTGTAATGGCGATGCAAAATGGTGTTGATGGTGATCCAGACTTCGATGCATCTGCAGCAGCTTTACTTGCAAATGCTGATGATTTATCAGCTGCAGTTGCTTCATTTTACGGTGAAGAAGGCGGAGCAGCATTTGAAGAGATTTGGAAATCACATATTGGGTACTTTGTTGACTATGTAACTGCAACTGCAAACGATGACCAAGCTGGTAAAGATAAAGCAATGGAAGAATTAGATGGTTATATCGTTGAACAAGCAGCATTCTTAGCAGCTGCTACGGAAGATCGTTTACCTGCAGCAGACTTAGAGGCAGGATTAACTGAACACGTAAACCAATTATTAGCAGCATTTGATCAATATGTTGCTGGTGACTATGAGGCTTCTTATACATCTATGCGTGAAGCTTATGCACATATGTTAATGCCTTCAGCAGGATTATCACAAACAATTGTTGATCAGTTCCCAGATAAATTCAGTGAACAATCTATGCCTGATGGAATGCCTAAAACAGGTATGGGTGGTACAGCAGACCAAGATGGTATGCCTTATGAGTGGTTCCTACTTGGTGGTTTATTAGCAGCAGCTTTAGGTGGCGCGTTTACATTACGCAGACGTTCAGACGAGGCATAATAATATGAAAAAATGGTTTGGTGGAATTCTCGGAATTAGTCTTCTTCTCACGGCTTGCCAATCAGAAGAAGCAACTCCGGAACCAACCGTAGAAAAACAAGAGGTTTCCAACATGGAAGCCTCTTCTTCTACAAAAACAGCTTTAAAGTTAAATAATAGCCAACTATCTGCTTCTAAACTCATAAAAGACGAACGACAAGGGATATCTCCATCTCGATTGCAAATTCCAGCTATTAATGTAGATGCTCCAGTAAATGCTACTGGTCTACTTGATAACGGTGAAATGGATGTACCAAATGATATTGTATCTACCGGATGGTTTGGAAATGGCTATATGCCTGGCGAACCAGGTAACTCTGTCATTGCCGGTCATGTCGATGGGAAAAACGGACCTGCTGTATTTTACGATATAGGAAAATTAAACATTGGGGATGAGGTGCTCGTTACAGGTGATGAAGGGCAGGAGCTCATTTTCATCGTTGAACGAGTAGAGGTTTACCCATTTGATGACTCTCCTATTAGAGAAATTTTCGGATTTAGCACTGGGAGTCATTTGAATTTAATTACTTGCACTGGGGAATATAACAAAGAAGGTTCATTTTATGAGGATCGACTTGTCGTTTATACAACCTTGAAAACAACTTAACAAGAGTGAATCGTCCTTTATGCGGGATGATTCACTCTTTTTGCTGTTACTGATTGTAAGGAAAGCCATTCATTAACTTCCCTCGGTGATTTAAGTGTTAATACTTTTGCTGGTGTTTTAGATAAGGTTTCTACAATATCAGGTTTTGCATCCTTCGGAAATCGCCAAATCCAGCGCACAAATTCCAAATCGATTTTTTCTGGACAGTCTGTTCCCATATCGGGTCTAGTAGTACCACGATAGGTCCATGCTCGTTTACATGCTCGATATACACAAAGAATATTTGAGAAATCCAAGAAAATAATGAGATCTGCATATTCAGCTCTCGTAGCTAAAGTCGAATCATAATTGCCATCAATAATCCATGTGGGTTTTGCCATCTCGGTTTTAACTTTTTCAATAAACTCTGGTTTTGGAGAAGATGTCCAACCTGGATTCCAAAAAAGGGAGTCCAAGTGCACAACTGGCAAACTCCATAACTCTCCAAGTGTTGTGGATAAGGTAGACTTCCCCGCGCCTCCAGAACCTACGATTAAAATTCGTTTAAACTCAGGCTGCATCTTCTTCAAATGAACAGACTCCTATCGTATTTCCATCTAAATCTTTAAATTGGAAAAACTCCATATTCCCCCCACTTTGAACGGGAGAAGCTTCTACGCCCGAGTTCAGCATATGGTGATGGGTACCGTGAATGTCAGATGTATATAAATTAAACCACTCATGTTCTGCAGGCTTCGTAGAACCCATCTGCGAAATTCGAACAAGCGTAAATACAGTATCACCACTACCAACATTCAGTGCTGCATATCCGTTCTCTTCGTCATGCCATCTTAATGTAAAGCCACATTTTTCTTCAAACCATTTAATCGAACGATACGTGTCTTGCACAGGTAAAAATACGGTGTCAATCCTCTTAAACATGGCCGTCTCTCCCTCGCAGTGCATATTTAGTAGCTTTATTCTATCAACTTGTGATGTGTTCTGCTAGCGTCTTCTCGATACTATTCGCAAAACTGTCTCCTGCTCCCCAATCAAACCGGAAAAACACGCCTTCCCCACCACCTGATGCAACCGCATGAACCTTAGTCGTACCATCAAAATTATCAATCGTCACAGTCATGGAAGCTCGATTAGAAGTTCTCATGAAATATTTTTCTAAAACAAAAACAATAACTTCATTATCCCCTAGAGATCTTTTGTGGTAATCAATTAACTTTCCTGAAATGCTCCCCTTAGTAAATCCATTATTAATACTATTCATCGCTTCACTTGGACTAATCTTAACGTTAAATTCTCTAACACTCATATGTAATCCCCCTTTCTTTACTATACGAGATGAATATGGGAAAAGTTTCTAATTTTTATAATTTGACTTCGAAATATGAAAAATGTTGAAACTAAATTCATCACATAGAAAAAAGGACCATCTCTTAGTCACTAAATGACCTAGGAGACCGTCCCCAAGAATTATTCAAGTTCTAATTGTTTTGTTTCTTTGCCTAAGAAAATGACAGCTAATACACCAATAACAATCGCGATACAGAATACGCCAAAAATCCAACCAATATCATAATTTCTCATAACTAAAGTACCGACCATTAATGGTCCTAAAATTCCACCGATACGTCCAATGGCTGCGGCCATCCCAGTTCCCGTAGCACGAATGACTGCAGGATATTGTTCAGGAGAATAAGCATATAGAGCTCCCCATGCTCCCAAATTAAAGAATGACAAGAATGCACCTGAAACGATTAATAACATTGTTGTTTCGGCATTTCCAAAAACAAATGCACTAGCGGCTGTTCCAAGCAAATAGGTTACCAAGACAAATTTGCGCCCCACTTTTTCAATTAACCATGCGGCAGTGAAATATCCTGGTAGCTGGGCAATCGTCATAATCAATACATACTCAAAACTCTTAATCAAACTAAACCCTTTGATTACCATGACACTTGGTAACCATAAAAACATGCCATAATAAGAAAAGACAACTGTAAACCATAATATCCAAAGCATAATCGTAGGTTTTATATAAGGTTTTGACCACACTTCTTTAATATTTTGTTTAAACGTACGATCTCTTACTCGTTTCGCTGTAAATTGAGGAGAATCAGGTAAATTCAACCGCAAGTAGATTGCGTAAAAAGCAGGCAATGCTGTAATTAACAAAGCTATTTGCCAACCATACTTAGGAATGATGAAGTAAGAAATTAAAGCAGCGATTAACCATCCTGCAGCCCAAAAGCTTTCAAGTAATACAACAACGCGTCCACGTTCCTTTGCTTCAACACTTTCAGCAACCAAAGTAGATGCTACTGGCAATTCGCCACCTAAACCCATTCCAACAAAAAATCTAAGGAACATAAATACACCAACAGACCATGCCAATGCCGAAAGACCACTCGCGACAGAAAATAACACAAGCGTTATAATAAATATCTTCTTCCGCCCCACACGATCAGCAAAGATTCCAAATACGAATGCCCCGACTGCCATCCCAATGGAATTCACACTACCTATCCAGCCCATTTGTTCTGGAGTTAAAGACCACTCGATCGCAAGTGCAGCAATTACGAAGGATAAAATCCCCACATCCATTGCATCAAACATCCAACCTAACCCTGCTATCCCTAGTAATTTATTTCGAGAAATTGACTTCACTTCAGTTTCTTTAATCGTTGTCATACTCATCCCCCTTGTCTTGACACATGTCATCATTTGTCTTTACACATCAGTATAGTTGTATAGGATCGTTCTAGCAATAGAGAAAGAAGGGTAATTCCTTCACTTAATTGAGATTCAATAACTAATATTTTTACAAGAACAAAAAAAGTGTATTTCTAATTTAACTCTTAGAAACACACTTTTCCCTTATACTAACAATAATAAACTCAATGCCATTACGGCCATCCCACCAACAACACCATAAATTGAGAGATGGGCTTCATCGTACTTCTGTGCCGCTGGCAATAATTCATCTAATGAAATGAACACCATAATTCCAGCAACAGCAGCAAAAATCATTCCAAACATAACTGGATTGAGGAAAGGCATCAATATTAAAAAGGCGACAATCGCTCCTACAGGTTCTGCTAAACCAGATAAGAAGGACCACTTAAATGCTTTCTTTCGATTACCTGTTGCGTAATAAATAGGAATAGCTACTGCAATGCCTTCCGGAATATTATGTATAGCAACAGCTACTGCAATGGCAATTCCTAAGTTAGGATCTTGCATCGCGGATATAAAAGTGGCGATGCCTTCTGGAAAATTGTGAATCCCAATGGCCAAAGCTGTGAATAACCCCATCCGCATGAGTTTCGTATATTCTTCATTGGTAGGCTTAATATCCATTTCTTCTACGCCTTTTACTTCATGAGGATTCGTAGATTTAGGTAATAATTTATCAATTAATGCGATGACTAATATCCCACTAAAGAATCCAATAACGGTCAACCAATATCCTTGAGTAAAGCCAAGCTCATCTACTAAAGAGTCTTTTGCTTTCACAAATATTTCAATCATTGATACATAAATCATGACACCTGCTGAAAAACCAAGTGCTAAAGATAGAAATTTTGTGTTCGTTCGCTTCGTTACAAATGCAAGCAGACTTCCTATACCCGTTGCTAGTCCCGCAAACAACGTCAAGGCAAGTGCAAATAATACATTCCCGTCCATAATCCCACTACTTTCTATACTATCTATTGGACTTATTGTATGAGAAATTTTTCCTTAACACAACTTCCTTTCATTTGTAGAATAATTATTTTGAATTCTTATCGTTGATTTCCTTTATGTACTCACCGATTTGTTGCCAATCTCGTTCAAGCAAATTCCTTAATGATGGTCTGTAAAATATGGAAGCCGGATGGAACGTTGGAACAATAGAATAGTCTTCTTTTGTCCAACTATAATCATCATCATCAAGTGTTTTTAAATATTGAATCGATCTCTCTAATTTTTGTCCATGTAATTCTGTAATCTTAGCTTGCTTTCCAAGTAGTCGTTGTAGACCGATTGTTCCTAAAGTGACAATAAGTCGAGGTTGTACATGTTTGATTTCATAATCTAACAATGGTGCATGCGCTAATATTTCAGGAGCTTTAGGTGCGCGATTATATGTTCTTTTAACAAGAGTTCCATCTCGTTCTTTTTTAGTTCCCCATTTAAACGGTCGACTTCTCACACTTGACGTTATATATACATCTTCCCTACTTAAACCGATATTCGCCAATGATTTCATTAACTCTTTTCCAGCACGTCCTGTAAATGGGATTCCTGTTTCAATTTCGTTTTCTCCAGGTGCTTCTCCTATTAACATTAAGGAAGGGTTGTGAGGACCATAACTTCGAACAAAACCTTGCACATCAAAACCATGTATTCGTTGTCTACCAAGTTCTTCAAGATCTTCCGTGATTGATATCATGTAATCTACACCCTTTCAACGAATTCGGTATTTATTTAATCTATACCCAAAAATAGAGAAGAAAAAAGCCTTACGTCAAAATTCAACGTAAGTCTCGTTTAATCTGCTATTGGTTTTCGTTTCTTCATCATTCGAGTACGCCATTCATACCACATGACAACGATAATGAAGAATGAATAACCTACCATCCAACCTGCTAAAACATCTGTACCATAATGATTATCCCCTGCAATTCGTGAAAATCCTACTACTAATGTGAGCATGATAGCACTTACCCATACGCCTATTCTCCACTTTAAAGAAGCGTGATTTTCTGTAATAAAATACGCATATGTAAATAAATATAATAACCCTAACATTGAATGATTAGATGGAAAACTAAAACTCGTTAACTGATGAGGCATATCTGGTCGAACTCGTTGAATCCACTCTTTTAATAAATGATTTAAAAGGTTGCCTCCACCCATAGAAAACAAAATAAAGAGCATGCCACGATAATTTTTACGTCGAAATAGTAGAAAAAGTACTAACAACAGAGTCGCTGATGCAATCCAATATGGTTCTCCATATATGATGGAAAAAACGAACGAATTCATTACCAATGAAGACTTTACTTAGTTCTTCATCAAATTCAACCATTTCTTCATGTGTGAAATTAAAAAACAAGAGGACAAAGCCAATAAACGTAATAATCCATAAAGAAAAAAACCATTTCTTCATACGAATCAACCTCCTTACGTTCAATTAATTTAGCATATTATTATAAATTCAGTCTGATACTAGGTCGAAAACTTGTGACTTTCGTTCGAAATTTCTCGAATGTCGTTTAAATTCTTTTGAAGGAGGTAAAGTATATCGTGTCAGAGTAAAAGATTTGAAGGAGGAATTTAAAATGAGTGTAGCCTATAAAGAGTATTTAACGGATGAAGAAGCGATTCGCGGAATTCAAGAAATTAAAGCTAAAGGTGTATTAGAAGACGATATTTATGTCATAACTCATGAAAATCACCGAACAAGTCAAATAGCTGAAAAGGCTGATGCGAACACGGTTGGTGTAACTGAACAAGGGTTAGGCACTTCGATTGCTAACGTTTTCCGTAAAAAAGGGGACGAACTCCGTGCACAATTCGAGGAGTTAGGATTTTCTAAACCCGAATCAGAACAGTTGGAACAAAAACTAGATCAAAACAAAGTAGTGGTAGTCGTGAAAAACTCACCTGCTGGATTTACTTATTAAAAGTTAATGTATAAATAATAATAATTAGGCCGTCTAAGATATTCTTAGACGGCCTGTTTTATTACATTTCCTGGGCATTATCGATAATTTCTTGCGGAATTACTATTTTCTCAACTTCATTGTACTTACTATAGGTAGATTTCAGATTCTGAGCCAACTTCATCTCTTCCCCTTCAACCACCATCGTCATATCCATAATCATATTTAAAGCTGTTATATTAAATGTTTCTTTATCGATAAATATTTCATAGTTAACTTTTTCGATATTCATCTCTTTTAAAAGTTCTTGTTCTTCTATCATCATGTCAGGCATTGTATCGGCTAACTGATTTTGAATTAATTCATTAAATTTATCACCTGAATCTGCAAGCTTTAACACATAAGATGAATCAGTTTGTTCAAATGTAAAGTCATCTTTGAATGATTCTAAATCTTTTAACTGTTTGGCAGGATCTGCTTGCTTTTGAGACATTGACATAATTTGCTCATACATATCTGACGGCAATTTCGTCCATATGTTTGACATGCTATCAAACATATAGAATCCTTGCTCTGTCAAATAGCTTTCCATTTTCATATCATCCGTTAGTTCAGATGATGGCATGCCTGGCATAGTCATCGATGTTGTTCCTTTTTGATATAAACTTAAAGGTTCAATCACCATATCCATATTCATTTTGGAAGTCGTTTCCATCGAAATTTCTTGTGATGGCACTTCAATTAGTTGAGTCATATCAATGTTTGCGCTTAAACTTTGGATACTTTCAGATTGCTCCATAGATTTCTTAAAGACGTCTTGTAGAGTTAAATTACTCGATTGTTCTGTTTTCGTGCCCGGAGTGGGGGTTGCTGTATCATTACATGCCACTAACCCGAATGATAAAGTTGTGACAGCTAGAAGAATCGACCATTTTTTCATCACGATAGCCACCTATCCTTTTAATTCATGTTCTTATGTTTACGAGTTTACATTGAAATGGTTTCAATTGGAATTTCTTTATGAAGGAAAGGGAGTTTTTAGGCAATAATTACTTGCCGGTTATAGGTAATTTTATTTAGATATAAATAAAACAAACGTGAAGAATCGAATGAACTTATAGGTCATAAAAAAGAAGCTTCCAATCAGTCAGATTTCAATGACTAACCGGAAAGCCTCTTTTTATATTAATTATCCAACGCCACGCATGTAACGTTGAATGATTGGAGCTGATAAAAATAGAATTAAGGCTACTACAATTGCAATGGCACCAATCACACCAAAGTACATAATTTCAGTTTCAGGGTTGTACAATTTAACAACCTGAGCATTGATTGCTTACGCAGCAGCACTCGTTAAGAACCATAAACTCATTGTTTGAGCTGCAAACGCTCCAGGTTTAAGTTTCGTTGTTGCAGATAAGCCAACTGGGGATAGTAATAATTCACCCATAACTACTAGGAAGAAGCTTAATACTAACCAATACGACTATCCAATGTATCCGTTCCGATTAAGTATGCAGGAATAATCATCACTAAGAATGAAGATCCGGCAAAGAATAGTCCTAGTTATAGTTTAATCCAATTGTTCCTAAAATTAATGGCGCAAGGAACACCCATATTGATTCCCATATAGTAAATACTAAATCCTGAGTCGCGGCGAACATCGTTATCGGAATATAAATCACCAACAATGCTAGATATATTAGGTTTTAGTAAACCCGTACCAATAATAATTAATGCATTGAGATAAAGAGCGTGGTGATCGCACGCATATCGTAATACGAAAAACGCTATTCTTTAGGTTGACCAAAAAATCCTATTAGAGGAACTGATTGGACGATATCTATTTTGTTAAACATGTCCAAGCATAATGGCGATACCACCATAAAATACGGTTTTCGTTGTACCAAATAATCGGTCAGCAATCCCCCCACCGATAATCCCAGACATGTAAACGAGTGACCCGTCAACCGACATATTGGAGTTTGCATCATATTACATCCTTCTTTCCTCTATTGTAGAATAACTTTTACAGTATATCCTCCCCATTTTATTTATTAAAAAACCTTCGAGCCTTGAAACAACTCACTTTCTTTCATGTTCAGAAGCCTCTATTCGTTTTATAAATATTTTTCAGTTATAATTCTTTGTATCAAGTCACCAAGGAGAGCTCTTATGATCACGAAATTCTTTTCATACTATCGTCCCCATCGAAGGTTATTTATTATCGATTTTACCAGCGCTATTATCGTAGCCATATTGGAGCTCGCTTTTCCACTAGCTGTACAGTGGTTTATTGATACACTGCTTCCTACTAAAGATTGGGGAACTATTGTTACTGTCAGTGTGTTACTACTTCTCGTTTATTTAATTAGTACGTTTTTACAATATATCGTCAGTTATCTTGGTCACAAGCTAGGCATTAATATCGAAACCGATATGAGAGAGCAGTTGTTCACTCATGTCCAAAGACAATCATTCCGCTTTTTTGACAATACAAAAACTGGTCATGTCATGAGTCGGATTACGAATGATTTATTTGATATTGGCGAATTAGCACACCACGGTCCTGAAGACTTTTTCATCGCCATTATGACCTTTATCGGTGCCTTCGCGATTATGTACAATATCAATCCCGAACTTGCCATTATCGCAATTATTATGATTCCATTCCTAATTCTATTGGTTACTTTCAGTAACATTAAAATGAATAACGCATGGAAAAATATGTACATAAAAATTGCAGATGTAAATGGCCGAGTTGAAGATAGTGTTTCTGGAGTTCGTGTTGTTCAGTCTTTTACAAACGAAGAATTTGAAATTCAACGCTTTCGTAAAGATAATGGTCAATTTAGATTGGCTAAGTTAGTTGCCTATAAAGTAATGGCAGGCACTCATTCGAGTATTTTCATGATGACCCGTCTAATGACGCTTGTAGTTTTGGTTGTCGGCGCATGGTTCTTAGTGAATGACCATTTATCATACGGTGAACTTGTTAGTTTTGTTTTGTTTATTAATGTATTAATAAAACCTGTGGATAAAATTAGTGCGTTACTTGAACTTTACCCAAAAGGAATGGCTGGATTCAGGCGGTTTCTGGATTTAATTGATCAAGACCCTGAAATTGTGGATCATCCTCATGCTCAAAAAGTAAATCATTTGCAAGGTAATATTACCTTTGACAAAGTGCATTTTAGTTATGATCAGCATCAAACTGTCCTTTCTGACATTAACCTACAAGTTAAAGCTGGAGAAACAGTTGCATTTGTAGGTCCTTCAGGAGCAGGGAAAACGACCATTTGTTCATTAATCCCGCGTTTTTATGATGTCAATGAAGGATCCATCAGCATTGATGGTCTTGATATTCGCAATATGACCAAGCATTCCCTTCGCTCTCAGATTGGAATAGTTCAGCAAGACGTCTTTCTATTTACAGGGACCATACAAGAGAATATTGCCTATGGTAAAAAAGATGCCACTTCTGAAGAGATTAAAGAAGCAGCAAGAAAAGCGCATTTAGAAGAATTCATTTCAGAACTTCCTGACGGATATGAAACTCAAATTGGTGAGCGAGGCTTAAAACTTTCAGGTGGACAAAAACAACGATTAGCTATTGCACGAATGTTCCTGAAAAATCCGCCAATATTAATTTTGGATGAGGCAACCTCTGCTTTAGATACTGAGACAGAGAAAATTATTCAGCATTCCCTAACGGAACTTGCAGAAAATCGAACGACTCTCATCATCGCTCATCGATTAGCTACAATCCGAAATGCGGATCGTGTAATTGTTGTTACAAAAGAAGGCATTGTTGAAGATGGGTCCTATTCAGAACTAGTAGCAGCAGATGGTGTATTCGCCCGCCTTCATAATATTCAGTTTGAACAAGTATAAGATTCAATGCATACAAAAACGCATGGCCGATTTCATTGGCCATGCGTTTATTTATTTACCTAATACAAATTCTTGGTAGCGATCGTAATCGGCTTGTTTTAATTCCACTTTCATTAACGTACCATCTTCCTCATATTCAGAGGATTGAACAGATGCTTGGTCATTGAGATACGACACTACATCACCGCGTTCATAAGGAATTAACATTCGACATGTCTTATAATCACCAAAAATATTTGCACGAATCATATCAAGTAATTCGTCTAATCCCACACTCTCTTTAGCAGAAATCCAAATATTAGTTCCGCTTACATGAGGGTAATTTAAACCTGCTAAATCCGATTTGTTAAATACATCAAGTGTTGGTACATTTTCAACACCCACCGCTTGAAGAGTTTCGTTCGTAACTTGCATCATATAGCGATGTTCTTCATTTGAAACGTCTACAACATGGAGCAACAAGTCAGCTTCTCTTGCTTCTTCCAGCGTGGAGCGGAACGCCTTTACAAGATGGGTTGGAAGCTTACTAACGAATCCTACTGTATCTGTTAATAAGAATTCCTTTTGATCTGGCAATCGAATTTGGCGCACAGATGTTTCAAGCGTTGCAAAAAGCATATCTTTTTCAAATACTTGCTTGTCATCCAGTTGACCTGTTTTTGATAGTAAACGATTCATTATCGTTGATTTACCTGCATTTGTGTAACCAACAATCGAGACAACTGGTACTTCATTTTTCTTACGTTGCTTTCGCTGAGTTTCTCGCTGATCTTTTACATGTTCTAAATCACGACGAAGTTTCGCGATTTGATCTTCAATTTTTCGGCGATCGAGTTCTAGTTTTGTTTCACCAGCACCTCTGTTTTTAAATCCACCACCTGTGCCTCCACCTTGTCGACCTAAAGATGCCCGTAATCCTACTAATCGTGGAAGCATGTACTGTAATTGAGCTAACTCTACCTGCATTTGAGCTTCTTTTGACTTAGCCCTCCGCGCAAATATATCGAGTATCAACATCGTTCGATCAATCACTTTACACTCAAGTGTTGCCTCTAAATTTCGAATTTGAGATGGAGAAAGCTCATCATTGAAAATAACTAAATTAGCATCAGCCTCTTCAAAAAAAGCTTGAATTTCTTCCATTTTCCCTTTCCCTACATACGTTGCAGGATTCACTCGATCTAAATTTTGAGTCACTTCGCCAACAACCTCGACATTCAGTGCTTCAGCTAAATTGTGCAATTCCTCTAACCCATATTCAAAATGTTCGTCTTTTTTTAAATTTACACCAACAATAATGGCGCGTTCGTTTAACTCATCCATTCGTTTGTCCTCCTCATAAATCTGCTGAGAGAAAATCGATCACCCTTTTTTTACCAATTAAAAAATATAGAAAAAGAGAGCAGATGAGTCGCTCTCTTTCTTTGAAGATTATGTTTGGTTTTCAAAATAGACAGACCTATCCCAATTAAACTGCTCAGCAGTTCTTTGCATTATTCAGTTTCATCGCAAAGTGTTCCATCGGAATTTATAGTCAATCATTTGGAAAACCTCCGTTCATTAAAGTAAAACTATCGTACCATACTCGATAAAATAGTGACAACTCTTATGATATGTGTCAAACCCACTCTCACATACGCTATGGGAATTTAAGCACATAAGACAATTAGGGCTACGAATGCAGTTTTAGTTGGAAACTCCTGGCCTTTCGCACGTAGAAATCGATTGAGAGCGAAAGGTATGGCATTGAAAGAGCAAGATATCTTGTTGAAAGAGCAAGCTTTTCACTTGAAAGTGAAAGGTCATACGAAATCAATGGAATCTCCATTTTTCAGCAAATCTTTCAGAAGCGAAGCGGAAAAGAGCCAATTAGGGCTGCCAAAGTAGCCTTTTTAGTTGGAAACTCCTGGGCTTTCGCGCGTAGAAATCGATTGAGAGCGAAAGGTATGACATTGAAAGAGCAAGATATCTTGTTGAAAGAGCAAGCTTTTCACTTGAAAGTGAAAGGTCATACGAAATCAATGGAATCTCCATTTTTCAGCAAATCTTTCAGAAGCGAAGCGGAAAAGAACCAAGTAGGGCAGCCAAAGCAGCCTTTTCTGTAGGAACTCCTGGGCTTTCGCACATAGATTTCGATTGAGAGTGAAAGATCTGTCTCTGAAAGAACAAGATCTCCATGTGGAAGAGCAAGATCGACACTTGAAAAGCAAGCTCAACTTAAGAGCTCTTTTTCCAACATTACTTTAAAATGAAGTGAAATATTCAAGAATATACAGTGTATTTTCTAAATATTCAATATATTCTGACTTCAATTTTTTAAAATTTTTGATATACTATAGTTAAAACAATGGAGGTGAATGAAATGAATTCACTACTACCTCAAAACTTGAAAAAGTACGATTTTCTTAATCATGAAAAGTTGATTTTATTAATCGACCAAGACATGGATTTCGCTCTGAAAATCAAGGATTTATTTCATAACTTTCCTTATTCCATCCTATTAGCCACAACTGCTGCGAAAGGGTTAGAGCTCTTTCAAATGACAAATCCCGATATGATTATGATTGATCCCGCTTTGCCTGACAAAAGTGGATTCATTTTATTAGAAGAAATAAGTGATATCGCAAGGACACGTATGATTCCTATTTCGGTTGTATCTACTAAAAACTCTAACGACTACATATCACGCTCTTATCAACTTGGAGCTTTAGATTTTATTCATAAATCGATCAATCTAGAGACATTCATACCTTTTATTGAAAATAGGTGTTCGATTAAAAGTTCCCTGAGTTCCAAAGTGCTGATTGACGATCTTACAGGTGCGTATACTCGCAAACACTTTTACCTGACTTTTTCAACACTATCAACACAATATAGAATTTCAAATGAATCTTTTTCGATAGGGCTTATCGATTTTGATTCATTTAAAGACTTTAACACTCAAAACGGCTCGCAAAAAGGAGATGATGTGCTAACTACTTTTGTTGAAATTTCTAAAATGATAACAGAAGTATCACCAGAAGTTTTTAGGTTTAATAGTGATGATTTTGTGGTTCTTTTTAGGCATAAGTCAACTGAAGAAACAAAAGAATTAATCGAACAAATTGCCGATGCCATGCACTCACAATTTTCCATCACATTTTCAGCTGGGGTTACGTCATGGGATACAACAACAGACGGACACAAAGAGTTATTACAATTGGCTGATTATGCTCTTCAGCGAGCTAAAAAAGCTGGTGGAAATCAAATCCATATTTTCGATCCCTTATCATTTTCTAAACCTATTTTAAGGAACTTGACGGTGCATATCATTGACGACGATGAGATTGTTCGAGCAATGCTTGAACGACAATTCTCTACTTGGCAAACTGATTTATTTAACATCCACATATGTAATTATGAAAATGGATTCGTTTTCACAGAATCCAACTGGTATACCCCACAAGATTACCATGTACTACTTTTAGATGGCGTAATGCCGAAAATGGACGGCTTAGAAGTATTGCACAAAGTAAAAAATAATGTGCATTCACAACGTGTCTTAGTCACGATGCTGACCGCTCGAAAAAACGAGCAAGACATTTTGCACGCACTAAACTCAGGAGCTGATGATTACATGTTAAAGCCATTTCATCCTCAAGAAGTTTTAGTCCGGATTCAACGCCTTGTTAACAGGTTATTCATATGAATAATCCACTCGTTATTTTTATTAGTCTATTTGTCACCCTTGCCATTTTTCAATTATTACTACTCCTTTATCTTGCGAATAAGAAAATTAAAACGAACAAAAAACTTGCTCACGAACAAGCTATTTATGCAGAAGCAATGCCAGCGTATATTCAATACCTAAACAGCGATCCCAATGAACCCATTCCACTCCCACCAGATGAGTATCATGTAGCAGAACAATTATTTAGCGATTGCATGGCCATTATTAAAGATGAAAAGCTTCAAAATAATGTTAGAGAGAGCGCTTCTTCCTATTTAAGTTCTCATTACGAAAAAGTGATGAAAACAGGGGATTGGTCATCTCGTGTGAATGCTTTATACTATATGGAAGATTTTCGTATGACCTCTTTACAACCATTGCTTTCTAATAGACTTAAAGAAGTTCATACCAATGATGAGGAGTCACAACAATTAATCAGAACGTTAGCTGCCATGGGTGATTTGTCCGTCTTAACTTATTTAGAAAACGAACCTGAATCTACTGAATCTATGTATCTAACCGTGTTTAGTCGTCTTCCTGAAGACGTAGTACCAAAAGCTATTGACTATGTGAATAAAGATGGTAGCTTAAAAGCCACAACGTCCTTATTAATGTATTTTGGACTAGCTAAGAATTTAGCATATTTACCATTTGTAGAAGAAAAGCTTCATGATGAAAACTCAGCACTACAAATTCAAGCATTAAAAGCAATATTTCGGATGAATTATATTTCAGATGTCAATTTATTAACACCTTTTTTCAAATCAGATAATTGGATTGAAAGAATGTTTGCTGTAAAAATAGCAGGTGTATTATCACTCTCACAATTTGAACATATTTTAGTTGAATTGCTTGGAGACCGTATATGGTGGGTTCGATACTATACAGCAGATGCTCTTTTGGTTACTTTCGGTGAAAATAAACTAAAAGAGCTCTCTAAGTCTCATCCAGATCATTTCGCGAGAGATATGGCATCACAATGGCTAACATTAGGAAGTCAGGTGAACCAAAATGAGTAACATGAGCTTCTGGATCTTTCAGTTCTTAACCATTCTTATTATTGTTTATATGTCATTTACCGCATTAAGTTATATTTTGTTATTTTTACTTTCATTCCGAAAAGTTTCAAGAGAAGGCAAGCTTGACAAAAAAGAAACACTAGAAGATTTGGCAATTAGTGAGAGCACGATCCCTGTTTCAATCATAGTTCCTGCATTTAACGAAGAAGTTGGGGTCGTGGATACAGTTCGATCGCTCCTTACTCTTCAGTATCCACAATTTGAAATAATCGTCGTTGATGACGGCTCAAATGATCAAACCCTTCCCAAATTAATTGAAGCTTATCATTTATATGTTGTTGATTATGCCATTCGTAAACATTTAGATACTCAACCTATTCATGGGGTTTATAAATCGACCATTTTCCCTAACTTAGTTGTTATTTCAAAAGAAAATGGAGGTAAGGCTGATGCCCTTAATAGCGGTATTAATATAGCCAATTATCCATATTTCTGCGCAATTGATGGAGACTCCATGTTAGAACAAGATGCATTATTGAAAGCGATGAAACCGATACATGCTTCTGACGGTCATATTATTGGTGTTGGTGGTTCCATTAGAATTGCAAATGGTATTAAAATTTCCAGAAGTAAGATTGAAGTGATTGAAGTCCCAAATAAGCCCCTAGTGATAATGCAAATTATTGAGTATTTTCGTGCATTTCTTATTGGACGACTTGGGTTCAGCCGATTCAATCAACTTTTAATTGTTTCAGGAGCTTTTGGGGTGTTTCGAAAAGATAAAGTAATTCATGTTGGTGGATACCGTCAAGGCACAGTTGGAGAAGATATGGAGCTTGTTGTTAGACTGCATCGAATGATTCGTGAGGAAAAGTTGAATGATCGTATTGAGTATATTCCAGATCCGGTTTGCTGGACGGAAGCACCTAGCTCATTCGAAGTTTTGAGGGTTCAAAGGATCAGATGGCAAAGAGGATTAGCTGAAACCATGCATCTTCATCGATCTATGTTTTTCAATCCAAAGTATGGGTCGGTAGGACTTGTAACAATGCCCTATTTCTTCTTAGTTGAACTACTTGGAGCAGTATTCGAATTTCTTGGTTATCTTTTAATTATTGGTGGATTACTATTTAATTTTCTTGATCCAACCATTGTTTTCACTATCTTTTTAGTAACAGTGATATATGGATCCTTCATTTCTTCATTAGCCGTGCTTCTCGAAGAAATGACGATGCATAAATATCCGAAAGTATCTCATTTAATTAAGCTTTTCTTATGGTCATTAACAGATAGTTTTTGGTACCGACCAATATTAGTGATTTGGCGAATTGAAGGATTGTTTGCTTTTCTAACTAAAAAATCAGAATGGGGAAAAATGGACCGAAAAGGTTTATCCTCCGACAAATAAAAAGCATGATTGTTACAACAGATTAATAAACCCTAGATACAATTTTTTCTTTATGATTTACTCGTCATTTTTTGAGATTTACTCGTCAATTTTATAGTTTACTCGTCACTTTTTCACATTTAATCGTCAAACCCATCTCGTAGCCAAGTTATCACGACTTATGAGAACTTTAACTTCGCGAGGGTAATTGCTGAAGTTTTGCCCGCGGAAAGCTTCTCCAGCAATGAAAATCAACATTTTGTATTTACATTTAATCTAAAAAAGGGTGTGCACTTTTGTGCACTCCCTTTTTTATGGTGTGTTTTTGAATGTTTCTTGAATGATTGTATATGACAACTTCAGTCGTTCCGTATACTGAGGTCTCTCCCATTTTTCCCAATTATATCGGAAAATTTGATCGACTGGCATGCTGTCTGATTCAAATTGAGGATATGATTGGATAACCTCCCCTTGTTGATCAACAAGAACAAAAGCAATTCCGATATCATCAATGAACTCTTCTGAATCAACCCCATGCATATACAAATCTCCAAATGCTTTCTTCGAACTAGGATCTTTCATATTTAATAACAACCACGGTATCCTTATTTCTAATATACCGGTTTTCTGATTATAAAAATAATCTGCTAACGAATCGAATTCAGAAGAAGTTGGATTTGAATTCCCAAACCTCATCTCACCAGTATTGTAAGAAGAAAAAGGATATATCTCACCAGTGTCAGGTCTCATATATTCTTTATTTAATGCAAGATGAATTTCATTAAATGACCCACTATTTTGCTTTGGTTTAATGATTGGTGGATTTAACATCTTCAAGTTGACACCATACAGATTATAGAAAACATCATAGTATGCATCTACTTTGAGCTCCGCTTCATTTACAGAATCAAATGACAACCAAAAATCCGCAAAAGGTTGATTGAATTGAATGTTTTTTATTTTATCAACTTTATCATTTCCACTTTTCGGCGTTACATCAAAAAGTAAATGAGCGTTGTTCTCAGCAAGCCATTTCGTTTGCAAATCACCATCTATTCTTACATACAAATAGCGTTCATCACTTGTCGTATACATGGAGGACACGGGTTCTTTTTCAGACTGATAGGATGGGTCAATCCCTCTCCAATCATCTTGCCGCCCGTCAGTGTGAACCGCCATACGATCAAAATTCAATAGTCCAAAATGTTGTTCATTCGTTTGCGCATTTGACCAGAAAGGTCTTCGGTTTGCATCATCTAGTTCAACCGTATTCCATGTTCG
Source organism: Paenisporosarcina sp. (assembly GCA_041605715.1). Lineage (GTDB taxonomy): Bacteria > Bacillota > Bacilli > Bacillales_A > Planococcaceae > Paenisporosarcina. The sequence goes on from JBFIXW010000010.1 coordinate 27,390, forward strand.
TTTAAACCACTCGTCTTGCCAAGCAAAGATGAGTCCTCCCATCATATCAGCCTCTATGATGTCTTCATACAAGCGTTGCAACAATACCCCCTGTTCTTGTTCCGTGTGAAATCCTTGATTTAAACCAAGAGGGTTCAGATGGGTTAATCCTCTAGAAGCAGGGATTCCAAACTCAGCTATGAGGACAGGTATATCGTGTGATTCTTTTAAGTCATGTAAATATCCTGCATAGTTGTTTTTTTCTCCTCGGTGATCAATGTACTCCGTGTATCTCTCATCTAAATTCAGGAAATCCGGATAATAAGGATACACATGGTAAGATGCAAACATTCCTGGCATGGATTCACTTTTTTTGTATTTAATATGGTTAGGATCCACACTAGCTATATCTTCCTGAGGGAAGGGTTCTGCAGGTTGCTTGATATTATCAGTAGTTACCCAATTCGTGTAACTCATCGGACGAGTCCACTTATAAGTATCTGCCTCATATGAAGTTAATCTATCCATTTGTTCGGCTATCCACAATTCAAAACCAATAGCACCTTTTGTTTGAATATACTTTCCTTCAAACTGTTTTGCACCTTTGTACTTTTTAGCCATATTATCGACCATTTCTGGGTACCATTCAATCCCCAGTATCCAACCGAGTACATAAGGCGAGACATCTGCACTATACATACCATGAGAGTGTCCAGGTCTTAGCTCAACTTCAGCATTGCCATGAATTACATCAGCAATTTTTTTGAATTCATTTTGAAACTCCTTTGTAATTTCAGGGGTATAAGCATCTAACGTCTCTTCTAAAGGAGCTTCATCCGACCAGACCCCCTGAAAAATGTAGAGAGGTTTTTCGTGTGTTTCATTGTATTCTTTAAGTGCCTCATAAAACGCAGGGGGATGAAGCGTATAAATTCGAATCGAATTCGCATTCATCTCGCCAATTTGTTGGAACCATCTTTCATACTCAGCTTTGGTAATAGCCCCTTCACCAGGAAATGCACCTGGTTTACCCATTCCAATATTGACCCCTTTAATGGTCATCTCTTCCCATGCACCATTTTGATAGACTTCGAATCGATTGCTCTTAATTCTCGAAGAATAAGAAAGTCCTTCGTTATTTTTAAGCATAGATGGTTGATATTGCACTTGAAATGCTTTTTGATCCTTTGGTTTTAAATCATTTAACAAGACTTTCATGACGGGAATATACGTCTTCCAATAAAAACTTTGTTCTGGAGAGATTTCATCAAATGATAACCACTCTCTTACTTTTGTGAAACCACTGTACTGATAGAATGATGGAATCTCACTCATGTCAACAAAATCACCAGCAAAATAATAGGTGTTCCCTAGTTTATGTTCCTTCTCAAGAATTGCTGGAAAAACAGATGGTATTCCCCATTCTTCAAGTTGCAACTTCCCTTTTGAACTTACTGGTAGGTTAAAATTTGCTAGGACATCTTTTTCGTCGATTGCTGTCGTTACATCAAACCAATATTGATAGGGCCCACTTTTTGTTAAATTAAATTTTTCCATGCCCTCTTCGTTAAATGTCATATGAAGATCACTTTGATCTAAAAGGCCATCTTCTACTGATAAAACTTTCACAATATTGGAATCTTCCTGGACAAACAAAACCCCCTCACCTTTAAACGTCCATGGATGATTATTGGATTCCTCATAAGCATTGAATATCCATGAGGGAATTTCACTATTATACTGAGACAGGTCATTAAAGTAACGTCCCGTCCAACCTTTTTGTTCCATCCCTAAAAACCGACTAACCTCTTGTCTGATAAACGGCTCAGTTGGCGATGAAATAGAGTTGAATTCTATTATTAGAGGTACACCATTTTTATCCACTGCATGTCTGATTGTTGCCCATTCTTTTGCAGTTAATCCCCCTTTAATCCTTCTTTCAGTTCCGTCCTCTTGCGATTCGTAAACGCCATAGGTATCTGCTACATAGATGAAGTCAGAATGACTAATGTCATCTTCTAAATCCTTTACAGTTAAGTTACCATCTTTAAAAATTGTGCCAACATAGTCTTTTTTATCATCAAAGGTATTGCCATCTTTTTTTTTATAATGTAAATGATTAAGCAGCCAAACAAGACCCTTATGTTCCCGTGTATCATTGTTTGCCACGGTTTTATCTAAAATGACAATGTCTACTTTTTTAAATTGTTGATCTTGCCAATACCAAATGACGAACGGCAATATTAAAATTAAGAGAAAAGGAATAATCCACTTTAAATACCTCAAAAAGGCTCAACTCCCGCTCATCTATTTTCTATCATTGTACATGATTTTAGCACTATATTCGATTATGAATATTCTGAATAAAATCTTAGAATATCAAGCTATTGTTCTTTCGTTTGATATAATGAGGTTACACTCAAGCATGTTGGGAGAGGTAAAATGGAAAAGTCATATAGCCAAATGCTTACACAGCGAATCGAAAAGACGATTGAATCGTGGGAAAAACGCGAACAAGTTTCACATACAGAAATGTATCGTTTTTTTCATGGTTTGAAGGGTACTGCTGGTTCTATAGGTTTAATGGAATGGTCTAATGTCGCTGATGACTTAACCCAGCTATATCACCAACAAGATGAATCTCATGTCTCCGAATCTCTTAGAAAAACTGCTATAGAAGAAATGAAAAAACTTATCATACCTGATGATAAGTTTTTAGCAGATGCTGAAGTTGCAGCTAGCAGTAATGAAAAGAAGTTTTTTATGCTCTTAATCGATCAAGATATTGAGTTTGTTACATTAGTTAAAGAAACGATGGAAAAAGAAGGGGTAAGCGTTTTAATTGCGCCAACAGCGAAAAAAGGGATGGAAATGTTTTTCACATTACAACCTAATTTTGTGTTAATTGATTTATCTCTACCTGATGAGGATGGTCTTAATGTTTTAAAACAAATTGCATCTCAAGCTCGTCAACACTTCATTCCTATAGCGATTACTTCTTCACATGCTACGAAGCACAAAGCGAAATTAGCATATGAGTTGGATGCAACAGATTTCATTGGCAAACCGTTAGATATGGAAATATTCATTCCTTTTGTAAAAAATCGCATACTCAATAAAGAGAAAATTTTACAGTTTATCACCAAAGATGAATTAACAGGTGCTTATAATCGAAAACACTTAACAAGTACCGCCCCCTATCATATCCAATTGCATCTTCAACTGGGTAATGCTCTATCATTGGCAATGATTGATTTAGATTATTTTAAGAAAGTAAATGATACATATGGTCATCTGACGGGAGATAATGTGTTAAAAGTTTTTGCACAGACAATCCATGAAGAGTGTGAAAGCGATGAACTATTATTTAGGTACGGTGGAGAAGAATTCACAATTTTATTTTTAAACAAAACTGGCGTTGAAGCGGAAGCAAGATTAACGAAAATAAAAATGGTCTTTACGGAAAAAGTGTTTTTGCATGGAACATCTCCATTTCAAGTAACATTTTCCGCAGGTATTTCAATGCTAAAGACAAATCAGACCCAACTTACCGAACTATTAGATGAGGCAGATTATGCCCTCTATCAATCCAAACATAATGGGAGAAATAGGATTACTCTTTTTGCTGAAAAAGGGGTTATCGAGTTGCATAAACGCCCCCTAAATATTGCGATTATTGATGATGACGTAATCGTCCGGAATTTAATTCATTCACATTTTTCAAATTGGAAACATCCTCGGTTTGAAGTTGTGATTAATGAGTATTCGGATGGACTCGATTTCCTTAACTCGGATTGGTTTCACGAAGGAGAAGACCATGTTTTACTACTAGACAGTCAAATGCCAAACGTGATGGGTGTAGAAGTTATTGAGCATGTTAGAGAAATCTATCCTCCTAAAAATGTATTAATCACAATGTTATCTGCCCAAAAAGATGAAGAAAAAATTTTACAAGCTCTGCAATTAGGAGCTGATGACTACTTATTAAAACCATTTCATACACGGGAAGTGATTATGCGAATACAACGCTTGGCCGAAAGACTATTTCTATCCTAAGGAGATACGAATGAATGGATACGAAGAAAAGAATATTAATTGCTGATGATGACGATATTATTCGGATGTTGCTTGTGGATTCTTTAGATCATGATGAGTGGGTGATTGAAGAAGCCGAAAATGGGAAGATTGCTTTTGAAAGGTTAAATTTAGGTACATTTGATTTGGTCATAATAGATTATATGATGCCATATTTAACGGGAATGGATGTTATTGCACAACTGCCTGACAATATAAAAGATAACTTAACTATTATTATGTTAACCGCTAAATCTCAGCAAACAGATAAGGACCTTGCGATGACTGCAGGTGCCAATCATTTTATTCAAAAACCTTTTAGTCCGGCTGCATTATATGAGCTAGTAGATTCTTTGTTGAAATAAGAAAAAGGGTGTCCCAAAAGTCATTTGCGACTTTCGGAACAACCTTTTTCACCTAATTAGAAAGCAAAACTTCTTAATAAATTTGCGACAACTTTTTCTTATTTAGACAGTGGCCATAGAACATGGACTGATGTTTCTACATCTTTTGTCGATGTAATCCAAACACGTCCCTTATGGTACTCTACGATCTCTTTTACAATTGATAGTCCGAGGCCGGTTCCACCAATTTTTCGGGTTTCACTATTATCGATTCGGTGAAACTTCTGAAATAGATAAGGAATGTCTTCTGTGTGAATACCTAGACCATAATCTTGTACAACGATCTTTAAGGAATCTTCTTCTTGTGACAAACTAATTTTAATTTCAGTTTGATCGGGTGAGAATTTAATGGCATTACTAATTAAGTTTAAAATCACTTGTGTAATTCTTTCAATGTCTGCCAACACTGTGGTGTTGGAAGCTTGATTATCAATTAAAATAGTGTGACTTTTTTGGAAAGAATAGTTTTGAACAAGATCAACTAATAAATCTTCAACAATAACCGCTTTTAAATGGTAGTCTGTTTTTCCGCTTTCCATTCGTTGAACATCTAAGAAATCATCGACTAATTGAGACAATCTTTTCGATTCTTTATGAATCAATTCAACATATTTTTCTTTTCGCTCATTTGCCCCTTTTTTCGTTAACAATAACTCGGAAAAACCTAGTATGCTCGACAATGGAGTTCTCAGTTCGTGACTTACCGTATTAATTAATTCGTTTTTTAATGTGTTTATTTCATGTTCTTTCGTTATATCTCGATTTACAAATATCGTTCCGGTTTTGTAGCCTTCAGTCATGATGCATGCTGCGTATAAGTTGATGACTTTTATACCCTTACGTTTAAAAGAATATTGGATTCTTCTTACATCCGTAAATTTTTCACGAATGGCTTGATTATAAAACTCGATTATCTCGTCTTTATTTTCTGCAAATCTTTCAAACAAAGTGATCCATGTATCAAATGGAGTCCCTTTCTCATACTCTCTTTCTCCAGAAAGTAAATCATATAAAGCCTGGTTATATTGCTGAAGCTCTCCTTGTGGCCCTACTAGAAAAACTCCTTCCTGAATGGTTTTAACAATACTCTCATTTAAATTACGTTCATATTGGCTATCTTGATATAACCTAATCCTTTCGAGTGATAAACTCACTCTACTTAACAGACCTTCGATATCTTCTAAATCCGTTTCACTAAAGAGTCTACCTATGCGACTACAGCAAAAAATGGCAATAATTTGCCCACTTTCATCCTTCAACGCATGAAACGCATCATGAACTAACGTTCCTTCAGGAGCTAATCCAAGCTCAATAGAACCTTCTCTTACTGTTGAAAATGAATGTTCAAGTTGTAGCCGTTCTACAATATAATCGTATCTATCTTCTACTAATCTTCTATATAATTCATCTGTCATTCCGCTAGACGAACTTTCGAGACCTTCCTCTAACCAAAGAAAACTAATGTCCAATTGGAACGTATGATGAATATATTCTTGAACTAGTTTAACCACGTCTTGTCTATTCAACGAAAAGGTCAACATATGATTTAATTTGTTCAAGACTTCAAGACGATTTTTTGCCATTTCTTGATTTTCAAGAGACTCTTCCAGTTTGGTTTGTCTCACTTGCAATTCATCTTGTTGCATCAATAATTCTTCATTTTGAGCCATTAAATCTTCTTCATTCACACGAATTGTTTTCATTAACGTTATGAGAGAGCTATTTAAAGATCCAATTTCATCTTTTCGCATTAATACGGGTAGTTGAATTTGTCCACTATCTGCAAATTCTTCAGCACCTTTTTTCATTTTTTCAAGAGGCTCTACCAATTTCTTTAAGGTGTAATAAAAAATACTCAGAAGAATGAAAAATAGGGTTATTGACAAATAAATAATTAGGGTATTTAATGTACGCGATTGCTCAATTAGTTGGTCAGAAATACGTTTATGTGATATAGTCGCTTGATTGTGGAAATCTACTGTAAATGAAAGAATATTGTTTACAGACGCATTCACGCCACTATTAGCTAGATTTCTTAAACTCTCGTAATCATTCGCTTGAACTAAAGAAATAGCTGTTGGTAATGTTTGGGTTTCAAAATTGACAATAAAAACTTCTAATTCGTTCATTAATTTTTTCTCTTTTGTAGTTAATTCAAACCTTCTAATATCACCAACAGATTTTTTAAGTAAGATAAGTTCATCATAAACAAGACTTAACTCCGACTCTTTTTGAAATGCATAATAACCCCTAGCTCTAAAAAAAACGTTTGTTAGTGATTCTTCAATTTCATTTATAACCTCACCTTTTTCCTTAATAAAATCCCTTTCATCTATTAAGTCGTCCTGTTTCTGTTCTAACAAATATATAGCAATTACACCAGAAACTAAGAGGAAAAGCCCTATCGTTAAAACAGTAAACAAGTATTTTTTTCGTATACTCTCATTAAACTTCAAAAACACACCTCTCTCTACGCCCGACTAAGACCAAATTTCAATAAATCTATAATAGCATCCAACTCTACCAAAATAGACTCTTTATTGTGAATTAATTCGTCTTGTAATCATATTGTGAAATTAGACGTTGAGCAAACCTGTTTAATACTGTCCGTATAACATCCTCCACCAATGCAATGTCAATTCCATCTCGTAAACGATAATTTTTAAGTAATCCATATATCCTGATCACTTAAAGGTTTCATTCCTTGAGATTTCCCCATTATTAGTTGATGAATTACATCGCTTAATGAATTCGGTGCGTTCTAATATTCCAAAGGATATTTTTATTGCAGCTTTTATTTTAGTTTGAATGAATCGCTTTAATTGAATGAAAAGTCATCCTCACTTGAATTCCATTCATTTTCTACTTCGATAGCTAATAAATGAATGAAATTCTCTACAAGTAACAAATACAATTTTTTCTTGGCTTGATAATGGTGAAACAGTAATCCTTTTGAAACACCTGCAGCCGCAGTACATAATAAGAATGTGACCAATCGGTAAATAAGGGATAAAAAAAGACTGATTTAATGCGCTAAACACATTAAATCAGTCTTCCTTCTTTAACTATCTTTCTTAAGTAAAACCATCGTTTCATCGAATTCTTTTTCAATTTCTTCATTGCGTTTATAAGTAAATAAACTCACTAC
>JBFIXW010000011.1:0-34788 GCA_041605715.1 Paenisporosarcina sp.
GAATTAGCATTAGAACGAATCGCCCAAAACATAATTGAGTCAATAATTGATGTTGGAAATTCAATGATTGATGGTTTTATTATGAGAGATCCGGGAAGTTATGACGATATTATTGATATTTTATTGGATGAAAAGGTAATTACTGCAGACATGGAATCATCATTAAAGGAAGTTTTAAGTCTTCGGAAAATGCTTGTCCGTGAGTTTATGAATGTAGATCATCAACTAGTCGCACAAATCTTAATGAAAAATATAGACACATTAAATGAATTCCCGAAAAAAATTGATCTGTATTTAACAAATGAACTTGGACCAGTTTCAGCATTCATCCCGGAGAATTCTTAATGAAGACGTATAAGGCATATTGTATAGACCTGGATGGAACCTTGTATCGAGGGAACGAGCCAATACATGAAACTGTGCAGTTCGTTCATCAGTTACAAAATCAAGGAATAGAACCTTTTTATGTGACGAATAATGCATCCCAAACACCTGATCAAGTATTGAATAAATTGAAGGGATTCGGTGTACAAGCTAAACGGTCTCATGTCATGACATCTGCTTTGGCTGCAGCAAAATATATACGAATGCACTATCCAGGGAAAACCGTTTCGATGATTGGAGAGAGAGGATTAAGAGAAGCCCTTCTTGAAAGCGAGATGGAAATAGTTGAAGAATCTTCAGATGTTTTTGTAATGGGAATCGACCGAGGAATATCGTATGAAAAAATGGCTCAAGCTTGCATAGATGTACGTAGAGGTGCTGTTTTTATCTCCACGAATAGTGATCGCGCTTTTCCAAATGAACGCGGACTTATGCCAGGGAATGGTGCGTGGACTGCAGTGGTAGAAACATCGACAGGAGTAGAACCGATTTATATCGGGAAACCCGAGGGACATATGCTGAATTTAATTCAAATGGAGCACGGATTTACGAAAGAAGAAATGGTGATGATCGGTGACAACTATGACACTGATATTTTAGCGGGAATTCAATTTGGTATTGATACTATACATGTAAATACCGGTGTAACGACGACCGCACAAGCATTAGAAAAGATTCATCAGCCAACCTATTGTATTGAGAATCTAATTTGCTTCAAATAAATAAGCGGATAACATCCTAAATTTTAAACAAGTAGTAGCCGATTTCCCATGTTCATTTTGTGGTGTATAAATAAAAAACGAGAAGACCTTTTAAAAAGTCTTCTCGTTGGGTAATTAAAATAATGGGTTCTCATCTATATATTCATAAATCTTTTTTGTTAGTTCGTCTGGAGATTCAGCTTCCACTAAATCACCGTTAACTACTGCAAAAAAAGATTCTGCACATTTTGTACAATAACTTAAACAACCATATTCCAACACGTCTAGGTTTGGATCACGTTCAAGTTCTTCAAATGTTTTTTGAGAACCATTAGCTAAATTACTTACACAAAATTCAACCATTGGATTCATCATCGTCACCTCGCTACATGGACATGCTACTCTTTTTTTTTTCATCCGTCAAACACTGTGCGTTATTGTGAAACTTATCACAATCATTTATACTAACTGTATTGAAAGCAGTGAGTAAAAGGAGTTTTTTAAATGAAAAATTTAGTTTTATTAGGAGGCGGCTACGGTAACATGCGTGTGTTACTCCGTTTGCTACCTAACAATTTACCAGATGACATTCAAATTACATTAATTGATCGTACGCCATTTCATAGTTTAAAAACTGAATTTTATGCGTTAGCTGCAGGGACAGTTTCTGATCAAGAGGTAAGAGTTGCATACCCAGAACATGAGCGACTTAAAACAGTATTTGGTGAAATCGTGGATATTAATCGTGAAGAAAAAATAATCGTCTTGGCTGATGATACTCAAGTAAGCTACGATGATCTAGTTATTGGACTAGGTTGCGAAGATAAATATCATGGAGTTCCTGGCGCAGATGAATTTACGTACAGTATTCAAACCATTCGTAAATCAAGAGAAACGTTTAACGAGCTTTGTGGATTGCCTTCAGGATCCGTTGTTGGTATCGTCGGAGCAGGTCTTAGTGGTATTGAACTAGCCAGCGAATTACGAGAATCACGACCAGACCTTGCTATTAAGTTATTTGATAGAAGCCCACGTATTTTACGTGATTTCCCTGAAAGATTAAGCAATTTTGTTAAGAAGTGGTTTGACACTCATAATGTAGATGTTGTTAGTAATTCAAATATTACTAAAGTAGAACCTAAAATTTTATATAATCATGAAGAGACAATCGAAGTTGACGCGGTTGTATGGACTGCTGGTATTCAACCTGTGGCGCCAGTACGTGATTTAGAAACTGAAACAGACTCAATTGGTCGTGTCGTGATCACGCAGTATCACAACCTACCTAATGATGAAAATGTTTACGTTGTTGGAGATTGTGCTGCATTGCCATACGCTCCAAGCGCTCAAGTTGCTGAAGAACAGGCCGAACAAATTGTTCACGTTTTGCAAGCTCGTTGGAAGGGCAAAGAATTGCCTGAAACGATGCCTGAAATTAAACTGAAAGGTTTCCTAGGCTCATTAGGAAAAAAACAAGGTTTTGCATACTTGGCAGACCGAACAGTAACAGGTCGAATCGCTCGTTTACTAAAATCAGGTGTGTTGTGGATGTACAAGTGGCATAATGGATAAAGATTCTATAAACTCTGATATAGCAATTAGAATCGAAGTTATAAATGCGAGTAGTGATTGAAGACGCTTAAAACTTGCACACAATGACCTGAATTTCTCTTAAAAGAAGTTGCCGAAGTAGATATTTATCTACTCGGTAGCTTCTTTTATATTTCTTTACTAAATATTTTTATAAATGTTGACTGTGATCAGCTTCAAAACAGAGTATTCTTTTTTCTAGGAATTTGAATCAAATTGCTTGAAAAGGATTAGGTACATACTAAATCATTTGTTTACAGGTTTAGATTAGAAATTGCGGGTAATAACTATTACAAAAGAAAGGAGGAACAATAATGAAGGGGAAATATAAAGCTTTGCCATTGGTAGCAGTGTTACTTTTAAGTGCCTGTGCAGCAGAAAATGAAGCCAATGAATTGGAAGTTGAGGATGCATTGTTGGAAGACAGTGGGTCGAACGATGTAGGTAGCTGATGCAGTATTTGCATTCAATAATATAAATAATGTTTTAAGGAGGTAAGGTGAATTTATACCACGTCTCCTTTATTTACATGAAATATTCATCATTCGTTTCAAGAAATTAATTTTAGGTAAATAAATGAATTCTTAATGCAGTTTAAATAGGATTCATGTATAAAATAAACCGAGAAGCTAATCTTATACTTCTCGGTTTTTTCATTTTTATTCGTTTGTAAATCCATGTTTTTCTAATTCAAGGAATACTGGTGGCAATTGAATATAGCCTTCTCCAACGACTTCTCCTTCAATCATAACAAGTGGATAGAAAAACTCATCATCTAATATGCGATTCGCTATTGCTTGGTGATGTTCGTCTTCAATTGGTTTTTCAATATCGATATACGTGAATGATACAGAATGATTAGGGTATTTTCGGCTTATAGCAGCTTGTAGCCATTCATGAGTATCTTTGGCAGTCGGTGCATTCACACAGCTCGCACAAATGATATCAGCACCGTAAATATCAATTGAAATAGATTTTTTGTCCATTCTGTTTAAGCTCCTTTGGATTAACTAATGGATTTTTTCTTCCCTTCACATTATAATGATTATAAGGAAAGGAGTCGAAAGATATGACCGATACAATGATGACAGAACAAGTTCAAGAAGTACTAGATAAATTACGCCCATTCTTACTCCGCGATGGAGGGGATTGTGAGCTTGTTGATATTGAGGAAGGCATCGTTAAACTTCGTCTTCTAGGTGCATGCGGAAGCTGCCCAAGTTCTACAATTACATTAAAAGCAGGTATTGAACGTGCATTATTGGAAGAAGTTCCAGGTGTCGTTGAAGTAGAACAAGTATTTTAAAACAAAAGTGTCAAAAAACTATGTAAAGACAGGAGCCTACTTGGCTCCTTTTTCTTTTTCTTCACGCATCAGTTGCCATTGTTCTTTGGCCATTTCTATTAATTTAGGCTCTACAGTAGAACTTTGCTTTTCAATCGCTTTTGAGAAAAAGCGAGTCGCTTGTTCTCGATCACCAAGACGACGTGATAATTCGGCAATCATATAAATAATTCGTAGTTCAGACATTTGTGTTCCTGCATAATCTTCGCTGGAATAGGAATCACTATATAGATTCCTTGCAATTGATATGAAACGGACTTCTTGTTCTTGGTTTTTATTTATTCTGTAAAGCCAAGCCGTTCTTAAAGCTAGTCCAGCAATTGCTACTGCCTTTTCTTTTTTTACAGTACCACTTAAATAAGCTAATTTATAAGCTGAAATCGCTTGATCAATGGTTCGTACGTCACCAAAAGAATGTGGTGTCCAATTTGCAGAAATTTTTTCTTGAATTTCTACTTTGACACCTGGTGCAAAATATTTTGTGAAATCCTCAGTAAATGAAAATCCACAATGTTCACAAACAAATACATTATAAAACAAGGGATTCGTCTCATTATTTATATAAACAGGTTGAAAATCACTTTCCTGTTTTTCAACTTTTACAAATTTAGAACGCAGTTTAGTTGTTTTAAATTTCTTTTTACAATGCAAACACTCTATGTCTTTTTGATAGTGGGGAGTGAGTTCCATGCATATTCCTCATTTCTAATACCTAATATCTTGATTATACTAAAAAAATGGTGCGATTTGTTTGAAATGAAGAAGTTGTTGTTCTTGAATGAAGTGCCCCATACTTGATATGATATGAATAAGAAGGAAGGTGGTACGTATGACACAATTAGTAGAATTATCAGAGTCAGCTGCTTACCAAGTGAAGGAAATGATGAAACACAACCAAGAAGAAGGTGCTTTTTTACGTGTTTCAGTCAATGGTGGCGGATGCAGCGGATTGTCATATGGAATGGCTTTTGACAAAATGAAACAAGAAGAAGATTCAATTTTAGAACAGCACGGTTTAGAAATTCTTGTCTCAAAAGAAGATGCTCCAATATTAAATGGAACGGTTATAGATTATAAACAATCATTAATGGGCGGTGGCTTTACGATTGAGAACCCAAATGCCATTGCTTCGTGTGGATGTGGATCTTCATTTAAAACCGCGACTAAAGAGGGAACACCTGAAAATTGCTAGGACTATAAAATCTTTGTCTTTTTCTGAAAAATTCAAACCTTTTACACTTGACAACATTCTATTGAAAACCATACTCAAAAGGACTATCATAGAGATAGTACGTTTGTCGAAAAATGGACAAATCGACTCTAGTCAACAATGAAGTATGTAAATACTTCTTTTTTGTTTGACTTAAGTTGTGTATATAAAACAAATCAAAGGTGGTTTCGATCTTCGTGAAAAGACCGACAATTTTAGTATTAGGCGCCGGATACGGCGGATTATCAACTGTAGTCAATCTACAAAAAATGATTGGTGTCGATGTTGCAGATATTACTTTGATTAACCAAAATGATTATCATTATGAGTCAACATGGTTACATGAAGCTTCTGCTGGAACATTACGTCCGGATCAAGTTCGTTATGATATTGCTGATGTTATTAAAGCAGACAAAGTGAAGTTTATTAAAGCTTCTGTTGAAGGCATTGATATCGCTGGAAAGCAAGTAACAACGAATAACGGTGTATTTACTTATGACTATTTAGTCATTGGTCTTGGATTCGAAGGCGAAACTTTCGGAATTCCTGGTTTGGATAAATATGCATTATCAATTGCAAACGTTAAAGCTGCTCGTCAAATTCGCGAGCATATTGAATATCAATTTGCTACATGGTCAATGGAAGAAGTTAAAGACGATAGTCGTTTAACGATTGTTGTTGGTGGAGCAGGTTTCACAGGTATTGAATTCTTAGGTGAATTAGGAAACCGTGTTCCTGAACTTTGCAAAGAATTTGATGTGCCACAAGAAAAAGTACGCGTACTTTGCGTAGAAGCAGCACCAATGGTATTACCAGGATTTGATCCTGAATTGGTTGAATATGCAGTTGGTCATCTTCAAGCTAAGGGAATCGAATTCTCAATTGGTACACCAGTTGTAGAAGCAACTCCTGAAGGCGTCAAGATAAAAAAAGGTGAAGAAGAATTTGATTTCGTAAAAGCTGGAACTGTCGTTTGGGCAGCTGGAGTTCGCGGAAACCGTTTAATCGAACAAACTGGTATTGAAAATATGCGTGCACGCGTTAAAGTTGAAAAAGATATGAGAGCTCCTGGTCACAATGATGTATTTATCGTTGGCGACTGTGCGTTATTAATTAACGAAGAAGTGAATCGTCCATATCCACCAACAGCACAAATTGCAATGCAACAAGGTGTTACAGTTGCAAGAAACCTTATTGCTCTTATTAATGGGGAAGAAACAGAGACATTTGTTCCTGACTTAAAAGGTAGCGTTTGTTCACTTGGAGAAGACGATGCAATTGGTGTTGTTTTCGGTAAAAAAGTGACAGGTGCTAAGGCTTCATTTATGAAGAAAATGGTCGATAACCGTGCTCTTTATATGTTAGGTGGCCCTTCATTAGTTGTGAAAAAAGGTAAATTTAACGTACTATAAAATAATTGAAAAGCTTCCATCAGAATTTTTGATGGGAGCTTTTTTTGTGTTCTATCATGTTCTAAATGCTATCCAAAACGAAATATAGAAAAGCAAAAGGTGTGTGAAAAATATATTTAAAAAGTGAGAATAAACGAGTATAAAGGAGATAAAATAAGAATGAGGTAAATGTATTCGTTTACATTTCTTTTTTATTTGTTTACAACCATTCAAACCCATGCTATATTATCAGAATATTAAGAAATAAAGGGAGATGTAAGCATGAAATCAAATAAAAAAAGTGGTCCATCCAATCAATGCCCATATTGTAAAGGCGAAGGATATTTCCAATTGCGTCTTGGTGGATCTGAAACATGTACGTGTTGTTCGGGGTCAGGGAGAAAATAAAATAATACCATAAAGACCCTTTTCGTGAATTAGTCGAAAAGGGTCTTAATGTGTAGAAATAAAGAAAATTGAAGTATTCGGGTCACCAATTGTTACAGAGCTTTGAACATAGAGCTAGGAGATTGAAAGGCAATTCCCAATCATGTAAACTTAGAAAAGGAAGCATGGAGGGAAAAATAGAATGGATGGTAATTTTACACTTGTCACAATGATGTTATCCGTATTAATATTTTTAGTTATGTTCTTTGGGATTGGTTTCTTATTAAACATGCTTTTACGCATGACCTGGTTAATGGCGATAGTTTATCCGATTGTTGTAATCTTGATAATAGATGAAGTTGACTTCTTTGAGTACTTCACTCAACCAGTAATAGCTTTCCAAGCTCTTGGAGATAAGTTGTTATCTTTACACTTTGCAGATATTACAATCTTAACAAGTGGTTTAATTGGCGCAATCATTGCGGGTATCGTTATTAAGCTTCTTCGTAAAAATGGATATCAAATGTTTTAATTGAAAAGCCATGTAACTCGATTGAGTTTACATGGCTTTTGACTTCTTCAAAAAACAAAGGTGGTCAACTATTTCTTTCGCTTTCCGCGGACGAAACGCCAGCCTTCTCGGTTTTGCTGTATATGACAGCAATCCTGTGGGGTCTAGCGCATTTCATTTTTCCGCAGGAAAGAACATGACCAAAGACAATTTGGTCATGTTCTTTGCGACGAAGCTAGCGAAGCGATGCAGGAGCAGATTTTCCAATCACTTGCCTTGAAATAGTTTGTTGAGAACATATAAATCAAATATATGTATCCTTATATGAAGAAAACACCCATTATTAGATTTATATATACATTGATCTCAGTTGATTGAAATGGAGACGGCGACTCCGAGGGGAACAGCGTGAGCTTTAGACCCTGGACTGAGCTCGCGAAGGAAGCGGCTAAAGCCATGCCCCCCGGAAAGCGACCGTCGCAATGGAAATCAACAAATCTATTATTCAACAGTCAAAAGCCATGTAATCTTAAATGAGTTTACATGGCTTTTTTAAAGAGATTTATAAGATAAAGGCATAAATTAAAATGGAAATCACTATGCCAGTTAACGCTCCCATAAATACTTCACTTGGTTTATGTCCCAATAAAGTTTTAAGTTCTTCAATTTTCTCAATATCTTTCTTTTGCGTCCATCCTTTTGATTGGCTAACAAAAGTTTGAAAGTCGGTACGCATTTGATTAATAATGATGGCTTGTTGCCCCGCTTGAAAACGAACTCCGGTTGCGTCAAACATCACGATAATCGCAAAAATAGCTGACACAGCGAAAAGAGGAGAGCTAAGACCTGTTTCAAATGCTATAGCTGTTGTTAAAGCAGTAACAGCCGCAGAATGGGAACTAGGCATACCGCCGGTAGAAGTGAATAGTTTCCAGTCCACTTTTCCGGAAATTAAATAGCCGATAGGTATTTTAACAAATTGAGCAAAAATAATACCGAATAATGCTGCTAGGAGTGGAGTATTTGTAAGAATATCCATTTGATTTCCACCCTTTCTAGTTAAGGTTTTATTCTTTAATTATAACATAAATTAATAGGTGAAACCTTTCATTAGAAGGGTCTTCAGATAATTCGAAAATCGGAACAATTTCATATATAATAGAAATCGAGAGTATACAAATGGAGGGATTTATTAATGGAAGTTCAAGTAGCAGAAGTAAACTTCAATGAAATACAAAGTGACGTTTTAATAGTAGGAACATTTAAGCATCCAGAAAATACGCAAGGTTGGTCTGATTTTAATTCGTTTTATGGTCCATCATTAGAAAAATGGTTGAAATCTGGGGATATATCAAGTGATCGTAAAAAGATAACGAAATTACCTTCACTGAATGATGGAAAACTTCAACGTATTTTCTTTGTAGGTTTAGGTGACCGAAAAACATTAAAACAAGATGAATTAAGAGATATTTTTGGTTTATTAGGAAAAGAATTAGTTTCAACAAATTCTTCAAATGTAACGATTTGGTTAGATTCATTTACAGCTGAAGACGAAATCCTTATTGAAGATGCAGCCTACTTAGCGTCTGAAGGTATTGGTATGGGGATTTACAAAGTGCCTGGATATAAAACATCATCTAACAAAGTAGACCATTATTTAGATCAGGTTGAAATTATAACAAATGCAGATTCACAAGAAATAGTCGCATATTTTGAAGTGGGAATGATTTACGCAGAGGCAGTAAATGAAGCACGAACTTTAGTAAATATGCCTTCAAATCTATTAACTGCTACAAAAATGGCAGAATATGCGAAAGAACTTGCCGAAAAGTATGACTTTGAATATGAAGAATTAGGAAAAGCTGAAATGGAAGAGTTAGGAATGGGCGCTATTTTAGCAGTAAATCAAGGCTCTACGGAAGAACCGCGCCTAATGGTATTAAAATATCAAGGGAATGATGAATGGACAGATGTTGTCGGTTTAGTTGGTAAAGGAATCACGTATGACACTGGAGGTTACTCGATTAAGCCAAAAGATGGCTTGGTGGGTATGAAAGGTGATATGGGTGGAGCAGCAGCTGTTTTAGGCGCAATGCGTATTATCGGAGAGACGCAACCTAATAAAAATGTTGTAGCTGTTATTGCTTCTACCGATAATATGATTTCAGGAAATGCATTTAAACCGGATGACGTAATCACTTCTTTGAGTGGAAAAACCATTGAGATTTTAAACACAGATGCTGAGGGCAGACTTGTTTTAGCTGATTCCGTAACGTATGCAAAACAACAGGGAGCTAATTACATTGTTGATGTTGCAACACTAACTGGTGGGGTAATCGTTGCTCTTGGTAAAGATAAGACTGGTGCATTAACTAATGATGAAGCCTTCTTCGAAATATTTATGGAATCTTCTGTTGAGACAGGCGAATTTGTTTGGCGCCTTCCATTAACAGAGAACGACAAAAAGAGAATTCGTAAAAGTGATGTAGCTGATTTAAATAATTCACCTGGCCGTGATGGACATATGATATTTGGCGGTGGTTTCGTTGGAGAATTTGTTGAAAATACTCCATGGATTCATTTAGACATCGCTGGAACGTCTGATGCATCCTCTTCTCATGATTTAGGTCCTAAAGGTGGTACTGGTGCCATGGTGCGTACCTTAGCAACATTAATTGAACGAATGAGTGAAGAAGTTCCCGAGTAGGCATTAACCCTATGTCTCTTATCCTTGAATTCATACGATAGGAAGGAGAGGAGGAGAGACATTTGGTGAATCGTTATCGTCCCTACTTTGGTAGAGGAATTGGACGCGGATTTGGTGGTGGGGGTCTCGGCATTTTTGGGGGACCATTCTTAGGAGGACTTGCAGGTAGTTTATTAGGCTCTACTTTATATCCTCAATACCGACCTTACCCTTATCAATATTATCCACCATATCCGCCATATCCACCATACTATTACCCATATTATGGAGGGTATCCATATCGTGGTTATTAATTAAAAAGGCAACAGCTTATTCCCTTAAAGGATTAGCTGTTGCCTTTTACTATTGCTTTTTTCTTCTTTCTTCCAGTGCAGGAGCAAGTTCATCCTTCACTGAACCTTCCCACATTTTAACACCAGTTAAATATGCAGACCGACCAATAACATGACCTCCAACAGGACCTGTTATAAACAAGAAAACTATTCCTAAAAGAATTCGAGTATTTATAAGGTCTTCGATAAACCAAAAATGAAAGAATACACCTAATAAGATAAACATAACACCTAGAGTTGCACTTTTAGAAGCAGCGTGTGTTCGAGAGTATACATCTGGCAAGCGAATTAAACCTATTGCAGTCACAATAATAAAAATTACTCCAAATACAATCGTTGAGATGATTAAGATGTTAGCGAATATCATTGTCACGTTGAATAATCTCTCCCTTCTCTAGAAACTTAGAGAATGCAACCGTTCCGATGAATGCTAATATAGCTAACAATAAAATAATCTCTAAGAAAAAACTTGTCCCTGCTAAAATGGAAATCATTCCAATTATGCAGATAAGAGCTACCCCTAATGAATCAAGTGCTACAACACGGTCAGGAACAGAAGGACCTTTAATAAGCCGATAAATGAATGCAAGCATAGAGAGACTTAACAAAATGACCACAATCCAATAAAATATCATCATTATCTGCTCACCTCCTGAATGGCTTTCTCAAATGTATTTTTAATCGAGTTAATTGCTTCGTCAGCATCGCCATAATTGAGAGCATGGATAAAGAGTGTTTTAGAGTCTTCCGATACATCTATCACAAGGGTTCCTGGTGTTAATGTGATTAAACTTGATAATAAAGTAATCTCCCAATCCCTTTCTAAAACAGTCGGTAAAGCAAAAATAGCTGGCTTTATTGGCATTTTAGGTTGGATGATTAGAAATAGAACTTGAATATTTGCACTGATTAATTCTTTAAAGAATAATCCTATTAAATAAATGACTGCCCATACACGGTGCATATAAAATCGACCTGGGAAAAACCCTTTCGTAATCCATAACATTAAAGCGCCAAGTAAAAATCCTACAATGAATGTAGATGCATTAAATGACACAGTCAAAAACATCCACAGAAAAGCGATTAAAAAATTAATCATTATTTGAAAGGCCATTTAATCACCTCCTAAAACGGCTTTAATATAAATAGATGGATCGAGCATTACATCTGAAGCGTCACTCATATAGGGTACAAGCCACTCAGAGCCAATTCCATACAATACGCTAATTCCTACTAATACAACCGCTGGAATGAATAATCCATGGTACACATTAGAAGATAGCAATTGAACCTTAATTGGTTCTCCCCAAAATGCATAAATGAATATTCGAATGACTGAAAGTAATACAACCAAACTCGAAGCTAATATGAATATGCTTCCCCATAGATTATCTGCTTCAAATCCACCTTGAACAATTAATAACTTCCCGACAAAACCACTAAGTGGAGGAATTCCAGCTAAACCAAATGCAGCGATTAAATAGGTCCATCCTAAAGTTGGGTATGTCTTAATTAATCCACCCATTTTACGTAAATCAGAAGTTCCTGTAATGGCAATGATGATACCAATCAATAGGAAAAGTGCGCCTTTGATTAAGATATCGTGAATCAAGTAAAACACAGATCCCATTAAAGCTGGTTCATTCATTTGTGAAGCACCAAACAATATCACTCCAACGGCGATGATGATATTATAAATAATGATTTTTTTAACATCAAAATAAGCGAGCGCGCCAATACTTCCTGCAACAATTGTTAAAATGGCAAGTATCATCAATAGTTCATGAGTAAATGCCTGATCAAGCGTAAAGAACAATGTATACGTACGCATAATTGCGTAAACCCCAACTTTGGTTAGCAACGCTCCGAATAATGCTAGAACAGGGATAGGTGGAGCGGCGTAAGAACTCGGTAACCAGAAATAAAGAGGGAATATCGCTCCTTTTAATCCAAAGACCATTAGAAATAATACTGCAATAACAGTGATAATACCAGGTTGATTTACTTCGGCAATTTTCACCGATATATCCGCCATATTTAGCGTTCCAATTACAGAATATAAGTAAGCTACTGTTACCACGAATAATGCAGATGAAATGACATTTACTAATATGTATTTGATGGATTCACGAAGTTGTATTTTCTCTCCTCCTAGTACGATCAATAGATAGGAAGACATTAGCAACACTTCGAAAAATACAAACATATTAAAGATATCACCAGTGGTGAAAGCTCCATTAACACCAGTTAACATAAACAAAATTCCTGGGTAGTAAAAATACGATTCCCGATCACGGTCGATAAATGAAAAGCTGTACCAAACCACAATAAGTGTGATAAGTGTGGAAGATAGTACGAGTAAAACCGACAACATATCTGACACCATTGAAATACCAAATGGTGCTGGCCAACTACCAAGTGTTATAGCTTGAATACCATCAGTTTTTACTTTAAATAATAAAACAAACGAAACAAATAAAGTCAAAAGTAAAGTGAAGAACGTAATCCATCTTTGAGCTAAACGATTTTTTGGAAATAACAATAAGATGGAGGCAAAGAGAAAAGGAATTAGAATGGGGAACAAAAGTAAATTAATCATGGTCTTCAGTTCCTCTCATTAAGTTCATATTATCAGTTTCAAGCTCTTGGTAAGATCGATATGCCAATACTAAGAAAAAGGCAGTAACACCAAAACTGATAACAATCGCTGTCAAAATAAGCGCTTGTGGCAATGGATCAGCATAATTCGTAACACCTGGTGATACTACAGGTGGTGCGTCGCCATCTAATCCGCCCATCGTTAGTAGAAGCAAATGGGCTCCATGACTAAGTAAGCCAGTTCCAATAATAATTCGTAATAAACTTTTAGATAACATTAAATAAACAGCGGCCATGAACAAAAAGCCGATAACAAAACACATAATAATTTCCATTAGTCATCAGCTCCAATCGATTGAATAATGGTCATTGTGACACCTACAACAACTAAGTAAACTCCAGTATCAAATAACATAGCGGTGTGTAAAGACTGTTTTCCTAATAAAGGCAACTCAAAGTATTCAAATGCATGTGTGAAAAATGGTACGTTAAAGAAAATAGATCCTGCTGCTGTGGCGATTGCCACTAATAATCCAACCGCTGTCATTACCGTGTAGTTAATCGGTAGGGCGGTAGTTACTGTTTTTAAGTCGAATGCTAGCAACAACAAAACGATCCCACTAGCAGTTAACAATCCCCCAACGAATCCCCCACCAGGTGTATAATGACCGGCAAAAAAAATGTGAATCGAGAAAAGGAAAATGATGAAAAATATGAGTTTCGTCGTCGTTTGTAAAATAACATCATTCGTTTTCAAAGCGATTCACCTCTTTCTTTTTCGTCAAACGCAATTTAATCATGGCGATAATCCCTATAGAAGCGATGGCTAAAACAGCAATTTCAAATAAGGTATCAAATCCACGGTAGTCAACAAGAATAACGTTCACTATGTTTCCTCCACCAGCTTCAGAATACACCGTATCTTCATAATAAGAAGAAATAGATGGCATCAGCTTTTGAGAATGTGCGGACAATGCGATAATCGTTACCGTCACACCCACACCAATTGCAACGAGTGCATTACCTAAACGGAACCGTATACGATTTTCGTGACGGTTTAATTTTGGTAAATGGAAAAATGCAAGTAAAAACAATGCGACGGAAACTGTTTCAATAACTAATTGAGTTAATGCTAAATCAGGTGCATTGAATACAACGAAGAATAAGGCAACAGAGTATCCAACAGCTCCCAAAGCAATAATAGAAGTTAATCTAGATTTTGCTAAAAGAATTGTAATTGTACCTGCTATTAATACCAGTGCAATAATTAATTCATAAAAACGAATCGGCGCAAGAGTTGCAAAACTTACATCGAAGGCATTTTGAATAAAGACTGTTGATAATGTCAGTAATACAATTCCAGTAAACATATACACCAAGTAAGATCGCATGAACCCCGTCATATAAAAGCGAGAAACTCGATTCGTTCCTACTTCACTTAAGAACATCAAACTATCATAGAACCGATTTAAGGTAAATCCTGATGGAAACTTCTCATATAAATGTTGCCACTTAGGCAATGTCCAATAGAGTAAGAAACCAATAATGATAATACCTAATGTCATAAACAATTCTGTATTAGGACCATGCCAAGCCTTAATATGAATATCGATATCGCTTGGTGTTGCATATAAGAACGGTTGAATCGCTAAAACAGCCGGTTTAATCAAAGCGTCACCAATCAGATTTGGAATAAAGAAGATAAGTAATACGAGTGTTCCTAAAATAGCAGGTGAAATTAGCATCCCAATAGGCGCTTCATGCGCTGTTTTAGGCAATAAATCAGGTTGATGCTTTCCTGTAAAGGTGCGGAACACAAAGTAAAAGCTATAAACAAAAGTAAAGACACTAGCGATCCATGCAATTATTGGGAATAAAATGCCCCATGTTTCAAAAGCAAAGAATTCAAATTCTGTAATCGAAAGCATGCCAGTTAAAAACATTTCTTTACTTAAGAATCCATTAAAAGGGGGAAGACCCGCCATAGATAAACTACCTATCATCGCAATGGTAAAACTAATCGGCATTAGACTCATTAAACCGCCTAATTTCCGAATATCACGCGTACCGGTTTCATGGTCAACAATCCCTGCAATCATGAACAAACTGCCTTTAAAGGTTGCGTGATTAATCAAATGGAAGACCGCAGCAAATGCAGCATATTGAAATATGTCATTCTCATCTACACCAGTATGGAACGAAATAGCTCCAGCACCAAGCAATGACATGATTAACCCTAGCTGACTAACTGTTGAAAAAGCAAGTATTCCTTTTAAATCTGTTTGTTTCAATGCAAAGAATGAACCCCAAAACAATGTTAATAAACCGATACCCGTAACTAGCCAAATCCATATTTCTGAACTCGCATAAATTGGTGTGAAACGAGCAACTAAATATAATCCGGCTTTAACCATTGTGGCTGAATGTAAGTAAGCACTAACAGGTGTAGGTGCTTCCATTGCATCAGGTAACCAAATATAAAATGGAAACTGTGCAGATTTAGTGAATGCACCAAGTAAAACTAATATAAGCGACCAAACGAACCAATCATGACTAAGGAGTGTAGGTGCTTGTCCAATTAATTCTCGAATCGAATACGTATCACCCATAATCGAAAGTAAAACAAATCCACCAAGCATCATTAATCCACCAAAAACAGTGATCATCATGGATTTAAGTGCGCCGAAGCGGGAGCGATCTCGCTTATACCAGTACCCGATTAAGAGGAACGAAGAAATGGACGTTAGTTCCCAAAAAAAGTACAAGCTAATTAGGTGGTCAGATTGAACAATTCCAAGCATAGCCGTCATGAAAAGCATTAAATATACATAGAAATTATGTAATTGTTCGCGTGTTTTATCTAAATAGAAAATAGAATACAGCACTACCAACGAACCAATTCCAGTAATTAAAAGTGAGAATAACAAGCTTAAACCGTCTATATAGGAAATAAACGAAATATCAAGCGTTGGAATCCACGGTAAAGAAGATGTAAATGTTTCACCCTTACTGACTTCCGGTAAAAAGGTCGTGTATACAGCAAACAAAAAGACCGGAACTAAAAGGGCGAACCAGCCTGTATGTATTCCGTTAATTTTCTTAAACAAAAACGGTATGAAAAGAGCCGCAATCATCGGAATGAATATGAAAAGTACAAATGACAAGTTAATCCTCCTTCATTAAAAAATTTAAATTTATTATTTATAAAGTCAAGTATAGCGTAGTTTTAGGCGGATTGCATGAGTGACTACTTAAAGGAAAGGTTGCTAACGGTGTATTTTCTCAGCTATGATAAATAGGAAGAAACATCGCAGATAATGAGGGGAATTCATGAAAAATCCATATATTTTTGGTTATTTGCCACTGATCACAATTATCTTATTTAGTTTAACTTTTGGTGTTTTTACCGTAACGGAAGCATTAGATTTATTTAAAGGAATCGGCGTCTATTCCGGTATGAGAGAATTTTTGTCTGATTTACAATTGCGCTTGTTCTTGTTAATCGTCTTTGCTTTGTTCTATTTTATGGTTTTTTCAGCTTTAAAATTGATAGCTGAAACCATTCATGAATTAGCGATGCTTTTTTTCTCTAAAGATTTCGAAGGTCATACCATACACCATGCTAGAGGTGGATATGTCGTCTACTTTTTCGGTGGATTAGCGTCGGTTATCGGGATACAATCACTGCCAATCTTAATCCTTATCTTTGGTGTGACAACTTTTATCTATTTCATTTATGTTATTTATAAGTTAAGTCATACAATGACGATGTCTGGTACGGTCGGGATGATTTTATTTGAAATAGTGGTTTGGAGTCTATTTATATCATTAGTCGTCTATGTTTTACTGAAACTTTACAATGGATTAATGGCAAGCTTGCCTTTCTTAGAATAAAAAATAGGGGTGTTCCAATAGTCATGAAAAGTGACCTCTAGAACACTCCTTTGCTATATTTAAAAAATATTACCGTTTTATTAACTCTGAGAATAAATAATGGTGAATTTTTTCTGATTCAATATCTCCCATATCACGTGGTTGATCGTATCCGAGCCAAACAGTGGCAGTATATTCTTCTGTTAGTCCGGCTAGCCAAAAGTCATGAAAGTCATTAGTAGTACCAGTTTTCACTCCGATATACCTTGAATCTCCTTGAACTCCAATGCCAGTGCCGTTATCTACAACATCCTGGAGCATAGATCTCATGTAAGATATCGTCTCAGCTGACCATATTTCTTGTTTTTCTGAATTCCATGCATATAAAATGTCCCCATTTTTGTTTTTAACAGATCGGATTGCACGTGTAGGTTGATATTGTCCATTTATGAAACTAGAATAAGCGTCCGCCATTTGTAAACTAGTTACCCCGTTATTAAAACCACCAATTGCTGCTGGGAAATTATGATCTTCGATATTGACTTCACTAAATTGGAACCGATTTAAAAATCCAAAAGCTTGTTCGATTCCAACGGTTTCAAACAGTCGAACAGCAGGGGTATTATAACTAAATCGAAAGGCTTGTTTAATCGGGACATCTCCATAAAATGCACCACCATAATTTTGTGGACAAAATGTTCCAATACAATATTTCCCTCCATTGACTTGACTATCAGGTGAATATTCCGTTGTTTCAAAAAAAGGTGCGTAAACAAGTAATGGTTTTATCGCAGAACCAGGTTGGCGGTAACCTTGATAGGCTCTGTGAAAATCGAATTTACGATAATCCTTACCGCCATAGAGGGCAATAATTTCCCGGGTTTTATTGTCTATCAATGCACCTGATGCTTGCAATTCCGTATTTTCTAGTTTTTTGTTAAAACTGCCATCTACCGATTGCTGTTTGAGTGGATCTAAACTCGTTTCAATCGTTACACCAGTCGATACAATTTCATCTACTTTACTTTTTAACTCTGCTTTAATCAAATCTTTCACGGCAGGATCTTGTGCTTTTTCTAAACGTTCAGCAAATCCGTCTTTCTCAGCAATTAAATCTGATAATTCTTTAATGACATATGTACTGTAGGAAGGATGCTGTTGCACTTTTTGTTTTGTCTTTAACGTAATTTTTTGTGATTTGAATTCATTCGCTTGCTCTTGCGTTATTGTCCCATTTTTAGCTAAAACATCTAGTAAAAGTTCTTGACGCTGTTTCGTCTCATTAAAATTTTTAAGAGGATTATAGAGCGATGGGTTATTTGGAATGGCCGCTAAAAACGCCATCTCTGCTTCCGTACACTCGACTAGATTCTTTTGGAAATAAAACGTTGCAGCTGCACCAATCCCATACACTTGATTACTAAAATACATTTCATTCAAATACATTTCTAAAATCTTTTCTTTAGATGAAACTTGTTCTAATTCATACGCATATAATAGCTCGGCTACTTTACGTTCATAGGTTTTTTCTTCCGTTAAATAACGCATGCGAACTAATTGTTGAGTGATGGTACTACCACCTTGCTGTGATTGTTGTGTAGAAGAATTTGAAACAACAGCACGAACAATCGCGCTTAAATCATATCCTACATGTTCATAAAAATCGGTATCTTCACTTTGGATAAACAGCTCTTGAATAAAGAAAGGAATACTCTCATATTCTAAAGGATTTCGCCATTCAACATATTCTTCTGAAAATATTTGGCCATTGCGATCTTTCATTGCAACTGGGGAAGAAAAGGAAGGTTCAGTTAACTGGATGGACCTTTTTACTTGAGTTTGAAACTGAGTAGCTGCATGAATTTCAATTCCTATTTGGGTATATAAAAAGACCATGATCGGCAAGGCTAATACTATTGTAGATATCCCAATAAACGGTCTCATCCTGAACCCTCCTTTCTAGTAAATACCTACAAAAAGAATAGCACACTTTTCATAGAGAAAAGTGTGCTAATTGTACCTCATGCACGTTGATGTGCTTCTTCTTCTAATAAAACATCTTCAAAATTCTGATCAGGCATTTTACGTGTCAAAATGAGAACTATATAGGATAGTAGGAAAAGGGCGCCGGTTACAAAAAACACGGATGATATTCCGATAAAACCACTAACAATTCCACCAAACATTGGCCCAATGATACTACCTAAAAAGCGAAAACTTGTATTATAACCCATTACTTCACCTTGAATTTCAATAGGTGATTCTCTTCTAACAAGTGCAGTTGTTATTGGGATTAGGCCACCAACTGCGATTCCGAATAACAAACGTAATCCAATCAGGTGCCATAATTCAGTCACAAATGCTTGAGGGACGATAAACAAAAAGGCGAGTAAGAGTAGGACGGTTAATACTTTTTCGTACCCAATTGAATCACCTAATCTACCCCAATATCTTGCAAATAGTAGATTACCTATTCCAGCAGCGCTAAAAGTGATACCTGCAAGTAACGCAACATTCGTTGAATCAGTTAATCCAGCAACATACAGAGATAATAGGGGTTGTATACTAAAATTCCCTATTTGAATTAACGAAGTAATTATCATGACATGTAACAACAATCTGTGATGCATTAAACCTGCAAACACAGTCTTTCTCGTGTAAACATGTGCGTCAGCAGATGGCGTTTTACGGATTTCATTAATTCCTACCATAACGAGCACGGCCGCCAAAGAAATAACAACTGCGGTAATAACAAATGTATATTGGAATCCGAATGAGTCAGCAAGTAATCCACCCAAAACAGGACCAAACAATGTTCCTGAAACACTCCCCATTTGTAACGTACCTAGCGTTTTCCCTGCAACTTCTTTAGAAGTTTGAGAACTAATAAAAGCCAGTGAAGTTGGGATAAATCCAGTTACAATCCCCATGAACAAACGTAAGAAGAAAAACGCTTCAACAGAATCAACAAATCCCATTAATAAAATACTGATCGATATACCAAAACCATTGATTATTAGAATTGGTTTATAACCGAATTTGTCTGCAATTCTGCCCCAAATCGGAGACATTAAAAAAGCAGAAACAAAGGTAATACCAAAAACGAGGCCGGACCACTTCTGGACATAAGCATCTGAAAAATCACCCATTGTGTTAATATATAGTGATAAAAACGGCATAATCATGGTCGCTGTCCCGGCTACTAAAAAATTGGAAACAAACATTATATAGAAATTTCTTTTTTGTATGGTCATACGTTCACTTCTTTCTAAAACAAAAACCTTGCATTCATAACCCATACTATTATAAAACATTTCGACTTCCGAATAAAGTGATATGCCTTAATTACTGTCAAAACAAAAGTAATATGATAGAATATCTGAGGGTGAAAAGAAAATGAAAAGACAAGGTTTAGTGGTCATTGTTAGTGCGATTCTGATCCTATCAGGATGCGGAACTAAGAAAGAAGATCGAGTAGAAAAAAACAATGAAGCTGTTGAAGAGACTAAAACATCAGCCTCAGAAAAAGGAGAGAGTCAAATGTATCCACAATTATCAAAAGAAGTTGCATCAAACGAAGCATTAGTAGTTATGAACACAACAATGGGAGCAATCAAAATTAAATTATTCCCTGAGGTAGCACCTAAAACTGTTGAAAACTTCATTACTCATGCTGAAAACGGTTATTACGACGGAATCATCTTCCACCGAATTATCCAAGATTTCATGATTCAAGGTGGAGATCCAACTGGTACAGGTATGGGTGGCGAAAGCATTTACGGCTCTACATTTGAAGATGAGTTCTCAGATAAAGCATTCAACCTACGTGGAGCTTTATCAATGGCTAACGCTGGACCTGGTACAAATGGAAGTCAATTCTTTATCGTTCAAGCAAGCCGTGTAGATTCAAGCATGTTAGGCCAAATGAAAAAAGCTGGTTACCCTGAAGAAATTATTGAAGCATACTCTACAAATGGTGGGACACCTTGGTTAGATAACAAACATACAGTATTTGGACAAGTTGTTGAAGGATTAGAAGTTATTGATGAAATGGCTTCAGTTCAAAAAAATGGTAGCGACAAGCCACTTGAAGATATTAAAATCGAATCGATTGAAGTTCTTCAAAAATAAGTTAGGAAGTGTCAAATATGAGTGCATGGATGATCATCCTGTTTCTCTATTTTCCTGAAGACAAATCAGAGTATATACCAGCAACAATCAGCTTCATCATTTTTTCAATTGCTTGTGTACTAACTTTTAGATGGATTGTGAAGAAGTCTAAAAAACAAGAAGAGCAAGTGAAGGAACTAGAAGAAAGAGTGTTGCGTGAACGTCAGCAAGAAAAAGAAAACAATTAATACGATTAGAAATGGCCGAATATTATGGAGTCGGCCATTTTTGTTTTAATCAAGAGCAATTTAACTCAGTGCATGTATAAACCTCTCTACACCATCTTCAAGTGTTTTGCGTGGACAAGCAATATTCATACGCATGAATCCTCTACCTGATTCTCCATACTTAGAGCCCGGTTCCAAGGCTAATTTCCCTTTATGAAGTAAAAACTCCATCATTTCTTCTTCAGTTAATCCAGTAAGTCGATAATCAATCCAAAGCAAGTAAGTTGCATCAGGGCGAGCAATTTTTACTTTTGGTAATGAAGATGTAATGGTTTCAATTACATAGTCAATATTTGATGATAAAACGTCTAATAATTCTACTAGCCAAGGTTCACCATGTTCATAAGCTGCTTTTAATGCAGTGGCACCAAAAGGACTCAATTCCATTTGACCATGAGCTGCTGCGTGGTCTCGCAATTGTTCACGTTTAAGGCCATCGGTAACAATCATCACTGCAGCTTGTACACCCGCTAAATTGAATGTTTTAGTTGGGGCAACACATGTAATAATACGATTTGCTTCATTGTCAGCTAAAGAAGCTAAAGGATAATGAGTGTGTCCCGAATAAACCAAATCTGCGTGTATTTCATCAGATAGTATCATTGTGTCGTACTTTGCACATAAACGGATAATTTCAATTAACGATTCTTTGGACCAAACCATTCCTCCGGGATTATGAGGATTACATAAAATAAATAGCTCAATCCCGTTTCGTAACTTTTCCTCAAATGAAACGAAATCCATTGCATAGGTTCCGTTTGACTCTTTTAAGGGACTAACTTCAACTTTTCTCCCAAGTTTTTCAGGAATACTGAAAAATGGAGGATAGATTGGTGGTGTGACCAAAATGCTAGCACCAGGTTTCGTAAAAGTTTCGACTACTGTTGCAATTGCCGGAATTACGCCATGATGAAAGAGCATCCACTCAGTTTCAGTCTCCCAGTTATGCTTAGCATGTAACCATGATTGAACAGCCGTTTTGCAACCTTCACATATGTATGAATAACCGAAAATGGGGTGACTGATTCTTTCTAGTAAAGCCTCAGTTACAACAGTTGGCGCTGCAAAATCCATATCTGCAACCCACATAGGCAATATATCTGATGCATCGTTAATATCGTAAATTTTCTCCATCCAATCCCATTTTACGGAGCGGGTATCGCGACGATTATATACTTGATCAAATGAGCTCACGTCAATTCCTTCTTTCTTTTTTTAATTAATATGGTATCATAGCCTTTATTAATTAAAAGTAAATAGGTGAAAAAAGATGCAAACAATAGAGATGAATAGACGAGCAGTTTTAATACTAGCTTCTTGGGATCCGTTTCAATTAGGCCCGGAAGCATACGATACAGAAACGGCAGACGTCGTGGCAGCACTTCAAGGTATCGATCATCCATCTGATCTTGCTAAAAAGATTCAAACCGTTTATGAACATTCTTTCGAAAAATGGATACCGCTAGAGCAATGTATGCAAATTGCATACAAACTTATCGCAGTTAAATTTGAAGCGAAATGTATTGTTTAGTATTAATTGAATTCTATAATGGGGAATCATAATATTCATGACATATGACTTTTATGACTCCCCGTTTTTTTGCTCAATTTGCCTACTATTACAATATTAGCTTCTATTTTTACAAGTATAGCTTTCAAATTTACAACATTACGTGTAAAAATTACAACATTAGCTAAACAAATTACAACTTTATCAATCTATACCATGTGCATTTTATTTGTTGTAAAGTATCGAATATCACTATAAAAAAGACGTAGCTTGCACCATTTTCGGTACAAGCTACGTCTTTTCTAATTATGAACTAATTTGAAGTCCATCCATTAAGTTTGAAACTGGAACTTCGAGTGCGTTGGATAATTTTAAAATGGCCTGTTCTGAAGGGATTTCTGAACCAGACTCATATTGTTCTAATTTTCCTGCACCAATTCTTGTTTTTAGCGATAAATCTTCTAAAGACATATTGCGTTCTTCGCGTAATGAGCGAAGCTGAGTGTGAAATTCTTGTTTCATCTTCATGCACTCCTTTCCATACATACATCATATGCTTGATTCTATCTTATCATACTGGAAGACTTATTAAATTGTGAAATAAGTCGTCTTGCACACATTTCTGTAATTTGGAAATACGTTATTTGAAAAGAGATTGAATGGTAGGAAGTAAAGTATTTATAAAAACAAGTATGATAGCAATTGGTGCTAAATAACGAACGATAAAATGCCAAACGTTAAACCATAATGAAGACATATTTAATTCTGTAAACGTTTCGGTTTTTGATAATACATAACCTGCAAAGATTGATATTAACAACGCACCTAAAGGCAATCCAATACTACTAGTAATGAAATCGGCAAAGTCGAAGAATGTTTTCCCAAAGATTTTAACGTCAGCAAAAACGCCAAAAGACAGTGCACTTGGAATACCAACTAGGAAAATTAATAGTCCATAGATCCAAGATGAACGTTTACGTTTATCATATGCATTCTTAATTCCAATCGACACGACAATTTCCAACATGGAAATTGAAGAAGTTAGTGTTGCAAATAAGAGTAGAACGAAGAAAAGCAACATGAAAACAGCGCCAAATGGTATTTGTTCAAAAACTGCAGGGAGTATGATGAAAACTAGTCCAGGACCTGCGTTAGGTGAATATCCTAATGCAAAAACAGCTGGAAAAATAACAAGACCTGCTAAGATAGAAATCCCAATATTGAGTAGAGAAACACTTAGTGCTGAATTACCTAATTTTTGTTCTTTAGGTAGGTATGAGGCATACGTCATCATTCCTGCGACGCCAACACTTAACGAGAAAAATGCTTGACCTAGAGCCAGTAACATAGTTTGACTATTTAAGTATGACCAATCGGGAACAAACATAAATTTAATGCCTTCCATAGCACCATCTAATGTTAATGAACGGATAACCAAAACGATAAAGAAAATAAGAAGTGCGGGCATCATAATTCTACTAGCGCGTTCAATACCGCCTTCAATACCACCCTGGACAATTAATACTGTAAGGAACATAAAGACAGCTTGTCCGATAATAACTTCCCATGGGTTTGCAATAATTGATTCAAACAACCCAGCATAATAACTCTCACTACTATTGTTGAGGGTGAAGAAAAGTGCTCTTGTTAAGTATGATAATATCCAACCACCTACCACACTGTAAAACGACAGGATAATAAATGAGAAGAAAAATCCTGACCAACCGATAATGGACCAATTTTTCCCTGGTGCTAACTTTTTCAATGTAGTCACTGCGTCTGCTTGACCTTTTCGACCAATGACAAACTCAGCAAGCAGTATTGGTAAGCCAATTAACATCGTGCTGATGATAAATAACAAAACAAATACGCTACCACCGTTTGTTCCTGCCATATATGGAAACTTCCATATAGCTCCTAATCCAATAGCACTTCCGGCTGCTGCTAGAACAAAGCCTATTTTCGATGCAAAATGATCACGATTTGCCATGTTTTCCACTCCCTTAAATTATAAAGATTTTCTCATTCTACACGACAGATTATAAAAATAATAGAATTTTATGAAACATTATTTGAAAAAGAAACGTATTACAAATATAGACAGCAAGGAGGGGACTTCATGCAAGATACAGAAATGGTTAATCATGCACAAAATGGGAATCTAAATGCATATGAAGAATTAATGGCTATCCATCATCGAACGGTCGAAAAATTCGCTTTTCAGTGTGGAGTAAAAGTAGAAGATATTCAGAGTGTGACCCATGAAATATTTATTAAACTATATAAAGCATTAGGTGAATCCAAAAGTGCCCATTTTACAATTCAGCTGTATAAAGTAACATTAAACGCAGCACGTGAATACCACAGAAGAGAAACACATGCTAAAGAGGAAGTTCAAGATTTACCGGATAATTCAGTTACACAATCAATTCGACTACCCCAATCAAAAATTTTAGTATTTGATGAAGATAGAGAACTTCATGATGCGTTTCAATTAGTAGGAGAAAAATTTAGAAATCCACTCATCTTGCATTATTTTCATGAACTTACATATGAAGAAATTGGTGAAATATTAAATATCTCATCGGTAGAAGTTGAATCCAGATTATTTAGTTCGAGAGAGCATATTAAATTGTTGCTTGAAGTATTGGCCGATAGTCAGTTTGAACAGAATTTGAATTTATTAAAAAAATCATATAAGCGAATCCCTTCAAAATTCAAAGCTGACGAAGTAATACTTCGGATAGAATCAGAAAAAGGAATGGGAGGAGACTCTTTTTCTTCGAATAACTTAGGTAATTTAAGTAATCAGAAGGTTAATTTCTGGGTAGTAGCGCTGGCTTGTACTTTATTAATAGGTGTTTTAAGTACTTCTTTTATAAAAAACGACGATGAAAAAAACCTTGAGGTAGCGAATGCCGCTGACATTAAGAGTATAGATGAATATAAAAAGTCTTTTGAAGAACAGAAAACTACCTATCGAAATACACTTGGGATACCAGAAGAGGAATTTAATCAAATTGGATTTGTAAGATTGGCAGATCAATTGTTTGCCCTTAATTTTAAAGAGGACAGTTCAGAAAATGAATCTAATCGTGCGACCATAGATGAACGGTATGAAGAAGTGTTAGAAGTGCTAAAAATGCCTTCTCAAATGATTAATGATGCAACTGCAGGGAAACAAATGTCTGAAGAAGAAAGTGCCATTTTTGTAAATGAGTTAAATACCAAGATTGATGATTTAACTACATATTATAATTCAGTATTAGAAAAACATCGTGAAATATTGAATACTGCAAAAATGAGTGGGAGACTAGATGCAACTTATTTGCGTTCAAATCGTTATGATTTGCCTGTAGAGGTTGAAAACTTAATAAATAACGGCAATACTCAAGGGATTTCAATTAGAGTTTCAAGAGACGAAAATAGATACGAAGCATTTTTCGAGTTCCCGAATCATTGGCAAAATTTATATGAAACCGTTGGGCATCCTGCCATTTCATTTTTACAGATTAAGTCTATGATTCCTTTTACATACGGGGGAGAGTTAATCTTAACTCCTTTAGAATCTGCTATGTATTTAAATCACTTAGAGCAAGTTTTGTTAAGCACAAAACACCGCAATTCTCTCTACGCTATTATAAAATCACAGTATGAAGACTTAGCCTATACATTAATTTTCGGGGCAACAAATACGGAAGTAATTACGAATGGTCGTGTTAATACTGAATTCCAAGCGGTATGGAATAGTTTACGATATAGTCATGGCGATTCACCTATGAAATACTTCATTAGACCAATGTTTGAATCCGTAAGCGAAAATAATTGGGTAGTAAATGAAACGTATCGAAGTTTAAACTTTAATGACTTAAAGGTGGCCTTTACACTTGCGGAAAATGGGGAACTTGCAGCCATTATGCCGAAAGAAGTAAGTGGAGCGAAATCTGCTACTATTAGTTGGCCAAACAGTGAAGTAGAGCAAAAAGTAGCTGAAACAATTGAAAATACGGATTTAACACCTATAAGTCAAATTGTTGGATTGAGTCCAATCGAAAGTGTTGTATTGTATCAGTACGCCCAGAAAGCAAACTTAAGTGGAATCAATCATCAACTATTATCGTTTATGAATTTTACTGATCATGAGAATTTCGAGAAAGTCATGAATAGTTGGCTAAACTATGAATTGATTCCTAAAGAAGCAACGAGTCTTCGCTATCAAGACGAGAATACTTTTGAACTGCATGGCAACTTTGTGGGGTCAATCGATGTATTGAATGGAGATCAAGTCATTCGAACAATTCCCGTTAACCGAAGTCACCAGGGAGTATGGACAATCGATGCAAGCTTAAGTTATTTACTTTATAGTGAGCCACATGTAGTTATTAGGGAACAGACAATAAAAGATATAGAAGATTTCTATACACGTTTTAAAGAAAATTACGATTACACCATTTTAAAAGATGTTGGAGCAACAATGGTTGCCGGAATTTATCTAGAAGCAGCAAGTCAAGGAGATTTAAATACACAGTATGAACTATTATTAAAAGGTGAGAATAGAAATGCTCCTTCTCGAGAAGAATTTCTATCAAGTCGAACAGTTGAGTCCGATTGGAAAAAACAATATCAAGCGATGGAATCACATCAAGACTATCCTTCAATTGAATCAATACTAAGCAGTATTCAAGGTAATAATGATGAATTTGATGTCACTGTATGGCTTTATCTTAAACCTGAATTAGTCACAAACGAATTCTACCGAAATGGGATCCAAATGCGGAAAACGGTTGATGGTTGGCGTGTTTACTATATGCCTATCCAATGAGTCTTTTGAGTTATTTCCTAGTTTATGGTATAATCTACTATGGCCTTAAGGTAGATAGGTATATATTTAATATTAGGAGAGATTATGATGACAAAGAAGTATGAAGTTGGAGATGTAGTTGCAGGTAAAGTTACTGGCGTTCAGCCATATGGTGCTTTTGTTGCTTTAGACGAAGAAACTCAAGGATTGGTTCATATTTCAGAAATCACATATGGTTATGTGAAAGAAGTAAGTGAATTTTTATCAGTAGGGCAAGAAGTGGAAGTGAAAGTTTTAGAAGTGGACGAAGAAGCGGGTAAAATCAGCCTTTCAATTCGTGCATTACAAGAACGCCCACCGGTTATTCGTAAAGAAGACAAGCCGAAGAAATCTTTACAAGCTCGTGTAGATGAGCGAGATTCTGAAGGGTTCAATTCATTAAAAGACAAATTAGAAGACTGGATTAAAAAATCTGGTCAATGAGTAAAAGCGAGCATCTCTTTATTGAGATAGCTCGCTTTTTTATTTCTTCATTTTCCTTAAGCGGTATTGCAAGTTTTGTCTACTCATCCCAAGAGCATTCGAAGCTTTCGTTACATTCCCTTCAAACATCCCCATTACTTTTTGTAAGTAATACATTTCAGCTTCTCTTAAGTATTCGTCTAAAGGTAACAAGTCTTTTTCTGATTGAACGACAAAGTCTTCAGCTCTTTTTAAAGGTTCTTTTATTTCTTGAACCTTGAGTTTGAAATGAAGGGGTAACATCTCAAAAGTCACAAGTTCTTCTGTCGTGATCATGGAAGAAATCTCATCTAATAAAATTTCGACTTCTTTTAAATTCCCTGGCCAATCATAAGAATGAAACAATTCGCGAACATCCGGGGATAATCCATTAATAATGGATCCAAAACGCACTCGATGTCTGGCAAAATAATCATGAACAAATGGATCAATGTCTTCTCTACGTTCTCTTAAAGGGGGAACATATATCGTCATAGTGGCAAAGAAATAATATAAGTCTTTTAAAAGCTCTCCTGAAGCAATTAAATCGATTGGATCAGCGCCTACACTTGCTAAAAACAAGTGTCCACTAAGAGTCGGATCATTGACCATTTCAAACAATTGTTGCTGCATAGTTAAAGTTAAAAGATCAATTCGTTCACAGAAAATTGTACTTTCATCTAGAACAACTAAATCTTCTTTTAACTTATTTAGAATCGTTGGATCTGAATTGTGGCAATATAACGTATAGAAATGAACCAAAGGTGGTGACAATTCGTAATGTATGCCTTCAGCCACTAAATCTTTTCCAGTTCCAGCTTCTCCAATTAAAAGAACAGATAATCGAGCAGTTGCGGCCTTTTTTGCAGTCGATATAACTTGTTTCATGGCAATCGACACAGCGGTAATAACTGAAAATGTGATGGGTTCGCCATATCTGCGCAAAGGTTGATAAACCAATCGCTCCAATGTCGTCACATCACGAGCTAATTCAACAGCACCAATTAATAGCCCATCTTGAAAGACAGGATACGTATCATTAATCGTTGTGATTTCATGTCCATTACGATTCCAATACGTTTGTTTAACATTTAAGACTTGCTCCCCGCTTTGTAATACTTTTAATAAAGTACTCTCATGTTGGTCAAACTGAAACAGTTCCAATAATGTTCTGTCGGCTACATCATGTAAATCCAAACCTTCGATATTTTTCATTTTTTCATTGTATAAAATAGTGCGTCCATTTTGATCTATTGCATGTATACCAACGGATATATGGTCACTCGCGAAGTGATAAAAAGGTAATAATTCAAGATCTTTATGTTTCATTGGAGGTCCACTCCTAACTTTTTTTAAGAAAATAAGAAATATCACTTGAAAAACGCAACAATCTTTTGCATTATTATAGATGTAAACGAAATAAAAGTGCAAATTATTTTTGCACTAAAATAAATTATAGGAGGATTCACATGATTCCTTATAAACATGAAGCATTCACTGATTTTTCAAAAGAAGAAAACAAAAAAGCTATTCAAGAAGGTTACAAAACGGTAGCTGGCTATATGGGGCAAGATTTCCCACTAATCATTGGTGGAGAAAGAATCACAACAGAAGAGAAGATTGTATCTTACAATCCTGCAAATAAAACTGAAGTAGTTGGTTCAGTATCTAAAACAACTCACGAATTAGCATCAAAGGCAATGGACATTGCTGACGCTACATTTAATACGTGGAAAAAAGTAAAGCCCGAAGTTCGTGCAGACTTACTTTTCAAAGCGGCTGCTATTATGCGTCGCCGTAAATTCGAATTTTCAGCTTTGTTATCGAAAGAAGCGGGAAAAACTTGGGTTGAGGCTGACGTTGAAGCAGCTGAAGCAATCGACTTCCTAGAATACTATGGTCGTCAAATGCTTCGTTTAAAAGATGGTCAACCTGTTGAAAGTCGTCCAGGTGAGTATAACCGTTATGACTACATTCCAATGGGCGTAGCTGTTGTTATCTCTCCATGGAACTTCCCGTTCGCAATTATGGCAGGAACTGCAGTTGCGGCTATCGTTACTGGTAATACAGTATTGCTAAAACCAGCATCAACAACACCTATTGTTGCATATAAATTTGTTGAAATTTTAGAAGAAGCTGGTATGCCAGCTGGCGTATTGAACTTCATCCCAGGTTCTGGTGCTGAAGTTGGCGATTTCTTAGTAGATCACCCACGCACTCGTTTAATCAGCTTCACTGGTTCACGCGATGTAGGTCTTCGTATTTTCGAACGTTCGTCTAAGTTAAATGAAGGTCAAATTTGGATTAAGCGTGTTATCGCTGAAATGGGCGGTAAAGATACAATTGTAGTTGATAAAGAAGCTGACTTAGAATTAGCTGCTCAATCAATCGTTAAATCTGCATTTGGTTTCAGCGGACAAAAATGTTCTGCATGTTCACGTGCCGTAATCGTTGAAGACGTTTATGATACTGTGTTAAACCGTGTAGAAGAATTAACGAAAGCTCTATCTGTTGGTGTTCCTGATCAAGATGAGCATTTTGTTGGACCAGTAATAGATGGCGCAGCTTACAAAAAAATCATGAGCTACATTGAAATTGGTAAAGGTGAAGGTCGCTTGGTAGCGGGTGGAACTGGAGACGACTCAAAAGGGTTCTTCATCCAACCGACTGTAATAGCTGATTTAGATCCTAAAGCACGCATCATGCAAGAAGAAATCTTTGGACCTGTTGTTGGTATTGCGAAAGCAAAAGATTTCGACCATGCACTCGAAATTGCAAACAACACGGAGTACGGCTTAACTGGAGCGGTAATTACGAGCAATCGTATGAATCAAGAAAAAGCACGTGAAGAATTCCATGTGGGTAACTTGTACTTCAACCGTGGATGTACTGGCGCTATTGTTGGTTACCAACCATTTGGTGGCTTCAATATGTCAGGTACAGATTCAAAAGCAGGCGGCCCAGATTATCTAGGATTGCATTTACAAGCTAAAACAACTTCTGAAATGTTATAAGAAGTGTGAAGGTTTAAGTTGCCGCTTCAAGCGGCACCACCTTCATGAATCATTTCAGTGTTCTCAAACATAACCCACATCATGTGGGCCATAGACAGGCACATCTGAAGATGCGTCTGTCTTTTTTTGAAAAACTAAGGAGGCGAAACATTATGACAGTTTCACAGAATGTAATAGAACAAACCGAGAAATTTGGCGCTCCTAACTATCATCCACTGCCAATCGTTATTTCTGAAGCACAAGGCGTTTGGGTGAAAGATCCGGAAGGAAATAAATTCATGGATATGCTTTCTGCTTATTCAGCCGTAAACCAAGGGCATCGACATCCGAAAATCATTCAAGCACTTAAGGATCAAGCGGATCGTGTAACATTGACTTCACGTGCTTTTCACAATGATCAATTAGGACCTTGGTATGAAATGATTTGTGAAATGTCAGGTAAAGAAATGGCACTTCCAATGAATACGGGTGCAGAAGCAGTTGAAACTGCTATTAAAGCTGCTCGTCGTTGGGCTTATGATGTAAAAGGCGTTGCTGAAAACCAAGCACAAATTATTGCATGTGAAGGCAACTTCCATGGCCGCACTATGGCAGCTGTTTCACTATCATCAGATCCGGATTATAAGCGTGGCTTCGGACCATTATTGCCAGGTGTTAACATTATTCCTTATGGTGATTTAGAAGCTCTAAAAGCAGCAATCACTCCGAATACTGCTGCATTCCTAATCGAGCCAATTCAAGGTGAAGCGGGAATTATTATTCCACCAGCTGGATTTATGAAAGCTGCACGTGAACTTTGTCGTGAAAATAACGTCCTATTTATTGCTGATGAGATTCAAGCTGGTCTTGCTCGTACTGGTCGTATGTTTGCGTGTGAGTGGGAAGATGTTAATCCAGATATGTACATTTTAGGTAAAGCACTTGGAGGGGGCGTATTCCCAATTTCATGTGTTGTTGCGAATAAAGAAATTCTTGAAGTATTCAATCCGGGTTCACATGGTTCAACATTCGGTGGGAATCCAATGGCATGTGCTGTATCAATTGCTTCATTAAACGTATTGAAGGATGAAAAACTGGCTGAACGTTCTGAAGAACTTGGAAATTACTTTAAAGAAGAATTAAAGAAAATTGAACATTCTTCTATTAAAGAAGTTCGAGGTCGTGGGTTATTTATCGGAATGGAACTTAACGAAGCAGCTCGTCCATATTGTGAAGAGTTAAAAGAATTAGGTTTATTGTGTAAGGAAACGCATGATACCGTGATTCGTTTTGCTCCACCATTAGTTATTACAAAAGAAGAATTAGATTGGGCAATTGAAAAAATTCAAAAAGTATTTAATAAATAATATTAATTGTTAAAAAACAAATCCAATTATGTTACAATGATGGCGATGTAATCATTATGAATAAAGAGGCGAAACTATAAAATGGCTGAAAATCTAAACCTGTTCACATCGACTCAAGATGTAATTCAGGACGCTCTAAACAAACTAGGATACGATGAAGGAATGTTTGAACTCTTGAAAGAACCATTGCGTATGCTTGAAGTACGTATTCCGATTAAAATGGATGATGGTTCTGTAAAAGTTTTCACTGGGTTTCGTGCACAACATAACGACGCAGTAGGACCTACTAAAGGTGGCGTTCGTTTCCATCCGCAAGTTTCTGAAGATGAAGTAAAAGCTTTATCAATGTGGATGACGTTGAAATGTGGAATTGTTGATTTACCGTATGGCGGAGGTAAAGGTGGGATCATTTGTGATCCTCGTCAAATGTCGATGAATGAAATTGAAAAGTTAAGTCGCGGATATGTTCGTGCGATTAGTCAATTCGTTGGTCCAACAAAAGATATTCCTGCACCGGATGTATTCACCAACTCACAAATCATGGCATGGATGATGGATGAGTATAGTCGCATAGATGAATTTAACTCTCCAGGCTTTATTACTGGTAAACCAATTGTTCTTGGTGGTTCGCAAGGGCGCGATCGTGCAACA
The DNA here is from genome assembly GCA_041605715.1 of Paenisporosarcina sp. GTDB lineage: Bacteria > Bacillota > Bacilli > Bacillales_A > Planococcaceae > Paenisporosarcina. The sequence continues at coordinate 33,250 of JBFIXW010000011.1, forward strand.
GCGCAAGGTGTAACAATCTGTGTTGAAGAAGCAGCTAAAAAGCGCGGAATCGACATGAATGGTGCACGTATTGTCATTCAAGGATTCGGTAATGCAGGTAGTTTCTTAGCTAAATTCATGAGTGATGCTGGTGCAAAGGTTATCGGTATTTCTGATGCTTATGGTGCGTTACATGACCCAAATGGTTTAGATATTGATTATCTTTTAGACCGTCGTGACAGTTTTGGAACTGTAACAACGTTGTTTGAAAATACAATTTCTAACCAAGAATTGCTTGAATTAGATTGTGATATTTTAGTTCCTGCAGCAATTGAAAATCAAATTACAGCTGAAAATGCTCATAATATTAAAGCAAGTATCGTAGTGGAAGCTGCTAATGGTCCTACAACGTCTGAAGCTACTAAAATATTAACGGAACGTGGCATTTTGCTTGTTCCTGATGTTTTAGCAAGTGCTGGTGGAGTAACAGTATCTTATTTTGAATGGGTTCAAAATAACCAAGGATACTATTGGACAGAAGAAGAAGTAAATGAAAAACTTTACAAAAAAATGATTTCAGCATTCGATAATGTTTATAACGTTGCAACAACTCGTAATATTAATATGCGCTTAGCTGCATATATGGTTGGTGTACGTAAAACAGCAGAAGCTTCACGCTTCCGTGGTTGGGTTTAATGAAATTAAGTTCTACCTAGATTTTCTAGGTAGAACTTTTTCTTTTTCAAGCACTTTTCTTTGATTTCATTTGAAAAAATGCACATAATGATGGGTAGAGGAGATGATACCTATGAACACATTTACGTTTTACAATCCAGTAAAATTGATATTTGGTAAAGGTCAATTAGAACAGATAAAAGAAGAATTACCTACATACGGCAAAAAAGTACTTGTTGTATATGGTGGAGGCAGTATCAAGAAAAATGGTCTTTACGATGAGGTAATGGCCACATTAAAAGAAGCTGAGATGGAAGTGTTTGAGTTAGCTGGAGTCGACCCAAATCCACGTATATCAACTGCTCGTCAAGGTGTGGATATTTGTAAAAGTGAAAATATTGATGTTTTATTAGCAGTCGGTGGAGGTTCAGTTATTGACTGTACGAAATTGATAGCTGCTGGTGCAAAATACGACGGAGATGCTTGGGATTTAGTAAGTCGAAAAGCAGTTCCTGAAGCAGCACTACCATTTGGTACAGTTCTTACTCTCGCAGCAACCGGTTCAGAAATGAATTCAGGTTCTGTAATTACTAATGAAGAAACGCAAGAGAAATACGGATGGGGAAGCCCGTTAGTGTTCCCTAAATTTTCGATTCTAGATCCAACGTATACGATGTCCGTTCCATTAAATCATACTGTTTATGGTATCGTGGATATGATGTCTCACATTTTTGAACAATATTTCAACAATGCGACAAACACACCTGTTCAAGACGAGATGTGTGAAGGGGTTTTACGGGCAGTAATGGAAGCAGCTCCAAAACTGTTGAACAACTTACATTCTTACGAAGATCGCGAAACGATTCTTTTCGCTGGAACGATTGC
>JBFIXW010000012.1:0-32591 GCA_041605715.1 Paenisporosarcina sp.
AATTGTTGGTACCCCTAAGTAAATACCTTCTAACCCATATTCACCCTCCAAGTATGCGATAGATGGTAACACTCGACGTTGGTCTTTAAGAATTGCTTCAGCCATTTCAACAATTGAAGCTGCTGGAGCGTAGTAGGCTGAGCCATTTCCTAGTAGATTCACAATTTCAGCTCCACCTTTTCGAGTTCTTTCCACGATAGCAGCTAAACGATCAGATGGAATCAATGTTTCTAAAGGAATTCCTCCAGCATAAGAATAACGTACTAGTGGAACCATGTCGTCCCCATGTCCGCCCAGAACAAATCCAGTAATGTCTTTAACTGATAAGTTTAATTCTTGAGCTACGAAAGTTCTAAAACGTGCTGAATCAAGTACACCAGATTGTCCAATTACACGCTCTTTAGGGAATCCTGATTCTTTATAAACTGTATAAGTCATAGCATCAACGGGATTGGTTAATACAATAATAGTTGTATTTGGAGAGTGCTTAACAATTTCACCTGTCACAATTTTCATCACTTTTTGGTTTGTTTGAACTAAATCGTCACGGCTCATTCCTGGTTTACGAGCAATTCCAGCTGTGATGATTACGATATCTGAATCCTTTGTATCTTCGTAGTTAGAAGTACCAATAATATTAGCATCAAAACCTTGAACAGGACCAGCTTCTAACATATCTAGAGCTTTTCCCTTCGTTGGGTTTTCCATTTGAGGAATATCAACTAAGACAACATCTCCTAATTCTTTTTGAGCAAGTAAGAATGCTGTAGTAGCCCCTGTAAATCCTGAACCGATTACTGAAATCTTTTTACGTTTCATTGTCATCAGAATACACTCCTTTTTACTTAGGTAATGAGAATAACAGAATCCTTCTAACAAAGTATACCTAATTATTATAAAATCTACCTGCTTTTAGCATGCCTAAGTTTATTGCCCCAAAAAGTAAAGGCGTTGTGCCACTGGGACACAACGCCTTCAAACAACTCTTATAGGTTTTTGATTAATTCGTCAGCGAACTCAGAACACTTAACTTCTGTAGCACCATCCATTAAACGTGCAAAGTCATATGTTACAACTTTAGAAGAAATTGTTTTCTCCATAGAGTCCATTACTAATTTAGCCGCTTCGTTCCATCCAAGGTGTTCAAGCATTAATACACCTGAAAGGATGACAGAAGAAGGATTTACTTTATCTAATCCAGCATATTTAGGAGCTGTACCATGAGTAGCTTCAAAAATTGCATGTCCAGTTAAGTAGTTAATGTTTGCTCCTGGAGCAATCCCGATACCACCAACTTGAGCAGCTAATGCATCAGAAATATAATCTCCGTTTAAGTTCATTGTAGCAACAACATCAAATTCGCTTGGGCGAGTTAAAATTTGTTGTAAGAAGATATCAGCAATCGAATCTTTTACTAAAATTTTCCCTGCTGCTAATGCATCTGCTTGTGCTTTATCAGCAGCTTCTGCACCTTTATCAGCTTTAATTTGATCGTATTGGTTCCATGTGAAAGTCTGCTCAGCAAATTCTTGTTCAGCTACTTCGTAACCCCAAGTTTTGAAAGCTCCTTCAGTGAACTTCATGATGTTTCCTTTGTGAACTAAAGTTAGTGATTCACGGCCTTCTTTAATAATGTAATTTAAAGCAGCACGCACTAAACGTTTTGTTCCTTCTTCAGAAATTGGTTTGATACCAATACCTGAAGTTTCAGGGAAACGGATGTTTTTTGTACCCATTTCATTTTGTAAGAATTCGATGATTTTTTTCACTTCATCAGAACCTTTAGCAAATTCAATTCCCGCATAAATATCTTCAGTGTTTTCACGGAAGATAACCATATCCGTATCTTCAGGACGTTTTACCGGTGAAGGTACTCCGTCAAAGTAACGAACTGGGCGTACACAAGTGTATAAATCTAATTCTTGACGTAATGCTACATTTAAAGAACGGATACCGCCTCCAACAGGAGTTGTTAAAGGTCCTTTAATTGCAATCAAATATTCACGAATAACTTCTAAAGTCTCTTCAGGTAACCATTCGCCAGTTTTGTCGAATGCTTTTTGTCCAGCTAAAACTTCTTTCCATACGATTGATTTTTCGCCGTTATATGCTTTTTCAACAGCTGCTTCTAAAACGCGTTCTGAAGCTGCCCAAATATCAGGACCAATTCCGTCACCTTCAATGTAAGGGATGATTGGATTATTTGGTACATTTAATACGCCGTTTTCAACTGAAATTTTTCCACCGTTTGTCATAATAAAATTCCTCCTATAATCATAGTCAAAGGGCATGTACGATTAAAGATGTAAAAATCTTATAATCAAGCACAGCCCTATAAATGTGTAATTTAAAAATTAACGCTCACTAACTGGTACATATTTTTGCATACCAGGTCCGATGTATTCTGCACGTGGACGAATTAGACGGTTATTTGAATACTGCTCTAAAATATGAGCTAACCATCCAGAAACACGTGATACTGCGAAAATTGGTGTAAATAAATCATGGTCAATATTTAAAGAATGATACACAGATGCAGAATAGAAATCTACATTAGGTGGTAGATTCTTCTGACCTGTTACAATCTCATCAATTTTAATTGACATCTCGTACCATTTCTCTTCACCACGAAGTTTCGTTAATTTTCGAGACATTTCACGTAAGTGTTTCGCACGTGGATCACCTTTACGATAAACACGGTGACCAAATCCCATAATTTTTTCTTTATTTTCAAGCTTTGTATTAATGTAAGTGTCTACATTTTCTACTGAACCGATTTCCATTAACATTTTCATTACTTGCTCATTTGCACCGCCGTGAAGAGGTCCTTTAAGAGCACCGATTGCTGCAACTACTCCAGAGTAAACATCTGAAAGTGTTGCTACACAAACACGTGCAGTAAATGTTGATGCATTCAATTCGTGGTCAGCATGTAAAACTAACGCTTTGTTAAACGCTTCTTCTTCAATGGCTTCAGGAACTTCTCCATTAAGCATGTACAAGAAGTTAGCTGCGAAGCTTAAATCATTTTTAGGTGCGATTGGTTCTAGTCCTTTACGAACGCGAGCAAATGCTGTTACTAAAGTGGACATTTTTGCTTGAAGTTGAATTGCTTTCAAGTAGTTAGCTTCATCTGACATATCTTCTGCTTTCTCATCATACAATCCAAGCATAGATACTGCTGTACGAAGTGCTGTCATTGGATGAACTTTATCAATTGGATAAGCTTTAAAATGGTTTAACACCTCTTGAGGTACAGCCATATTATCCGCTAATTGTTGTTTAAGCTCAGCCAATTCTGCTGATTTAGGTAGACGTTGATGCCATAACAAATAAATTACTTCTTCAAAACTTGCATGGTCCGCTAAATCATCAATATCATAGCCAACGTATGTAAGTGTATCGTCAATTATTGAACTAATAGCTGATTGGGTTGCTACTACTCCTTCGAGACCTTTTGTTGTCGTCATGTATACCGCTCCTTCTTCTTATAAAATTCATCATTCCACAAAAAAAACGCAGAATGATGGCTCATCTGCTCTTATGAACCTTTATTTAATCGCTTACATTGAACATTATAATCAATATTGACGCCTTTGTGAATGAAAACGCTCGTTTTTCGTAAAAATTCGAAAAAATTAAGAGAATTTGTCTTAAAGTAGAAATATTCTGTTTAAGTGAAATACTGTTGTTATATGTACTATTTCTGCTAAGGAGGCCTACATAATGTATGAAAATATAATGAATTATTTTAAAAAATGGCTTCCAGTCATCGTTATTTTAATCATCACATGGATTATCTATCCGGTAAGTCTGGCCATTTTATTTGCATATTTCTTTCAACCAATTGTTAAATGGATCCATCAAAAAACTAGATTACCAAGATGGCTGACTGTTTTTCTATTTGAAAGCATCCTAATTGTTTCGTTGATCGCTATCGCTACATTAGTAGTTAAAGAGTTATTTGAAATTGTCTACCCTCTTCGGTTTCACTTAGAAGAATTAAAAGTCTTAGTAAATGAAAATAAAGCGAATTGGAAATCCGCTTTAGAGGCTTTTTCTTTATTGAGTGAAACGATGATTAAAAAAATCAGCTTGTTCATTCAACACTTACCTGAACAATTTGTCGAGACATTTGTTTTTATCATCGCTTTTTACTTTGCATTATTAGAATCAATTAAGTCTCGTACTTGGTTTTTCATTTATATCCCAACTAAAACTCGTAAAACCATTAAACCGTTGTTTGTAAGTGCCACTCAATTATTTGAAAAGTTTACAAAAGTAGAAATCGTCCTGTTTCTCACCACTTTTTTCCAGCTAGCAGTTGGTTTTTATGCGTTGAACTTTTCATCCCCAATTGGCCTCGCTTTTTTAATTTCTTTTGCTGATGTCATGCCGTTTTTAGGGACAGGTATCATTCTCATACCAATGGCTGTCTTCTTTATGCTCACCAATCAATCTACATTAGGTATTGTCATTATATTGTTATATGCTTTTATTTTATTGACACGACAATTACTTGAATCCTTTTTGTGGGCTAATACCATGCATATTCGAGCAATTCATGTATTTTTTATTAGTGCATGTTCACTTTTGATGTTTGGGGTTCCTGGAATCCTGTTAAGTCCATTTCTTTTACTCGCAGCTGTTCATTTTAGAGAACACCATTGGTTCACATCACAATAAGCTGACCTTTTTTCATCTTAGTTCGAATCCATTTATAAATGATTGGCTTGAACAATTGTCTTGTTGGTGAAAATAAAAATAAGAAACCGAAAATATCCGTTACAAAGCCTGGTGATAGTAACATGATTCCACCTGCAAATACAAAAAGGGCATTCACCATAGCATCGCCTGGAGCTTCGAAATTCTTCATTTGAATTTGTATATCTCGAATTGCCTTTAGTCCTTGTTTTTTGGCTAGAAACGCACCTAAAATTCCGGTACTAAGAATAATTAATATCGTTGGTAGAATTCCAAATTGGTTTCCTGACCAAATTAACACACTGATTTCAATCACTGGAGCTACGATTAATACAAAAAGTAACCACTTCATTGAAAACATCTCCCTTCCTTCCATATGTGTAAAAAAATGACCTCAACACAATATGCGTTGAGGTATTTTATCTCTGTTACTTATAATACACTTGCATGACCATGATAGATAACTCCAGATTCAGCATCCATCGTAATTTCTTGACCGTTTTCAATTAACTTAGTTGCATCTTTGACACCGACAATTACAGGAATTCCAAGACTTAAACCAACCACAGCCGCATGACTCGTTAAACCGCCTTCTTCCGTTATTAAACCTGCGCACTTTTCAATGGCTGGCATCATGTCACGATCTGAACCAAGTGTTACTAAGATTGCTCCATCGACATTCGCTAATAGAACATCTTTTGCGTTATTTGCCAAAACTGCTCGACCAACGGCAACCGATTTTCCAATCCCTTGCCCTTTAGCAATCATATCTCCAATTAGATGAACTTTCATTAAATTGGTTGTACCGGCTTTACCAACTGGAACGCCAGCTGTAATAATAACTAGATCACCATGTTTTACATAATTATGTTTAATACTTTCTTCAACTGATAGCTCTAAAATCTCATCTGTTGATCCAACTTTTTCTCCAACGATTGGGTATACGCCCCAAACCAAAGTCAGTTTACGTGATGGTTGTTCAGTTGACGTAACAGCTATAATCGGTGCACCTTGACGATATTTGGAAATCATTTTCGCTGTATGACCACTTTCTGTGGGAGCAATTACCGCTTTCACTTTTAAATTGATTGCCGTATGAGCTACAGCTTGACCAATGGCATCCGTCATATTTACATCTTTGCTCTTACTTTTAGCTGTAACAATTGCTCGGTAATCAAGAGCAGCTTCTGTCCGAATCGAAATTTTATCCATTGTTTTTACGGATTCAACTGGATACATTCCAGCAGCCGTTTCACCAGAAAGCATAATTGCATCTGTTCCGTCGAATATAGCATTTGCTACATCACTAGCTTCAGCTCTAGTAGGTCTAGGATTACGCTGCATCGAATCTAACATTTGAGTCGCAGTAATAACCGGTTTCCCTGCTTCATTACATTTTGCAATTAAACTCTTTTGAACTAAAGGTACTTCTTCAGCCGGTATTTCTACCCCTAAATCTCCACGGGCAACCATCAAACCATCAGATACCTGGATGATTTCATCGATATTATCGACGCCCTCTTGGTTTTCGATTTTAGGAATAATTTGAATGTAAGAGCCATCATTTTTCTCTAATAATTCACGAATCTGCATAACATCTTTTGCTCTTCTTACGAAAGAAGCGGCAATGAAATCAACTTCTTGTGAAATCCCAAACAAAATATCTTGTGCATCTTTTTCAGTAATACCAGGTAATTGAACTGATACTCCTGGTACATTAACACCTTTTTTATTTTTAAGGGTGCCTGCATTATATACTTCTGTATGAATTAATCCTGCTGCTGCATCAATGCTCTTAACTCGCAGTTCAATTAATCCATCATCTAATAAAATAACCGAGCCTTCTTGAACATCTTCAATCAAATGATCGTAAGAGATTGAGAACATTTCTTTCGTTCCCAAAACTTCTTTCATCGATATGGCAATCGTTTGCCCAGTACTCAACTCAATTGCATCGTTTTCCATTTGGTGCGTACGAATTTCAGGTCCTTTCGTATCCAGCAAAATTCCAACAATTTTACCCATCTTTTTAGAAGCTTCGCGAATTCGACGAATACGTTCTCCATGCTCTTCGTGATTGCCGTGTGAAAAGTTTAAACGAGCCACGTTCATTCCCGCTTCAATAAGTTGTTCCAACATTTCTGGTGATTCACTCGCTGGTCCGATTGTACAAACAATTTTGGTTTTTCTCATAGTAATATCCTCTCCGTTACGTTATATCGATAATTCTTTAGATAGTTGATACATTGAAAGATCCGTTTTGTGGCTTCCTTGAAAAGCCTCTGTCATAGAATAGTCTACCACTTGGTGATTGCGCATGCCAACAGCTAGTCCTCCTTGACCCTCCATTAACAGCTCCACTGCTCTAGCACCAAATTGACTCGCTAAGACTCGATCACGTGCTGTTGGTGAACCTCCACGTTGAATATGCCCTAAAACAGAAACTCGTGTTTCAATATTAGCATGCTTTTCAATTAATTTGGCCAACGCGTTTCCACTCATCACACCTTCAGCAACAATGATAATACTGTGCTTTTTGCCTCGTTCGTGTCCACTCTTTAATCTTGCAACAATATCATCAAGTTGATACGGATCTTCTGGGATCACGATTGTTTCAGCTCCACCTGCTAAACCTGCCCATAAAGCTAAGTCTCCTGCGTCACGCCCCATTACTTCAACAATAAAAGTCCGTTCGTGTGAAGTAGCGGTATCACGAATTTTATCAATAGCTTCAATTACTGTATTTAATGCAGTGTCAAAACCAATTGTATAGTCCGTACCTGGAATATCATTGTCAATCGTTCCAGGAACGCCTACAGCTGGCATGCCTCTTTTTGTCAAAGCCATTGCACCTCGATAAGAACCATCCCCACCAATAACGACTAAACCTTCGATCCCGTTTTTCTTCATTTGCTCGATTCCTTTTAACTGACCTTCTTCAGTCATAAATTCAAGACATCTAGCAGAATAAAGTCTTGTACCACCTCTTTGAATGATGTCGCCAACCGAGCCTAGGTCAAGCTTATGTATATTTCCTTCGATTAATCCTTGATATCCATTATAGACACCCATGACTTCTAACCCATGGTAAATTCCTTTTCGAACGACTGCTCGAATAGCAGCATTCATCCCTGGTGCATCCCCACCACTGGTTAAGACAGCAATTTTTTTCATTAGGATATCCTCCTTCAAGTCGCCAATTTAGTAAATCATGTAATTCACATTAACATGGTTTATATAATCTTGTATATTTGATCATACGTAAATGTAGAAAAGAAACGGAAGAAAAATATAGCTTGCCCCGTTTTGGGACAAGCGCATATTTTTGTTATTCAATGAATTCGCCAATCGATTTAAATTTCTCATATCTAGTGTCGACTAATTGATTTTCATTTAACTTCAACAATTCGTCAAGGGAACGTTGTAAAACTTCTCCCAATAATACGGCTTGTCGTTTTGGATCTCGATGCGCGCCTCCTGTAGATTCAGGAATTATTTCATCTACTATTCCCATTATTTTTAAATCAGGTGCTGTAATTTTCATCGCTTCAGCTGCTTGCTGAGCAAGTGCGGCATCTTTCCACAGAATTGATGCTGCACCTTCAGGTGAAATAACCGAATACGTAGCATTTTCTAACATATGAATATGGTTGGCAACGCCTAATGCTAAGGCACCACCACTTCCACCTTCCCCGATTACTACACTTATGACTGGCACTTTCAATCCCGCCATTTCAAACAAGTTTCGAGCAATGGCTTCGCTTTGTCCCCGTTCTTCAGCGGCTTTACCAGGATACGCTCCTTTTGTATCAATAAAACAAATAATAGGTCGATTGAATTTTTCTGCTTGTTTCATTAAACGAAGAGCTTTTCTATAGCCTTCTGGGTGAGGCATTCCAAAGTTTCGTCTAATATTTTCTTTTGTATCTCTTCCGCGCTGATGACCAATGATGGTAATAGGTTGACCATTAAATGAGGCAACACCACCAACAATCGCTTCATCATCTCCATACAAACGATCCCCATGAAGTTCGATGAAATCTTTAAATAAGTCACGAATGTAATCGAGTGTCGTTGGTCGCTCAGGATGTCTTGCTACTTGAACACGATCCCAAGGTTGCATATTCTCATAAATATCAGTTTCTAGTTTTTGAAGTCGATCTTCTAATTGTTGAATCTCTGTTGAAAGATCTACCTCTGCATTAGAAGTGAAATCTTTTAGTTCACTGATCTTTGCTCTTAGTTGAATAACAGGTTCTTCGAAAGGTAATGTTTTAACCATTTTTGTTTTCCCCTTTCGAATGTAGTTTCACTAATGTTGATACAGTATCTTTCATCGATGCTCGATGAACAACTGCATCCAATTGTCCATGATTCAGTAAAAATTCAGCTGTTTGGAAGTTTTCAGGCAGTTTTTCTCTCACCGTTTGTTCAATTACACGTCGACCAGCAAAACCGATTAACGCTTTTGGTTCAGCTAAATTAATGTCCCCTAGCGATGCAAAACTTGCTGAAACTCCACCTGTAGTTGGATGAGTTAAAATCGAGATGAACAAATACCCTTTTTCACTATGACGCTTAAGAGCAACACTTGTTTTCGCCATTTGCATTAAGGAAAGAACACCTTCTTGCATTCTTGCTCCACCACTTGCAGTGAAAATAATAAAAGGTACGCCTTGTTTCGTCGCTTCTTCTACTGCACGTGTTATTTTCTCACCAACAACAGACCCCATAGAACCCATTCGGAAATGAGCATCCATAATAGCAACCACAACACTCTGACCATCAATTTGGCCAGTACCAGTCAGCACAGCTTCGTTTAAGCCAGTTTTTTTACTATCGGATTTTATTTTGTCCGTATACCCAGGGAAATTAAGTGGATTAACTGTTTCTAGATGATCATCCATAGAAACAAAAGTAGATTCATCTAAGAAATTAGCAACTCGCTCATATGCTGTCAATTTGTAATGATGATCGCATCCTGGACAAACTTTTTTATTCGACATTAAATCTTTTGTTAAACCTATATATTTACACTCTGGACATTTTGTCATAATCCCTTCCGGTACATCCGTTTTGGAAGCGAGATTTGGAATCGTCGCATATTTGTGTTTACGATTTCTTGAAAAAATATCTCGTATCATACATTCTCTCTCCCCTTTGTTAATAAATTCGTCCAAGCATTATATGCTTCAACAGCTTGTTCAATTTCCCCATCCATGACTGCTTGTAGCAATTGTATTAAGTAGGTAATTTCATCTTCATTTGTGAAACCTTGATAGGGCTCTTCGCCATATTGTTTTAGTAAAAACCACATTTTTAAAGACAAACGATTATTGCTTACGATTAAAATTTCACGAATGATGTCCTCACGTTGAACAGTTCCATCTTCTTCTAACTTTATTAACAAACTCTCCCAGACTGGCAAATCCATTAAATTAGGTGAAGCAGATACAATACGGATCGCTTCTTTTTCAAGAGTTTGTCTAGTCAAATGGACATCATTAATTGTTTTTATATCTTGTAGTATAAAAGTTGATAAAATCTCAACTAGTTTATGATTACGATAATCCGTTAAAAAAGTTCCTTCTCCACGTTTTGTTTCAATTAACCCCAATAATTCTAAACTTCTAAGTGCTTCCCGAACAGTCGACCGCCCAACTTTAAGTCGTTCAACTAACTCTCTTTCAGAAGGCAATTTGCCACCAGGTTTAATATTTTCTGATTGAATAAGGAGCCTGAGTTCTCGAACAATTTGCAAATACATTTTAGTGGACTGATTGTCCATGTGCATCCCTCTTGCTTCCATTATTTACAAAGTGGTCTGACCACTCAATGTGACTATCATACAAAAAAATTCAATTGGTTGCAATGGGCATTATTTAAAAATGTTCTACGAGATACATGAGTATTCATAAAAAATTAGTTTTGAATGTAATGATTGTTACGTTAATTGTGTCTCAATGCAGCTTGTGTGACGATAGAGAAACAGTCATGGTCATGATATAAACAAATTCAGTTTGGTTTTAATAAAGCTGAGTGATTTTCTCAAGAAGTTGTCTTGCTTATGAAATGGATTTGATTGATAAAAGTGCGATTTTGATTGATAAATCTCTAATTTGATTGATAAATCCTCAATTTGATTGATAAAACTCCATTTTGATTGATATTGCCAGTGAACTTTCCAAAAAATATGTATAAAAAAAGGACTATCTCTCAGTCACTAAATGACTTTTGAGATAGCCTCTGGTTTTTAAATTATTTAAAGCTTTTCATTTGTTTTAAAATGATTTGTGGTCTACCTTGACGCCATTCGATAATGCCTTCGACGTTAACAATCTCTTGTTCTTTTAAAATAAGATTAATAGTAGCGTACTCACTAGGGAAAATCGTAATTGATCCGTCTCCGGTTTCGTCTTGAAGAGTAACAAAAGCCATTGATTCTCCCTTTTTCGTGCGGATTCGGCGTATTTCCTCAATCATGCCAAGTACGGAAACGTGCTCCCCATTTTTTTTATTCTCCAAATTTTGAAGATCTATGAATGGTTGATTTAAGGTCTCTTTCCATCTTCCGATTGGATGGCTAGACATATAAAAGCCGAGGGTTTCTCTTTCGAACTGTAATTTCATCATATCTGGCAAAGGTTCTTTCACAATGTATTTTGGTTTCCCAAAAGAATTGAAATCCCCTTCAAATAGATCCACTTCCATTTTAGGACGTACGAGTTCAGCATATTTAACAGCAGCGTCCAATGTGGCTAATAGAGTGGATCGATCTTGATGAAACTCGTCCATTGCCCCAGATTTTATTAATGGTTCTATGTGTTTTCTCGAAAAATATTGAGCAGACAAACTCGCGGCTAATTCAAAGATATCTTTCCATTGGGGAAAAGCAGACTTACGAGCTTCCATGATACGTTTTAAGAACTCATAAGAGATTCCTTTTACTGCAGATAATCCAAATCGAATTGCTCCATTCTCTACTCGGAATGTCAGTCCACTATTTAATAGGGAGGGCGGTAATAAGGAAATCTTTTTTTGTTTAACTTCTTGTAAAATTTTCATCGTTTTATCACTATTGCCGATTGCACTTGTTAATAAAGAAGCATAAAAATAAGCGGGATACTTGGCTTTTAAATAAGCCATTTGATACGAAATCATGCTATATGCGACAGCATGACTTTTTGGAAATCCATAATCTGCGAAACGAACGATTAAATCATAAATGCTCTCAGCTTCATGAGAAGTAAAGTTTTTAGCCATTGATTTATTAACAAAGTGTTGGCGTTGCTCATCCAACACTTGTCTATTCTTTTTACTGACGGCTCTTCGTAAAATATCAGCTTCACCAAAAGTAAACCCTGCCATTTGTGATGCTATTTGCATGATTTGCTCTTGATAGACAATTACCCCGTATGTGTCACTTAAAATCGGCTCTAAAATCGGATGTTGATAAACCGTTTTTTCCTCACCATGTTTTCGACGCTTATAGGTCGCAATATGCTCCATTGGTCCGGGACGATAAAGGGCATTTACCGCTACAATATCGTTAAAATGAGATGGTTTAATATCAATTAACGCCTGTCTCATCCCATCGGATTCTAATTGGAATACACCTGTTGTATCGCCAGTTTGCAACAACTGAAAGGTTTGAGAGTCATCTAAAGGGATTTTCTCGAAATCTAACCATTTTTTTGTATCATACCAAATCATTGAACGGATTCGATCTAGAATTGTGAGATTGCGGAGACCTAAGAAATCCATTTTTAACAAACCGCTCTGCTCGACATCTTGCATCGGCCATTGCGTCAAATAAATTCCTTCTTGTCCATCTTCAATAGGTAAAAGCTCAACTAGAGGAACTGGTGACAAAACAACACCAGCTGCATGAGTCGAACCATTTCTAGGCAAACCTTCTAATTGTAACGCTACTTCTTCCCAACGTTTGTGTAAGGCATCAGATTCTATCCAATTTTTAAGAATAGACGAGGAGTCTATACCCTCTTTTAAGGAAATCCCAGCTTTATTCGGAAGTTGTTTTGAAATCATTTCTAATACGTCATTACTAAAACCAAAAACACGAGCGACATCACGAGCAGCTGCTTTTGCTGATAATGTACCGAACGTGATAATTTGCGCGACAAAAGCTTGACCATATTTTTGTGCTACGTATTGAATAACCTCTTGTCTACGGTTATCTACAAAATCGATATCAATATCGGGCATCGTGACTCGTTCTGGATTTAAAAACCTCTCGAATAAAAGTCCAAACTTTAATGGATCTACATGAGTGATAAATAAAGAAAATGCAACGAGTGAACTTGCTGAAGAACCACGTCCTGGTCCAGTAAGGATTTTTTTCTCTTTTGCATAAGCCATAAAATCAGCCACAATTAAGAAATAATCTGCATACCCCATTTGATTAATAATCGAAAGTTCCATGTCAAGTCGATTAAAATACTCGTGAGAAACTTTTCCTAAGCGTTGGGAAAGCCCAGATAAGCATTGTGATTTAAGTACTTCCGCGGATGTTAAAGGAGGAGTCACCGGAAATGCAGGCATGTACATTTTTTGTAAGGGAATGTCCACTAAACAACTATGTAAAAGTTTTTCAGAAGAATCTAACCACTCTGGATGGTCCGCAAACCATTCAATCCAATCCCGAGCACTTGGCAAGTATGAATTCGTATGGTTTGGTTTTACACGTGATGAATCCTGCAGTTTTACTCCATTAGAAATCGCTTGAGCCACTTCATAAGAGAATGCATGATCCGCATGTTCATATTTAACATGATGTGTTGCTATGACAGGAATTCCTTGTTGATTCATAGTGGAAACAATGAAATTTTCACGAGTCGAAACAATGCCACCAGGTCTTTCTATACCAGCATACACATCTTCTAAAAAGAGTTGTTTCATTTCGGATACAACTTCCTCAATTTGACTATCCGACCAATCGTCAGTATCTGGTATTGCTAAGATGATGGCGCAATCTTCTTTATATGCTCTTAACCAATTTAGTGGAAGCTGTACTAACCCTTTAACTTCAATGGCACTACTTATTTTCAACAAGTTTTGGTACCCTTTATTCGACTTGGCGTACACTTGAATAGGTAATTTAATCGTATCTGAAAATTCAACGTCACAACTTAATCCGATGACAGGATGAACTCCAGCGGCTTTTACAGACTTATAAAATGGAAGTGTGCCATACATTCTCCGATTCGTAATTGCGACAGCCGTCGCTTTTTGTTCTTGTAAGAAAGGAATCAGTGATTCCAGTCGTACCGTACTATTTAATAAATCTGCTGATGTTTGTACATGCGGATAAACTGGATTCACTTGATTTTCTCCCTTCTTTTTATTGGCATATACTTTTTAATTTTTCGATTACTCGATCTGCTTCTTCCCATGAATAAACCGAAGCTCCTGAAGCAAGGGGATGCCCGCCGCCACCGAATTCTTTCGCTAATTCATTTATAATCGGACCTTTCGAACGAAGTCGAACTCTAATTTGATCTGATTCTTCGATAAAAATAACCCACGCTCGAATTCCTTTTACATTTCCAAGAGATCCAACTAATAATGAAGTTTCACTCGACGTTACGCCAAATTCTTTTAATGTGTCCATTGTTAATTTGACATACGCCATTCCATTATCATCAATAACAAATTTCTGATATATATAACCTTGCAGATTTAACAAATTACGATCGACTTCGTACATTCCATTAAACAGTTTAGTTCGATCAAAGTTATAAGAAATTAAATCGCCTGCTGTTTCAAACGTTTTTCGACTTGTACTATGGAACATAAATCGACCTGTATCACCTACAATACCTGCGAATAACAATCTTGCAGCTTCGTCGGACATCGTCCAGTCGGCCACTTTCTTTCCTTCTTCATAAAGGTCGTAAATCATTTCACTAGCTGAACTAGCATCTGTATTAACCCAAAGCAAATCGCCATAAGGATCATCATTCGGATGATGGTCAATTTTCAGTAAAAAAGCACCCGTTTTATATCTTTGATCATCCACTCGTTCTGTGTTTGCGGTATCTGTCACTATAACGAGTGCATCTTTAAATTGATCATCTGTCACTTTATCAGGCATAGTTAAAAATGAGAGCGTTTCTTCATGCTCTCCAGTAGTGTAGACTTTCTTATTTGGATAAGTAGCTCTTAAAATTTCGCGTAAGCCAAAAGCTGAACCATAGGCATCTGGATCAGGTCTTACATGGCGATGAATGATGATTGTTTCGTACTTAGATATTGTGTCAATGATTTGTCGTTTCATGGGATTTCCCTCCAAGTTAAAATTAATACCATTCGCATTTTCTAGGAAATGTCGTTACAATTATGACAGTTTCACATATTCCAGGAGGTTTACGATGATAAATGCAGTTTTTGTCTTTTTCATAATCATTTCCGCAGTTTTTTACTTTTACATGAAAGTGAAACAATTGCGAAGTGAATTACCTATTGCAAAAAAATGGTATGCCAATCGAGCAATGGTTGCACTTGGAAGTTTACTTTTCTTCTTTGGCTTAAACCAACTTTTTTTATTTTCTACTACCATAACATATGTCATTTCAGCCATTTTTATTGTCATCGGGTTAATAACCATCGTTCATTATGCCAAAGTCATGAAACATTATGGTCAGTTTGTAGAAGAAGAATTTCGTTTGAATAAAAAGTGATGCGTATTACCGCATCACTTTTTTCTTTTCCATCTCTATCTTTCTAAGAGTTGGAACATCATCATGGCTTTACCAACAAGTAAAGTTGATTGGTAAACATCAAATTCCATTTTTACAAATTTCCTACTCATATCTAAAATGCTTGGCTTCACGGTAATGACACTATCCATTTGCATCGGCTTAATAAAGTAGATGGTCATATTTTCAGCAACACTATCTCCGCGTTTGTTTTTCTTTAAAACATGATTTCCAACTTCAGCGAGCAGCGTTGTAAATGCGCCATAAGAAATCGCGCCAAATTGGTTGGTCATCTGTGGAGTAACAGTAAATTCTACTGCTAAATCATTCTCATCTAAAACCTTCATTTGACTTTTTACGATATCATCGATTGTTTCACCATGCTGAGGTTGTCGTTGAGCTAATTGCAATGCTTTCAAAACATCTTGTCTACTAATAACACCTTCTAAATTCCCCGCGTCATTTACTACCGGCATTAAATCAATGCCTTCCCATATCATTCGATGTCCAGCAGTTGCAACACTCGTTTTCATCGATACAGTTAGTGGATTTTTGGTCATTATTTTTTCTATAGATTCATTATGGTCAATCCCAATAACATCTCTAGCAGTAACAATACCAACCAACTTTTGATTGGCATCGATAACTGGGAAACCACCATGGGTTGTTAAGGCATTTTGATCGTGATAACTTTTCACTTCGTCTGTAACCTTTAAAAAATCTGTTTCTTGATAAGGTACATAAATATCTTCAATAAACAGAATCTCTTTTTTAATTAATTGATCATAGATCGCACGGTTAATCATGGTTGCAACCGTAAACGTGTCATAGCTCGTTGAAATAATGGGTAATTCCAGCTCGTCTGCTGATTTTTTTAACATGTCTGAAGCTTCAAATCCTCCAGTAATTAAAACAGCAGCTCCTGCTTTTAAAGCAGTAAAATGGGCTTTTGTCCGATTTCCAACGATTAAAAGACTACCTGCATCTGTATATCGCATCATATCATCTAGTTGCATAGCACCAATTACAAATTTAGTTAATGTTTTATGTAAACCACTTTTCCCGCCCAACACTTGACCATCTACAATATTGACGACCTCTGCAAATGTTAATCGTTCAATATTTTCTTTCTTTTTCTTTTCAATTCGAATCGTACCAACTCGTTCAATGGTACTCACATACCGTTGAGATTCTGCTTCCTTTATCGCTCGGTAAGCGGTCCCTTCACTGACTTGAAGTTCTTTCGCAATACGTCGCACAGAGATTTTATCTCCAACGGGTAGTGACTCGATATATTGTAAAATTTGTTCATGCTTAGTTGCCATGTCATCACCTATTTCCCAAACAATCGTTCTATTGTTAGTGTATCACAAAGGAATCATTTTTCAGCCATAAAAAACGCACGAAAAGTCAAAGACTTTCCGTGCCACACACTACATCTCTGTTCCATCTCCAGCTTCCCAAATATGAACGTTTGAGAGTTTGACCAATTCTTTAAATTTGGAAGGATCTTGTTTTATTGGCGGGAACGTATTGTAGTGAATCGGTACAACTGCTTTGGGTTTCAATAACTCAACTGCATAGGCAGCATCCTCAATTCCCATTGTGAAATTATCACCAATTGGTAAAAAAGCAAGATCAATTGGATGACGTTCCCCAATTAGTTTCATATCTCCAAACAACGCAGTATCTCCTGCATGGTAAATGGTTTTCCCTTCTGCTGAGAACAAAATACCGGCTGGCATTCCTGTGTAAATAATTTCATTATTTTCCGTAACAAACGATGAACCATGAAAAGCTTGTGTAAATTTCACTTTCCCAAATTCAAATTGGTAAGCTCCACCGATATGCATCCCGTGCGTTCGCACTCCTTGCCACTCTAAGTATTCAGCAAGTTCAAATGGTGCGATAACGAGTGAATTATTAGCCTTTGCTATGGCTACCGTGTCACCGACATGATCATTATGTCCATGAGTCAACAATATAACATTTGGTTTTTCATTTTCAGCAATTAAATCTGTTAAGCCATTTCCGGAAATAAAAGGGTCAATCAGAATTGTAAAGTCCCCTGTTTTAATTTTGACAACTGAATGTCCATGGAAAGATACATACATTTTTATAACCTCCTTCTGTGGATATTGTTCTTAATTCGATAAAAATGCCGGGAATCCTGTTTTTTGATATGCTATTTAGGAGAACAATCAAAAAGGAGTGCTACCATGACTAAAATCAATCAAATTTCCACTTATTTAAAAGAGCATAATATAGATGCGGCTTTTATTACAACACCTGATAACGTGTTTTATGTTTCTGATTTTAGAAGCAATCCTCATGAACGGTTGCTTGGCGTTTTAGTCTTTCAAGACGCCGAACCTCTAATGATTCTTCCTAAAATGGAAGTACCCGATGCAAAAAATGCAGGGTGGAATTTTGATGTAGTCGGACATCAAGACACGGATCAGCCATGGCAATTATTAAAACAAGCCATAGAAAACCGAAAAATTACTCCATTACAAATAGCTATTGAAAAATCACATATGACGGTTGAACGTTTAGAAGCTATTCAAGAATTATACCCAGATGTTACTTTCACTAGACTCGATGATCGACTCAATTCGATGCGTGTTGTAAAAGACGCAAACGAATTAGCTATCCTTCGTGAAGCAGCTGCATATGCTGACTATGCAATTGAAGTCGGAGTAAGTGAAATTGCAGAAGGAAAAACCGAGCTTGAGATTTTAACGGCAATCGAATTAGCTTTAAAGAAAAAAGGGATCTCCCATATGTCATTTGACACAATGGTTTTAAGTGGGCCAAAAACTGCTTCTCCACATGGCAAGCCTGGTGATCGTAAAATCCAAAAAGGTGACCTCGTATTATTTGATCTAGGCGTTATTTATAAAGGATATTGCTCGGATATTACACGTACAGTTGCTTTTGGTGAACCTTCAACTAAGCAAAAAGAGGTTTATGAAACGGTACGCAAAGCAGAACAAGCTGCAGTGGACGCTGTTAAACCTGGTGTAAAAGCAATGGAGTTAGATAAGATTGCACGAGATATTATTACTGAAGCGGGTTATGGCGAGTTTTTCACCCATCGCTTAGGTCATGGTCTTGGTATTTCCGTACATGAATTCCCATCAGTAACAGGGAATAATGAGATGGAATTGAGCGAAGGAATGGTGTTTACAATCGAACCTGGAATTTACGATCCAAGTATTACGGGTGTTCGAATTGAAGATGATGTTGTGGTGACGAAAGATGGCGTTGAGGTTTTAACGAAATATCCAAAAGAATTGGTTATCCTTTCAGTAGAATAGAAAGTCATTAAAGTTAAAATAACGTATTCCTATATATAAAATCTAAAATAGGCTAGGACTCAAGTAGAAATTTCTTTAAATGAGGCAAAAAATCGATATGAAGAAATTGATACTTTATGGATGAATTGAAGTGGAGGGTGCGTAAAACATCTGCTCCTGTTTTTGCATCGCTGCGCTAGCTTCGAAACATGAAAGTGCGTTGCATCGCTAAACTAGCTTCGTCGCAAAGATGAGCACCAAATTCTTTGTTGGCATCTTTCCTAGGGGAATAGCATGAAGGAGAGACTACAGGCTCGAGCCGTGCGCCCGGAAAGCGTCCACGCAACGGAAATCAATTTAGCACAAACAAAAAAACATCAAAATTTCTTATTGAGAAATTTTGATGTTTTTTGTTTTGTTCCAGCCTCTTTACTAACTATTAGCTTAAAAGAGAATCTACACTCACATATCGCAAACCTTGAGCTTCAGCTACTGCTTGGTATGTTACGAAACCATTTAACGTGTTTACACCTTTTAAAAGTGCGTTATTATCTAAGCATGCTTGTACATAGCCTTTGTTTGCAATTTGAACTGCATAAGGAACTGTCACATTAGTTAGTGCCATTGTAGAAGTTCTTGGAACCGCACCAGGCATATTAGCTACCGCATAATGTAATACGCCATGTTTTTCATATGTTGGATTATCATGCGTTGTAATACGATCAGAAGTTTCCAAAATACCACCTTGGTCAATCGCAATATCGACCACCACAGAACCAGGTTTCATTGACATAATCATTTCTTCTGTAACTAATTTAGGAGCTTTTGCACCTGGAATTAATACCGCACCAATAACTAAATCAGAGTCTTTAACAGATTCTGCGATATTGAATGGATTTGAAATCAATGTTTGAACATCGCGACCAAATAATTCTTCTAATTGGCGTAAACGATCTGGACTCAAGTCGATAATCGTAACTTCTGCCCCCATACCTACTGCAACACGTGCAGCGTTCGTTCCAGCAATTCCTCCACCAATAATCGTTACTTTCCCACGAGAAACACCAGGAACTCCACCTAAAAGAATACCCATTCCACCGTGGATTTTTTCTAAGAATTGTGCACCGATTTGTGTAGACATACGACCCGCTACCTCACTCATTGGAGTTAACAATGGCAATGAGTTATTCGGTAATTGAACTGTTTCATACGCAATACCAACGACCTTATTATCAACTAGAGCTTTTGTTAATTCTGGCTCAGGTGCTAAATGTAAATATGTGAACAAAATAAGTCCTTCTGAGAAGTAACCATATTCTGAAGCAATTGGCTCCTTCACTTTCATAACCATATCTTTAGCCCAAGCTTCACTTGCAGTTGCAACAATTGTTGCGCCAGCTGATTCATATGCTTCATCAGTGAAACCAGAACCTAGACCTGCACCTGATTCAATAAATACTTCATGACCAAATACAGATAAATTGACAACACCAGCTGGTGTCATTGCAACACGATTTTCGTTATTTTTTATTTCTTTTGGCACTCCAATTTTCATTGAAAAACCCTCCTGTGTGTATATATAGATTCATAATCATAAGTCAGATATGCTGACATCAATAAAATATCTCAAAGCAAATCCATTCTATCAGATATAATTGAAAATGGCTTTAAAAATATTTCGAGAATTGATTTTTCAATATTTCTGATAATAGAAAGACGGTGTTTTATAAGATGGATCATGTGAATACGAGTAAATTCGAAAAATTCGGGTTAGAACCCGTTCCCTTATCTCTTAAACAATCCAGTTGGAAAGAATATGCAATTATAACATTCGCTTTCTCAGTAAATGCAGGAAACTTTTTAGTTCCGACATTAGCTGTAACTCAAGGAAACTTACCGTGGCAAGCAGCGTTTTTAGCAGTATGGATTGGAGCACTTTTAGCTTTCCTCTTAGTCTCAGCTCTATCTATACCTGGTGCATTATATGGTTTACCTGGACAATACATCGTTAGGGCTTTTACTGGCTCATGGCTTGCAACTAAAATCGCTTCGCCTATTCGAGTGATCACCTCATTATATTGGTTTAGTGTGCAAACAATTGGTGGCACATTCATATTACAAACTGTTATCTCTAATTTTTTTAAGATAGAAATACCATTCCCAATACTTGCTATTTGTACATCAGGTATTATGGCGTATTTGGCTCTTGTCGGATATGACGCAGTCAAGAAAATAACGAGACTATTTCTGCCTGTTCTTTTGATTGGTCAAAGTCTTATGCTGTATGTGATTTTATCTCAAATATTTTTTGAGAATAGTGAAGTTGCTTCATTTACCTCGTTTCAATGGGGACCTTTTGTTTTCTATATGAGTTTAGCATTTGTCCAGTTTGTCTCTGGTGTTAGTGCTTCAAGTGACATGACAAGGTATGCAAAAACCGCTAAGCATGGATTTACTGGAATGTTTGTTGGGAATGCAGCTGGTTACTTTATGACAGCACTTATTGGTACACTTGTTGGTTCCTATTTTAATTCAACTAATCCCTTTGTTGTATTAAGTGAAAGTGCTCCTCATGTATTAGTTGGGTTATTTATTACCTTCAGTGGCTTACTTGCCATGATTTCAATCAATATTGGAAATGCCTATACGGGAAGTTTCAGTTTACTGAATACATGGCCGTCACTTGGACGCATTAGGAGCTCACTTCTTTTTGGTGTAGTTGGTATTACCTTTAGTTGTTTCCCAACTTTAGCTTCTGAAGCTTCTTATTTCATTTCTTATTTAGGGGCTGGTATTATTCCTCTTTCTGCCATATTAGTGACAGATTATTTATTAATCAAAAAAGGGATTATTTCAGAGGATGTACTATTAAAAGTAGTTAGTGGTTCATATCAATTAAATCTTGCTGCAATTTTCACATTTGCTAGTATGAGTGTTGTCTATTTAATGATTCCTCAGACGTTTTCTCCTGGGATGCTCATTTTTACAGGTAGTTCAATACTTTACCTATTCCTATCTAAAAATGTTTTTAAAATAACAAAATAAATAGTCTTGACAAAAGGATTTTAAGCTTACTTGTCGAATAATATCTTATAGAATAAATAAAGGAGGAATTTGAATGTCAATCACTTATAAGCATATTTTAGTAGCGGTAGACGGTTCAAAAGAAGCAGAATGGGCTTTCAAAAATTCAGTTGCAATTGCTAAGCGTAACGATGCTACATTGAACTTAGCAAACGTGATCGATACTCGATCATTTGCTGCAGTTGAAGCTTACGATCGCTCCATTGCCGACAAAGCTCAGTCTTTTGCAAAAGAACTTTTGGATGGATATAAAAAAGAAGCTGAAGCAGCTGGTGTTACAAAGGTGAATGTTATTGTAGATTATGGTTCACCAAAGTCAGTTATTGCTAAAGACTTGGCTAGCAGAGTAGAAGCTGATTTAATTATTTGTGGTGCAACAGGACTAAGTACAGTCGAGCGTTTTTTAATCGGCAGTGTATCAGAATATATTGTACGAGCTGCCAAATGTGACGTATTGGTTGTCCGTACTGACGAACACGAGTAAATACAAAATCCCGATGGCATAAACCCTCGGGATTTTTCATGTCATAAATTGGCTAATCGTACCGTATCTCTCGCAATCATGACTTCTTCATTTGTTGGAATCACGATCACTTTTACAGGTGAATGCGGATAGCTAACAAACGCTTCTTTGCCTCGAATTTTGTTTAAGTCCGGATCCACATATACCCCCATAAACTGCAGACCTGCTAAAACTTTCTCGCGAATGACATCACTGTTTTCACCTATTCCCGCAGTGAAAATGATTGCGTCTACTCCATTCATTCGTGCGGCATATGATCCAATGTATTTATGAATTCTGCTCGCAAAAACATCTAAGGCTAGCTGAGCTCTTGAATTTCCATTAGAAGCTTCTACTTCAATATCACGTAGATCACTCGAGAAACCGGAAACCCCTAACATGCCCGACTTTTTATTCAAAACGTCTAATACTTCTTCTGCACTCTTATCTGTTTTCTCCATGATAAATGGAATAAGTGCTGGGTCTAAATTTCCTGATCGTGTTCCCATAGTTACACCTGCTAATGGTGTAAACCCCATAGATGTATCAATTGATTGACCACCGTCAATTGCAGCGATACTAGCTCCATTTCCGAGATGACAGGAAATTAATCGAATCGATTCAATTGGACGATTTAGTAATTCAGCTGCTCTGCCTGAAACATATTTATGGGAGGTACCATGAAATCCATATTTACGTATTCCATATTTTTTATAGTAATCATATGGGATCGAGTACAAAAACGAGCTTTCAGGCATCGTTTGATGGAACGCGGTATCAAATACTGCTACTGCTGGCACTTGTGGAAGTGCTTTTTGAAATTCCTTAATTCCTGTTATATTAGCGGGGTTATGTAAAGGTGCTAGGTCGGATAGTATTTCAAAATGAGCGATTGCATCCTCCGTAATTAATACCGAATCGCTGAAGTCTTCTCCACCATGTACTAATCTATGTCCGATACCATCAATGTCATTTAAAGATGAAACCGCCTTTTGTTCAACAAGCATATGTAAAAGAATTTTCACGGCATCTTGATGGTTTTGAATAGGTTGAATAAGTTCTATTTTTTCTCCATTTGTCGTCATCGAAAAGATCGGATCTTTTAAGCCAATGCGTTCTATTAATCCTTTTGCAATGACCTCTTCTTCAGGCATTTGAAGTAGTTGGAATTTCAATGATGAACTTCCAGCATTTATTGCTATAATTTTGACCATAAAAAACGCCCCTTTTCCACTGTTATGGTAATTGTACAGTGGAAAAATGGGACGAGCAACTATCTACTAGTGTTTTCTTCATACCATATGTTTACTTTTTCAAAAAACAAAGACATGGCTTCTTTGTTAGACATATTAGGGACTTTGGCTAAAAGGACTTCTTTCGGTTGCTTTAAGTCTGCCGATTTTTTTTGAATTACAAGAAGACTTTTTGCGTGCGCTTCATTTTTAAACAAATTCGTCGGCAATTGAATGACGGCTTGCATCCATGCATGTTTAGAAAAATATGTGTGTAGCTCTTTTGCTTGATTAGATTCGAAAATCCCTTGAGGGACTAACAATACGAGATATCCACCATCTACAGTGTGACGGATAGACTGTTCAATCATTAAATGATGGGCAAATGACATGCCTTCCTTTGCCTTTAATTCATAACTTGAAGCCGTTTTTTCATCTGGATAGTATCCAACAGGCAAATCACTAACAACGACATCTACCGGGTCAATCATCAAAGGTTGTAGGGCATCTTGTCGATATAACGTAACAGGATGTTGCAATAAATCACCAGTTGAAGCTGATAGACGTATAAGCATGTCATCAATTTCTACTGCCGAAGAAATTGCTTTTCCTTGTAAAAAGTTTAGAACCGTAAATAACAGGTTCCCCGTTCCAGCTGCTGGATCTAAAATAGATACTTGCTCTTTATTTTTAGTTAATAAATCCACAAAGTACCCAACCAGTAATCCAAGTGAATCCGGTGTCATCTGATGATGAGGCTGTACATGTTCTTTCATGCCTTTTAAAATGGCCAATTGAATTGCTTTTCGAATATCTTCTTTTTCAATTTGATTCACTTTGGGGGAGATGTCTCCATCTAACCAAAGTTCTGTAGTCTCTAAAACACCTTCGATATAAGTGATATTTTCATCACTTTGCATTTGTTTCGCTTGTGTATCTATAAACGTAAATAATTGTTCCAATGAAGTGTTCATATATAACTCCTTATAAAATGTAATTGTTACTTTCATGCAAATGGGAAACCCACTCAAAGTTCTCGAGTGGGTTTAGTCGCATTAACTTGTAAGAGCTTTAACAGCTTCGATTGCTTTTTCATAATTTGGGTGTTCAGTCGCTTCTGGTACATATTCAACATACGTCACTCTATCATTTGTATCGACTACGAAAATGGCACGAGTAAGTAAACGTAATTCTTTAATCGCTACTCCAAAAGCTTCACCGAATGATAAATCTCGATGATCCGAAAGTGTTTGTACTGCGTCAATTCCTGCAGCTGCACACCAACGTTTTTGGGCAAATGGTAGATCATTAGAAATCGTTAAAATCACAACGTTCTCTCCAAGATCAGACGCACTCTCATTAAATTTGCGCGTTTGAGCATCACATGTACCAGTATCTAATGAAGGCACAACGCTGATTAAACGTACTTTACCTCTCGAATCTTCCAGGGTTATTGGACTTAGATCGTTTGCTAAAACAGTGAAATTTGGCGCACTATCTCCAATGTTCACTTCAGTTCCGATAAGTGTTATGGGTTCATGTTTAAATGTAACTTGTACCAAGATAACGCCTCCTTTTGTTCTATCTTACTAAATCGAGTTTGTTTCTGGCAACTCAGTCGACCTTTCAGTAGCAATCACTCTTCGGAAAGTTTTCTTTTCAAACGCTTGTTCATGGATCACCATTGTGTCCGCGATAAAATCGTGAACACCTTGTTTGTTTGGAGTAAAACCAACTAGCCAGTAAAGTGGCCATATTGTTGCTGAAAAGAAACGACCAATCCATTCTCTAAATAGTATAGTAGAAAAAGAAAGCTCATCTTGTTTTATAGAAATCACTCGTATGCCAAAAATCATTTTCCCTACCGTTTGTCTGAAGAACACAGTCATTAAGATAAAGTATAAATAGAAAATGAGACTCGTGATGATTCCAATTGGTGCATACCAAGTAGTCCCTTGTAAATCCCATTCAAAAATACGGAATAATGGGTAGACAAATATGCTTGTTATGGATGAAATCACAATTAAATCAATTAAATAAGCCCAAAAACGAGTCCAAAAACCGGCTGGCTTTTGAACAAATCGATCATACATTTCAAATTGTGCCGGATTTTTTTGAACTTGAGAATTGGATGTATGTCCATTTGAAATAATTGTTTCTTGAGATTCGTTCATTGTGTCATCCTCCTTACTTCTCACCGTAAATGTACATCATTCTTGGTGCATGGTAATCAGAAAGCAATTTACCTATTAATTGATTTTCAATGTTGCCTCCAAATAATGATTGTGCTTTTAATGAGAATAAGCTGGCTAAATCTTGGGAATAACCATATTCAATCACTTGAGCGTTCGATAAATCAAAATCTATTCTGACTGCTGCAATCACATCTTCTAAATAACCAGTTTCATCCGCTAAACCTGCTTCAATAGCTTGACGACCATTCATAATTCGACCATCAGCAACAGCTTTTACTTCTGCTTCCGTCATGCCTCTACCTTCTTCGATAATGTCGACAAACGACTCATAGGAATCATTGATCATTTCTTGTAGCATTGCACGTTCATCTTCAGTCATATCACGAGTTGGACTCATAATATCTTTGTAAGGACCTGTTTTAATAGTTACAAAATCAATGCCATATTTTTCAGCTAGATCTCCGTAGTTGATACTTTCCATAATGACACCAATCGACCCTGTTAGTGTTTCCTTATTCACAAAAATCTTATTTGCTGGAGCTGATATGTAATATCCTCCTGAAGCTGCCACACTTCCCATTGAAACATAGAATGGTACACCAACTTCTTCTTGAATCTCTACAATCTTATCGTAAATTTGTGCAGATTCTACAACTCCACCACCAGGAGAATTAACTTGCAAAACAACTGCTTTAACTGATTCATCTTCTTTTATCGTTTGAAGTTGATTCATAAAGAACTGATGATCGTAACCCACAGCTCCAAACAATGTATTAGCACTTCCTGTATCTTGAATAACGCCATCCACTGTTAAAACAGCAATTTTTTCGTCCAGATTACCATCTTCTAGAACCGTTTCAGTAAATTCTGATTCTGGAATAGCTAGCATCTCTTCAAAACTGCTCGACCAATTGTTGCTAAAAGCTAGTGACGCCATATTGACGACTAGTGAAATTCCTAGTAAGAGTGCAGCCGCACCTAATGCAATCCAACGTTTTGTGTTCATAAATCTTTTTCCTCCTTACTTTCTACAATAAGTTATACGAATATCGTGTCGAAATGTTTCAGAACATGCTAAAATAACGACAAGAATTCTTTAAAGGGGCCAAAATACATGTCTGAACGTAAACATATATTTATTTATTCAAAACACGATGAGGCTTCTTTAGCCAATAAAAAAACACTTTCTGATACCATACACAAATTTGGATTTTCGGTTGTTGAAGATGAAAATGATGCCAACATTATTGTGAGTTTGGGTGGAGATGGGGCGTTTTTACAAGCTGTTCGAAAAACTGGTTTTAGACAGGATTGTTTATACGCAGGTATTTCCACAACTGGTGCTCTCGGTATGTATTGCGATTTTCACTTTAACGACTTAGAAAACATGATTCGTGATGTTCAAAATGCGGAAATAGAAGTACGTCGCTATCCTATCTTACAAGTATTTGTGGATGAGAATCCAGCTTTTTATTGTTTAAATGAATTCAGTATTCGTTCAAATATTACGAAGACCTTCGTTTTAGATGTCCATATTGATAATTTACATTTTGAAACATTCCGAGGAGACGGGATGATTATTGCTACTCCGACTGGTAGTACTGCATACAATAAGTCAGTAAATGGAGCTGTAGTGGATCCGCTACTTCCTTGTTTACAAGTATCTGAACTGGCCTCTGTTAATAGCAATAAATTTAGAACGTTAGGATCTTCTTTTATATTAAGCGGTCAACGAACCTTAACATTAAAACTACAGCAAAATGGAAATGTTTTCCCAACAATGGGGATGGATAATGAATCGCTGAGCATTCAACATGTAGATGCAGTAAAAATTCAACTTAGCGATTTAGTCGTAAAAACGGTTAAATTAAAGAATAATTCTTTCTGGGAAAAAGTAAGAAGAACATATCTATAAAATAAATGCAGACGAGAATATCTCGCCTGCTCAGCCTTTAGACAAATGAAACTGTTGATTTACATTACGCCGGACGCTTTCAGCGGGCAAGACTTCAGCCGCTTACTCGCGAAGCTCAGTCCAGGGTCTTCAGTTCTTGCACCTGCCGCTTCGCTTTCGGTGCACAAACCATCTGCTGATTCCGCTGGAGTCGCCGGCTCCATTCCAATCAACAGAAATCTTTATGAATTAATGATCGTTTCAGCCTGTATATTAAGATATATACAATTGATTATATTAATTCCATATTACCTATTTGTTAAGTTTTTCTTAGCTATCATAATCTGTAATCGATACTCGGTAAACAATTTAGTATGCAAATGGTCGGCTAATTCTGAAGACTCCTGCGGAAAAACGAAATACGCGAGACCCCACAGGCATAGCTGTCCATGACAGCTATGCTGAGGAGGCTTGCGTTTCGTCCGCGGAAAGCGAAAGAAAAAGCCGACCACTTTTTTTATTGTAAAACAATTCGAATTTTTTGTGATAAATTAACTATTATTGTTTTGTCTACAATTTAAGCCGAGAGTCATTTCTCGGCTGCTTTTTTTCTAGCTGTTCATGTTTTTTGTCTTCGAGTTCTTGCTTCTAGAACTTTAGAAACAGTAAAGAGAATTAACGCAAACCATATAAACGAAAATGAAATCATATCAATTAAAGTAAATGACTCGCCATATAAAATGACACCTAAAACCAACATACATGTAGGAGCAATATATTGTAAGAAACCAATCATATATAATGGAATATTTTGTGCGCCTTTTGTAAATAACAGTAAAGGTATAGCCGTTGCTGCCCCAGTCAATAGTAATAAGAAATCAGTTTGAATACTGTCATGAAATAAAACTGCTTTTCCATTTATAAATAAATACACGTAAAAGATAATGGCAAAGGGCAATACAAACATGGTTTCAATCGTAAGACCTCTAAGTGCATCCAATTTGATCGTCTTTTTCATTAATCCATATAAACCAAAGCTAAGGGCTAGTGTGAAAGCTAACCACGGAAATCTTCCATAAGAAACTGTCAAAATTAAGACACCGATTGCCGCTATAAAAAAAGCAGCTAACTGGGCTTTTGTCAATCTTTCTTTTAAAAAGAAAATACCTAATAATACTGAAACCAATGGATTTATGTAATAACCTAAACTTGTTTCAACCATATGACTTGAATTTACTGCCCAAATATATAAAAACCAATTTGCTGTTATTAACAAGGAAGCACTAAACAAACTCCAAAATGCTTTTTTATTTCTCCATAAGGCAATTAAATCATTTCGAAGTGTTGAAAGATCCCCCATTAAAATAACGATAATAAGCGTAAACAAGCATGCCCATAATACGCGACTAGTTAATATTTCAGCACTCGGAACATGTTGTAACGTTTTCCAATATATCGGCAGAACTCCCCATACGACATAAGCACCTGTTGCCCATATAACGCCTTTTTGACCATTTGACAATATTCCACCTCATTCCTTTTGACTCTCGAAATAATAAATTTATTATAGAGTCCTTTTTAAGGAATGTAAATTTAATAAATTATTTTCATAAACCTTCTCACGTATTGTTCGTTGCAGAGCTGTAAATATTTACTTTTCACCTAAAAAACTTTTTAGGCTAAGATAATGTACATTATGGTACTCAAAAAGAAAAAAACCGGTAGCAGAAGCTACCGGCCCTTAATACCATTATTTTGAGTAACCGTTTAATGATTGCTCTGCCATTTGCACTAAACGCTTAGTAATTTCTCCGCCAACGGATCCGTTAGCACGCGCTGTAGCATCTGGTCCAAGCTGTACGCCAAACTCTTGAGCAATTTCATATTTCATTTGATCTAAAGCTTGTTTCACACCCGGAACTACTAATTGATTTGAACTTTGATTTGCCATGTGTGTCACCTCCTTGTGAAGATAGAATGTGCGATTCGCTCATTTTCATGCACACATGGAAAATAGTAATTCATGGAATTACAGTAAATCGGAAAATTTGTCGGTCTTTTTAATTGGATAAACACTTATTTCACGATTGGTAACAGCTTTTTCAAGCATCTCATCAAAAGATTTAAAGCTCTCATAAAATTCAACTTTTTCTAATTTTGGTTTTGTTTTTGGACTAGCTGGTGTAAAGATGGTACAGCAATCTTCGTATGGACGAATAGACACTTCATAAGTATCGATTTCTTGAGCAATTGTGATGATATCTTGTTTATCAAACGCTATTAAAGGTCTTAATATGGGTGTATTTGTTACCGCGTTAATGGCCGTTAAACTTTCTAACGTTTGACTAGCCACTTGACCTAAACTTTCTCCTGTAATAATAGCTAACGCACCCGTTTCTTCTCTGACTCGGTCTGCAATCTTAAGCATCATTCTACGAGTAGTGGTCATTGACACATTTTCAGGAATTTGTTTTTGAATTTCTTCTTGGATTTCTGTAAAAGGAATGATATGTAACTTTACAGATGCACCAAAACGACTTAATTTTTCAGCTAAATCCATGACCTTCTCTTTTGAACGATCACTTGTATAAGGAGGACTATGGAAGTGGATTGCATCAAGTCTAACACCACGTTTTAACATTTGATAACCAGCAACTGGACTATCGATTCCACCAGATAACATCAAGATCGATTTACCGTTGGAACCAATAGGTAATCCACCAGCTCCTTGGATGACCTCAGCTGTCATATATGCTCCTTCACGTCTAATTTCTACACGAAGTTCAATATCTGGTTTCTTCATTTGAACTTTGATTTCAGGGAAATTGCGCAAAACATGTGAACCAACTAAAAGCTGTAATTCATTGGTCTCTAAAGGGAATGGTTTATAAGAACGTTTCACTGTTACCTTAAATGTCTTGCCTTCACGCTCGATTGCTTGAACAACACGCACAGCTGTATCTTTAATATCTTCTAAGTCCAAACTACAAGATGCAACCGGACTAAAGGATTGGATCCCAAATATATGTGGCAAGCGACTCAAAACTTCCTTCATCGTTTCATCCTCATTTGGTCGAATAAACATACGATCACGCTCAGTAATTATTTCCATTTTAGGTAAATCTGCAAACGCATAGCGGATATTATCACGAAGTCTCCCGGTAAATGCATTTCTATTGCGACCTTTAGTTGATAGTTCACCATAACGTATTAATATTTCTTTCCAATTCATTGTGTATTATTCTCCTTTTAACTGCTTCATTATTTCTTTAAACTGAAATTTAAAATCTTGAATTTGTTGATCCTCCATGCCATAACCAAAACTGATTCGAAGCACACCTTTTTTATAGTCATCTGCAATTTTTAATGCTTCAATCACATGACTAGTCGCTACTTGTCGTGAAGAACATGCACTGGATGTTGAAACAATTATCCCTCTAGTTTGAAGCGCATTTATTAATACTTCACCTTTCATATTTCGCACACTGAAGGACAAAATATGAACAGCGCCATCTGAAGGAGAAATAATTTTTATAGATGGGAATTCACTTAAATACTCTCTTAGTTCAGTGGCCCATTTTGCATATTGCGAATAAGCATGTGCGAGGTTCTCGTATGTGAGTCTCATCGCTTTGGCTAATGAGACTGCTTGAGGAACAGCAACTGTTCCACTTCGTAAGCCATACTCTTGTCCACCACCGACTAATACAGGAAAAAAGGTGATATCAGTTTTCCATGCAACAATCCCCGTACCTTTAAGTCCATTTATTTTGTGGCCTGAAAGAGATAAAATATCAACTCCTAAAGAGTTAAAATTTACAGGATATTTGCCAAAGCTTTGAATTGCATCTACATGAAAAATCGCACGACTATTTTTCTTCACATGCTCAGCTAATTCTACGATTGGTTGAATTGAGCCAATTTCATTATTAATGTGCATAACACTTACCAGTACAGTTTCTTTTTTGAGCTTCGTTTTTAAATCTTCTATAGATACGATCCCATCTTTGTTCACTTCTAAGTAGTCGATTTCAAAGCCTTCATTTTCTAATTGCTTAACTGTTTCCAGGACAGAAGGATGTTCAATTTTCGAGGTAATTATATGTGAACCTCGCCTTTTTAATCCTTTTGCGATTCCTGTTATGGCAAAGTGATTAGATTCAGTACCTCCAGAAGTAAAAATAACCTTATGATTTTCTGTACCTAACATCGTTGCAATTTGTGAGCGCGCTCTGTCCAATAAAGCATTTGCTTCTACGCCCATTTCGTGGATAGAAGCAGGATTCCCATAATAGTTCTCGTTTACTTTAATAAAAGTATCAAGCACTTCTTTACGTGGCTTGGTAGTGGCGCTATGATCCATATAATTCAACTGCACTCTTCCTTTCGAAAAGAAAACCACCCACAAGAATCTTGTGTGGTGGTTAATGATGCTCCTATTATGAACGCCAAGCATCTTCTTTGACAAGCACTTCGATTCGTTTCATTGCACCAGGTTCCACTTCTTCCACTGCAGTAGCGGCTTCCTCGAGCGCTTTCGTGTATCGTAGTTGTCTAAATGCGGCTTCAGCCTCGAGTAAACGTTGATTCATTTGAGGATGGGTCGCTCTGTATCGATTTCCATACTGAATAATCCGTTCAATTAATAGTACATTTTCTAGCATTTCTTTGGATTTCTCATGAACTTCATGTATACATTTATCAGCTTTTGTTAAGTAGGAATCCACTAATTTCATATTCAGTGGTACTTCCTGCAAGCTTTGCATGACAAGGTAAATATGTTCCTCAGCTTCTTCTAGACGAACATCCATCTCTTCAGGAATTCCAGGCATATTTGCTTTATGTAACATTCTGTCTGTTTCATGCAATAAGCGCTTTAATTCATCAAGCTTTGTACGAGCACGATTTTCATCAATGCGAAGATTTTTCAAACTGTTAGCAAATTCATCTTGCTCATCATACA
>JBFIXW010000013.1:0-29787 GCA_041605715.1 Paenisporosarcina sp.
CCATATAAAAAGCCGTGGTCAAACGGGGAAATGCGAAGATCTTCCGCTTTGATAAATTCCCCGTTCATCCATGCCCACATTACACTTCCTGCTTCTTTGCCATATGGCAATACGTATGAATAAAGTTCTGTAATAACTTTTTGCCTTGTTCGGTCATAATCGATTCCGGATGATATTGGACACCCTCTACCGCTAATTCACGATGTCGAAGTCCCATAATTTCCCCTTCATCCGTCCACGAAGTGACTTCTAAACAGTCAGGTAAACTTTCTTTTTCTACGATTAACGAATGATAGCGTGTCGCGTGAAAAGGATTTGGCATCCCTGCATTAACCCCTTTGCCATCATGATGCATGAGGGAGGTTTTCCCGTGCATTAATCTTTCAGCACGAATTACTTTCCCGCCGAAAGCTTGTCCGATCGATTGATGTCCGAGACAGACACCGAAAATCGGGATGTTCCCTGCGAAGTGTTCAATCACTTGTAAACTAATCCCTGCTTCGTTCGGGCTACACGGACCTGGTGAAACAACAATCATAGCCGGGTTCATCTTTTCGATTTCACCAAGTGTTAATTCATCATTTCTTATAACTACAAGCTCTTGACCAAGCTCCCCAAAATATTGTACGAGGTTATAAGTGAATGAATCGTAATTATCAATCATTAAAATCATACACTACCCACTCCTTCTGCCATCGCTTTCGCTTGCCAAACCGCTTTCGCTTTATTTAACGATTCAATATATTCATTCTCTGGGATTGAGTCAATAACAATTCCCGCTCCAGCTTGGATATGCGCTATGCCATCTTTAATAAAGGCCGTGCGAATGACAATGTTAAATTCTAAATCACCGTTGTAACCGAACCAACCAATTGAGCCTGTGTACAATCCACGTCGAACAGGTTCTAACTCTTCGATGATTTCCATCGTACGAATTTTAGGAGCGCCAGTGATGGTCCCACCTGGGAATACCGCACGAACAACTTCTGCATTTGAAGTATTTGGTGCTAGTGTCCCTCTTACATTCGAAACAATGTGCATCACGTGTGAATACTTTTCGATGACCATGAATTCATTCACTTCGACCGATCCATACGCGGATACACGACCTAGGTCATTGCGCTCTAAGTCAACTAACATAACGTGCTCTGCACGTTCTTTTTCGTTATCAATTAATTCTTTTGCAAGCCTTTCATCCTCCGCTTCATCTTTTCCACGAGGACGCGTTCCAGCAATCGGTCTTGTCGATAATTCTTCGCCTTTTTTCTTAACAAGTAGTTCAGGTGACCCTGAAACGACCGCAAAATCAGGTGACTGAATAAAAGCCATATATGGAGATGGGTTAAAGGAGCGTAACGCCTCATACATCAAAATTGGTGACACGGATAACGCTTTCGACTGCCGAACCGATAGATTCACTTGGAATACATCGCCCTGCTCAATATACCTTTGAATTCGTCTCACAGCCTCTTCAAATACAGGACCAGTTACAGATACATGTAGCTCTGCATGATCTTCTCTAACTTCAGTTCCAACACCGGGTGAAAAGATTCGTGTTTCAAAGCCTTGTTTCACAGCCATTTTCCACCGTTCGATATCTTCATCTACGTTAGATGGACTAGATGCCAAACCCATTAAATGAAGTTGTTCTTTCGTTACATCTAAAACTGCCCATTGATCAAGCAAGTAAAAGTAAATGTCTGGAATTTCTAAGTCATCTTCTGTTTCATTTGGCAACACTTCGATTTGACGAGCGTAATCATAGGTTATAAAACCAGCGGCTCCTCCTTGGAAGTCAGGCAAATGAGCTTGATGAGCAAATCCATGTTCAGCAACTAATTGCTCTACTAAATGTAAGGGTTCTCCCATTCGATTTTCGGATGAACCGTCTCGCCATTCAATCTGTAAACCTCCATGAACAGATTGCACAACAGCTAACGGATTCCAACCAGCTACACATAAATGCCCGCCTCTTCCGCTTTCAAGTAATATATGATGTGATTCATTTTTCGTTAGTTCTTTGTATGCATCATAAAACTCATCTTTTGAACAAGACATAGATGCTGTATGTAATGGGACACGCTCCATATTCAAACTCCTCCTGAATACCATTGTTGCTAACATCTTATCGTGAATCGCTGTTAAAACGCTACAAAAAAAGCGCAGTTCGTCGTTTGAGGCGATTTGATTTGAGCGGATTCAAGATTTCACTTGTTACATTCTAGACTTCGAGTGGACCATTTTCCATTTCGAAAGTGCTATTCTAGAATTCGTCTGGCTCATTTTCCATTTCAGCCACCACATTCAAAAATTCATTTTTTTAACAGAATTAAAAACTATTAGTGAAGCAAGTAACATACTGAGGAGTACGTATATATTGCTCAAGGGTAAATGGAGAGGGTATAGGTTGAAGTGTCAATTTTTATTTATACATCGCTATTTTACGGAATTCGGATCTAATTTTACTGGATTAGCCTTCGAAATTACGGGATTATCAAATAATCTTACGGGATTTGATGAATAATTTACGGGAATTAAAAAAGAGAGAACGTTTCCGTTCCCTCCCTAAATGTCATAAATTAATCTTCAAATTGATAAAGTGGTGTACTTAAATAACGTTCACCGTTTGATGGAAGAATAGCCAAGACTTTTTTCCCTTTACCTAGTCTTTTCGCTACTTCAACTGCCGCATATATAGCAGCACCTGAAGAAACGCCACCTAAAATACCTTCTTCACGTGCGACTTTACGTGCCGTTTCATAAGCGTCCTCATTCGATACTTGAATGATTGTATCGTAAATTTTTGTGTCTAAAATTTCAGGGATAAATCCAGCACCAATCCCCTGAATTTTATGCGGTCCTGGTTGACCACCTGATAGAATTGCAGAGTCTTTTGGTTCAACTGCAATAATTTCAATTCCCGGGAAGTTCTTTTTCAGGACACCACCTGCACCAGTAATCGTTCCACCTGTGCCAATTCCAGAAATAAAAGCATCCAACTGATCCATCGCTTCTACAATTTCAGGACCTGTTGTTAATCGGTGCACTTCAGGGTTTGCCTCATTGTTAAATTGTTGTGGCATAAACCAGCCATTTTCTTCTGCTAATTCTGTAGCTTTAGCAATTGCGCCTTTCATGCCGTCTGGTCCAGGAGTTAATATTAGGTCAGCTCCATACGCTCTAAGCAAGTTGCGTCGCTCTAAACTCATGGTTTCCGGCATAACTAAAACCGTCTTATAGCCTTTAGCGGCTGCAATCATTGCAATCCCGATTCCTGTGTTCCCACTTGTTGGTTCAATGATGGTATCACCGATTTTAATATCTCCGTTGTTTTCTGCTGCTTCTATCATTGAAAGGGCAATACGGTCTTTCACGCTACTCCCCGGATTAAAATATTCTAGTTTTAAGTAAATTTCTGCGTCTTCAGGACCCGTTAAACGATTCAACTTTACGATAGGGGTTTTTCCTACTAAATCCGTAACTGAATTACCAATGCGAACCATGCGCTCACTCCTAATCCCAAGTATGTTAATGGGTTTTATTATATGCAATCGTATCAATAATTATTATATTCTGTCAACAAAAGCAGTCTTCTGAAAGACTTCAGAAAACTGCTCACTTAGTATGCTCTATTCGCATTTTAAAGCTCATCGAAGCGATTTTGAAGCAGACTCTTTCTTCGAATCTTGTAACATTGAATTCAAAGAGTAGATTTTACTCACTATAAAACCATTCGGCGTCGAATTCCTTCCAAAAAGCCTCTGGTGATACCGATTGAGGTAATTGCTCAAGCGCTAACTCACGTTTAATATGATCTTTTACTTGATCGTATTTAAATGATTTCCCCTCAGCTACGTCTTCTACATAAACAACAGCAATTCGCCCATCCTCTAGATTAATAGAGTCGCTCCACTCGCCTGCTTTTAGATTGGTGGCTGCATCGATAATGGCTAGATCCATATTTTCCTGTTGGGACGTAATGTATCCAATATCGCCCCCTAAACTAGCAGATGCACGATCTAGTGACCGTTCTCTTGCCAATACATCAAAAGAAGAACCATTTTCGAGTTCCTTAACTGCCGATTTTGCTTCATCAGCAGTCGGGAGAATCATCATTCGTGTTCGGTAAGTTGTCGGAATATTATAGAGCGCTTGATTTTCTTTAAAAAAGGATTCGATTTCGTCGTCATTAATCACGATGTCTTTCGTTAAAACCTTATCTAATATGAGTTGAGAACGGATTTTTTGTCTTTGAATCTCACCATTTAAGGATTGAAGAGAAGAATCAGAAGCATCTTGAGCCGACCGGATAAGTGCTAATTCTAAGTCGATTTCTTCTTCACTCACGGTGATATCGTACTTTTTAGCAGCCGTTTCCATCACTTCAGAATTCACCAATTCCAAAAGAGTTTCTTGACCATATTGCTCTTCCATTGCAACTAGCCAGTCCTCACGTGTAATGGGATTTCCGTCAACAGAAGCTACTTCTTCATTTCTTCCAGAAGGTCCGTTCGGTATTAACCAAGCGATAAACCATAAAAGGTTACCAGCTAACAACAAACCTAGTACAACTAATACAGGTTTTGTTTTTAACGTCTTTTTTGTTGGTCGACCATGTTCAGGTCGACTCCCGCGATTATAACTTGATTTCATCGATAAAGGCTTCCAATTCTGCTTCAGAATAGCTATACGTTTCCATACAGAAGTGACACTGCGCTTCAGCTTGGCCGTCTTCTTCAATCATTTCACGAATTTCTGATTCTCCTAGGCTTAAAATGGCCGTTCCAAATCGCTCTTTTGAACAATTACAGTCGAACATGACTGGCAATTGCTCTAATATCTGCACATTCTCATCACCTAAAATTTCTTGTAACAGTTGTTCAGGTGCTAAGCCTTTATCTAATAATTTGGAAACTGGTTCCATCTTACTTAATTTTTCTTCAATAACCGTGATCGTTTCGTCTTCAATTCCTGGCATTAGTTGAATAATGAACCCACCTGAAGCTAAGATTGTATTATCTGGATTTACTAAAACCCCTAATCCCACTGAGGATGGCACTTGCTCTGATGCTGCGAAATAGTAAGTGAAATCTTCTCCTAATTCTCCAGAAACAATCGGCACTTGACCTGTAAAGAAGTCGCGCATGCCTAAATCTTTAACGATCGTAATCATACCTTCCGTACCAACAGCACGACGCACATCTAATTTCCCATGTTCGTTCAAGTCGAAATGCGTTTGAGGATTTGTTACATATCCACGGACTTCTCCTTTTGCATTACTATCAACAATGATGGCACCGATTGGTCCTTTCCCTTCAACTTTTACCGTTAACTTATCTTCACCTTTTAACATAGCTCCCATCATAACGCCTGCAGTCATTGAACGACCTAAAGCGGCTGATGCAGTTGGCCATGTTCCGTGGCGTTGTTGCGCTTCTGCAATTGTATCGGTTGTTCTGACAGCAAAAGCACGTACTTTTCCATCGAATGCTAATGCTCTAACTAAATAATCACTCATTTGGTTAACCCTCTATTCTTATTGGTTTCGTTGATAAATTAAGTGCAATCCTTTTAAAGTTAAATAAGGATCAATCACATCTATAACAGTCGATTCTGCGGATATTAAACTTGCCATACCGCCAGTAGCAATAACTGTAGGTTCTAACTTACTTTGTGCTTTCATGCGATTAACAATACCTTCTACTTGTCCAACATAGCCATAAACAATTCCGGCTTGCATCGCAGATATGGTATTTTTGCCCACTACATGTTCCGGTTGGGTCAACTCAATTCTCGGAAGTTTCGATGCTCTTGCGAATAAAGCTTCGATCGATATTCCGATTCCTGGTGCAATA
Organism: Paenisporosarcina sp.; assembly: GCA_041605715.1. Lineage (GTDB taxonomy): Bacteria > Bacillota > Bacilli > Bacillales_A > Planococcaceae > Paenisporosarcina. The sequence goes on from JBFIXW010000013.1 coordinate 5,856, forward strand.
GCACCACCCATATACTCGCTTTTTTCATTTATATAACAATAGGTTGTGGCTGTTCCGAAATCGACAATAATGAGTGGTGGCCCATATTCATGGATACCCGCAACGGCATTCACAATACGGTCCGCTCCTACTTCTCGCGGATTTTCATATTTAATATTTAACCCAGTTTTAACGCCAGGACCCACAACTAATGGTTTTAACCCAAAGTATTTTTGGCACATGCGCTCCAAAGAAAACATAATTGGTGGAACGACGGATGAAATGATAATGCCATTTATTTGAGAAAATTGAATACCTGCATGGTCAAATAAAGCTTTGACCTGCATTCCATATTCATCTTCCGTTTTATAACGATCTGTCTCCATACGCCAATGATGAATGAGGTCAGATTTGTCGTAAACTCCTAAAACAATGTTTGTGTTTCCTGTATCTAATACAAGTATCATCTATGTCCCTCACTTATCCTTGCCACTCAAATCACATAAAGTTGAATCGCGACTTTTCTCGAAGTCATCATACCATAATTTGAGCATTAGAAAAAAGCTGATTGACTCCGCTAGAGGAAGTCAATCAGCTTTTATGGTTTATTGATTATTTACGATCTTCTTGAATCCCTTTAGACGGTTCACTTGGTGCGTCCTCAGATGGTAAATCACCAGATGAAGGATCGTTTGCTGCACCAGTCACATCTGGAATGTCAGATGAATCGTTTGTCGTTGAATCAACAGTAGTATCATTCTTCTCTTCCGTCTTGCCATTTAAAGATTCATACTCGCGTTCAGGAAGTGTACCATGATCCTTTAAGTGTTTAATTTGAGCGGCATCAAGTGTTTCTACTTCAAGTAATGTAGTTGCAATTAAATCAAGTAGCTCACGCTTCTCAGTTAAAATTTCTTTCGTTCGAACGTACTGCTCTTTAATCATTCGTTGCATTTCTTGATCAATTTCATAAGCAATCGCATCCGAATAATTTTGTTCAGAGTTAAAGTCACGTCCAAGGAAGACATTTCCTCCTTGCGCTTGACCAAACTGCATCGGTCCAAGTTTGTCACTCATCCCGTATTCAGTAACCATACTACGAGCGATGCTCGTTGCACGTTGGAAATCATTATGAGCACCAGTAGAAACCTCACCGAAAACGATGTCTTCAGCAACACGTCCACCAAGTAACCCCGAAATTTTATCCAATAGTTCAGGTTTTGTCATGAAGTAGCGATCTTCTTTTGGAAGCATCACTGCATAACCGCCCGCTTGACCACGAGGGACAATCGTAACTTTATGAACGATTTCAGCATCATCCAAAGTTAATCCAATGACAACGTGACCCGCTTCATGCCAAGCTACAATATTACGTTCTTTCGCAGAAATAACTTTATTTGTTTTAGCTGGTCCCGCAATAACACGGTCCGTAGCTTCATCAATATCCGCCATATCGATTTTCTTTTTATTACGACGAGCTGCCACAAGTGCTGCTTCGTTTAATAGATTTTCTAAGTCTGCACCAGAGAATCCTGGTGTACGTTGTGCAATCGCTTTTAAATCCACATGATCTTCTAAAGGTTTGTTGCGCGCATGAACTTTAAGTACTGCTTCACGACCTTTGACGTCTGGACGCCCAACCGTAATTTGACGGTCAAAACGACCTGGACGAAGAAGTGCTGGATCCAAAATGTCAGGACGGTTCGTTGCAGCTACGATAATAATTCCTTCGTTTGCTCCAAATCCATCCATCTCAACTAGTAACTGATTCAAGGTTTGCTCACGCTCATCGTGACCTCCACCTAAACCAGCTCCACGTTGACGACCTACCGCATCAATTTCATCAATGAAAATAATACATGGTGCATTTTTCTTCGCATTCTCGAAAAGGTCACGCACACGAGATGCCCCAACCCCTACGAACATTTCAACAAAGTCTGAACCACTGATTGAGAAGAAAGGTACGCCTGCTTCACCTGCAACTGCACGTGCAAGTAATGTTTTACCTGTACCTGGAGGTCCAACTAGTAAAATACCTTTTGGAATACGCGCTCCGACTTCTGCAAATTTGCGAGGATCTTTCAAGAAATCAACAACTTCAACAAGCTCTTGTTTTTCTTCGTCCGCTCCGGCAACATCTTCAAACTTCGCTTTTTTCTTATCATCATATAATTTCGCTTTGCTCTTACCGAAGTTCATGACACGATTTCCGCCACCTTGAGCTTGGTTCAATAAGAAGAAGAACAGAATGAAAATGATAATGAAGGGAATCAGTCCGGTAAAGAATTGCACCCATCCACTTGTTTCTGGTGCTGCTAAAACTTTCACATCGTTCGTTTTAGCCGCTTGAGCAATTTTGTCTTGAAGAGTTGTGTTGTTTGCAGGAATGTTTGTAACGAATTCGTCTTCTTCGCCATAACCCTCCATTTTCCCACGAACTTCATACACATCAGCATCTGGTTGCATGCTGAATTCTGTTACTTTACCACTTTCTAAAGCAGTAAGAAAATCGCCATAATTGATGTCTTTGGTTGGGTTTTTTCCGCTGTTGAATGTACCAAAAATACCAATAATAACGAGGAAAATTAATAAATAAAATATGGTGTATCGAAATATTCGATTCATCCCGAGCCTCCTCACAAAATATACAGAAAAACTATTTGTAATCTTATCATACGTAGAAATTTGCGTACAACGAAAAGCCTTGCGTATCAAACCTTAAAACGGAAAATTTGACAAAATGACGGCAGGCCTATTAAAACGAATAAACCTCTTTTTTCAAAATACCTACATATGGTAAATTACGGTATTTCTCCATGTAATCTAAACCATACCCTACTACGAATGCATCTGGTACTTCAAATCCAACATAATCAGCATGTAAATCAACTTTTCGGCCCGTTGGCTTATCAAGAAGTGTCACGATTTTGATGGAGTTTGCTTTACGATATTTAAACAGGTCCACTAAGTAGCTTAATGTTAGGCCACTATCGATAATATCTTCAAGGATTAGAATGTCACGACCTTCAACGCTTGTGTTTAAATCTTTGACGATTTTCACTTCACCCGAAGATACTGTCGCATTCCCGTAACTTGAGACATCCATGAAGTCTACTTCCATGTATATGTCCATGCGCTTCATTAAATCAGCCATAAAAGGCATTGCACCTTTTAATACGCCAATTGCTAGTGGGAATTTGTCACTATAATCAGCAGATAGCTCTGCGCCTAATTCACGAATTTTCGTTTGAAGAATTTCTTCTGATAACAGAACTTCTTGGATATCTTTTTCTAACATAATTCTTCCTCCTTGGGTTTTGGTGCCTCATTTTCTATTACGATTCGATGTGTCCAGCCAGTTGGTGGGGTTTTTGAAAAGCGGTATCCAAGTCGAAGTCCTGGTAAACCCAATAATTCATCATCCTTGTTAACTAATACTAAAAAAGAATCTCGGTCAAACCTTGATACTTTTTCATCAATCATGATACGTGATACACGTTTTGGATTCGTCATTCCTTGAACCAACATACGATCTCCGTCTTGTCTAGGTCGAAGGGATAATGGCATCTCTTTTTCATTCAAAGTGATATACCAAGCTCCATCGAATTCGAGCTCCTCTTCTTGCCTTTTTTCAAGACGCATACGTGTATCATAGCCGACATCCATCCATTGACCAAACATAACCTCTCGTAAATTCACATCTATTTGTAAATCTTCTTGGGGAAATGAAAAAAGCATCAACGAATATTGACGGCGTACTTTTCCTCCATTTGGAAGAGCAATTTCTTTTGAACCGTCGCGTTCGAGACACTGGTCATGAATTTGATCGATTAACGATTGACTGAACCATATATTTTGCTTTGGGTATAGATAGTTTAATAGTAGTAGAATGACTCTTTTTTGTAAAGCGGTCGGAACGCTTTGAAATCTTTGTAAATCCATCTCAAATGACGAATTGGAATTTTTCAAGATGATTTGTTCACATTCTTTTTGTGCCAACGTTTCGAGGAATACACTTTCAAGTTGTTGTTGTTCCGCCCAACGTGCCATCTGAATGGTCGCACTCGGATTTTCTACTTGCAATAAAGGAAGAATGTGATGACGTATTCGATTTCTTGTATATGTATCTTTTTTATTACTGGAATCTTCACGATACGATACTTGATAAATCATTAAATATTCTTCTATGTGGTCTCGAGTAACAGAAAGGAAAGGACGAATTAATTGCCCACTCGCAAATGTCCGTTTAGTAGGCATCCCATCCGCTTTAGAACCTCTCGTTAAACCCATTAAAATGGTTTCAGCTTGATCGTCTGCATGATGTGCCACTGCTAAGGTTGTGTAATCATGTTTTTCCATAATTTCTTCAAAATACATATACCGTTCTTGTCTACAAATATCTTGGATATTACCCTTCGTCTCCTCAACAATCTGTTGAATGGTCAATGTCCTGTGAAAAAACGGAATATTTAATTCTGCACAAAGTTGTTTAACATAATCTTCATCTGAATCAGATTCAAGTCCTCTTAAACCGTGGTTTGCATGTACACAAGCAAGTTCGATATCAAGTGACTTTCTTTCATTCCATAAAAATGTGAGGAGCGCTACGGAATCCGCTCCTCCTGAACAGGCGACAAGAAGACGGTTTTTTTTGTTTATTAATTGATGTTTTTTTATATAATTCAACACATCTAACCGAAAAACCATCTTCTTGTTACCTCCTTGTTTATATTCTCTATCTTATCATTCTTTCTCGCTTTATATTTCGATAAGCTGGAGAAAATAGTGACCATTCGGGTATTGCATGTCTCACTCGAACGACTAGTAATGTTCGATCGTCTTCTTCTGCAGGGAATTTTCGTGCGAATTCGGCTGCTAATACATCTGCTAATGATGAACATGGAGTTCCTTCATGCTTTCTCATCAACCGAATTAATTCTGCCTCCTGCTCATCTAATGAATAATCAGGGGAAAACATACCGTCAGATAGCAAGACGATTAAATCTCCGTCTTTTACGATACGTTCTTCTGCATCCAGAGACAGTGCTGGTAAAAATCCAATCGGTACACTTTGACTATCAATTCGTAAACAATCGTTTCCTCGTAAAATATAGGTCGACATACTTCCCGCTTTAAACGACCACAGTTTTCCTTGCTGTAAATCAAGTAAAGCTAAGTCCACTGTTGCATACAAATCAGAGTGTTGTTTTAGTGACATAACATAATGCAAGGTGTGCATGGCCGTTTCCGGATTCATATGATGCTGTAAGCATTCTCTAAGTAAACGAATCACGCGTCTACTTTCTTGATATGCTTCAATATTTTGTCCCATACCGTCTGACAAAATAAAAGCAACTAACCCTTTATGCAAAGGGATCACACTATGAGTATCTCCTGAATACACCGTATTTTGAGACGATCGATTGTAAACACCATATTCATAAGTGAATCGAACAGCCGATTGGAACGTTAGCTGGATATGTGGGAAAGGGTCTAAAATTTCAGAAGTACGACTAATCTCAAAAGGTTCATCATATAATTCATGAAGGATTGGGGTGATTAGCCGTTCACCAATCATTTGATTCGTTTCCCAGTCTGCTTGCTTAAGTGGTAGACAACATACAATTTTTCGATTTCCTGCTTCTTCCGATAATATATCTATTTGAAAATGCGACACCTTAGCCTCATCCAAATGTCTTGAAATTCTCTCTTCTTCTGATTCATGATTAACGTCATTTAACTGAAGATCTGCCATCAACTCGCTGACATGCTGACTCATGTCTCTTAATTGAAAAGCTAGCATCTTTTTCCCGTGCGCATAATGACCAGATAACTTGTTAGATGAATATTCTTCTTCTAGCGATTCAATAAGACCGCTCGAACGGACACATTTTTCTTGAATACGCTCATTCATTCGGTAGCGAATACCAGACTTCGCATGATTGCGCATGTCTTTCCAGTCTTGAACGATCGGCCACATACCTTGTCCTTCATTACCCCAACACTTAGCTTGTCTAAAACAAGAATGGCAAACTGAATACTCAACATTTTGTTCGGTAGCAGCCGTTTCTTTAGCAACTGGAAAACGATCATTAACCAATTGTGTAATGAAGTCGACAAATTGTTGAAAGTCCTGCAATTGATGATTCACTCGATCTGTTAACCATTGTTGACGCTTAAACAATACGGACGTCTGTTTTGGGAATAATTGATTTTGTGCATACTTTAACCATGCTGAAGGCACTAAAAAGAATAAGCCAATAGCACATGATAATGAAACAAAATATACAGAGTCTAATGGCAAGGACGCATCATATATCGAGAAAAAGATGGCAGCTCCTAACGAGCCAATCGAAATCCATATGCGCCCCTTACTTTGAAATAGTCCAGCAAACAAGCCCGTTAAAGCATAGACCGCAATCATTCCGCTAAAGGATAGTTGTGAAATGCTTAATATCGTTCCGATAATTGTAGCCACAGCCGTCCCTACGAAAATACCGCCCATATGAACGGATATTAAAATTCCCAGATGAACGAGTATTAACGGAATTGAAACCATTCCAATTACTAACCCATTCATCCCCGTGAATAACAGGGCACAAACCATAATCGCCGCACCAATTCGTTCAAATGTCCACTTTGCCGTAGAAATAGCATGCATCGGAACAAATAATTGAGAAAGAAAGACCGTCATAATCGCTGACAAAATACTCTCATATAAGACGAGCAATGATACCGATAATGGAATTTCCCCACTATAAGAAACCCATTGCCAGCCAAGTTGAATAACCAAAACCGTTAATGCCACCTGTAGAGGAATTAACTTTTTCTTGCGCAAAAGGTTATAGAACAACTGGAATCCCCCAACTTGTAGAAGGTGAATCATCATTTGACCTATTCCAAGCGTTAAACTCCCGGAAATCCCCCCGATCCAAACAAAGGGCAAAAAGGCTGGATAACGAAGGGCCACTACTGCCCAAACCGGCAAGAAGAACGGCACGGCTGCTTCGAATAAAACCGCTTTTGATAAGAAAAAGGAGAAAAATAGGACAAGACTGGCTATCCAAATTTTCAACTTTTTCTTTTTGATTACATGGATCCACCTTGTCCACGTATGATTTCTCCCTATACTTTCACTTGTCCAAGATTTCATGCTACCAATCCCTTCCACTACGATGATGTTCATTATAGGAGAGAGATTGGAGAAAGTTTGTCTTTTCGTGACGGACACACAAAAAAACTTTTCGACGAAAAAACAGAAGATTTGTGAATAGTTTTCAAAAGAAATCTTGACACTTCAACTATTGGATTGTATTATTTAAAATGTTCTTCAAAAAGGCGGCCTAGCTCAGCTGGCTAGAGCGTACGGTTCATACCCGTGAGGTCGGGGGTTCGATCCCCTCGGCCGCCATACTAAATTGTTCGCATCCTAAGTCCACAGCGTCATGCGCTAACGGATGCATGACCCACATCCTGTGGGCCTAAGCTTAGGTGCGCGCTGGCGCTTATAACTAGACAATAACAAGGCCCCTTGGTCAAGCGGTTAAGACACCGCCCTTTCACGGCGGTAACACGGGTTCGAATCCCGTAGGGGTCATACATAAAAGGCACAAGAGATGAATTTCTCTTGTGCCTTTTTCTATTCGTTTGAATTAATTCCTCTGACACCTTCAATTTGTCGCTTGTGATGTTCATCGTGTTCCGCAAAATCTGCAAAGTAGCTTTGAATCGACAAAACATGTTCTCCAATGAAAAATTCTTTTGCCCATTCCTGCTCGTTTATCGCTTCAAGCCTTTGTGTAATTTGCTTACGTTGTTGTTTCGCATAAGAAACGGTTTCTTCAAATGTTTGTTTCTGAGCACGTGCTGCAGCATTTGCATTAAATTCGTCGAACGCTGGGAATTTTTCAAGTCTTGCACCTTCCTTCATATTAGGTAGTCGCTCTTCTAGTGAAAAACGATCCCATTCCGCTAAGTGCATGACGATTTCATTAGGTGACCACTTTCCTGGTGCATATGGACTCATGGCTTGTTCAGTAGTTAACTCATATAAAGAATCCAACCATTCTTGATATTTTTTGTGAGAATCTAGTATTTTCGCTTTCATTTACCTATCACTCCTTATGAGTCTTTTTTGATAACATTCCTTCGAAATCCTTTATTTCAAAGGAAGAGTTATATAGTGAATTTTAATTAGTAAACTAGTAAATATGCGAGGTTTAGCAAACACTAAGTCTCGTCAATCACTCTGCTAAAATTCATGAAATATGACTTTTGAAACACCTCTTATTGGCTGATTTTCATTACGGCGGTCGCTTTCCGGGGAGGCCAACAGGATGTTGGTTTCAAAGACGTTGCCACAGGACGTGGCGTTCTTAGTCTTTGTTCCTCTAAAACCAGCTCCAGGGTCTAAAGCTCGTGCCATTTCCCCCTGGAGTCGCCGCCTCCACTTCAATCAGCAAATGCATTAACAACAGTTTTTACTTGTGTCAATTTCACAATTCTTCTTTCCAATAATAAAGTCCAACATTTCCACTTTGGTTTTTCATTTAACTATTCATGTATTTTAAAACACAATCGTTGATTAGAGTGCAAGGCGGCGACTCCAGTGGAATAAGCGGTTTCAAGTGAGACCCCGCAATGAACGTAGTGAATGAGGAGGCTCACGGACCGCCCACGGAAAGCGACCGCCTGGAACGAAAATCTATTATCTCCACTTGTTTAACAGTTTATCACCAATTAAATGATTATATTAAAAGACAAAAAAACACCCCTGCAAATGCAAGGGTGTTCCAATAAACACTTTTTCTACGATCAAAACAGCCAGCAAGTTATCCTCGTTTAGCGCCGCGTCCGCCACGCTTCGATTCAGTTGCACGTTTTAAAGTGGATAAACGTTCTTCACTATCTTTCATGAAACGTGCCATTTTTTGCTCAAAATTCTCTTTGAACGGACGATCGCGATCATTCGGACGACTATTTTGGCGTGGACGTTGAGGACGTTCTGGTCGCTCAGCTTGTGGCTTGGCTTTACGAATTGATAAACCAATCTTGCCATCAGCTTCGACATTCATCACTTTTACTTCAACCATATCTCCAACTTTCAAATGCTCATTGATGTCTTTTACATAATTGTCCGCAACCTCACTAATGTGCACAAGACCTGTTGAGCCACCTGGTAGTTCGACGAATGCGCCGAAGTTTGTGATTCCTGTAATTTTACCTTCTACTTTGCTGCCTACTTCAATTGACATAAAAAAAATGCTCCTCCTTAAATATTAAACGGGCTCCTTTTAGAAGCCTAGTCATCTTAATAGTGGACCTTGTAAAATACAAGTATCCATACTTAATTATAGCCAACAAAAAAAGAGTGTCAATAAAGACTACTCTTTAGAATCCTTGTTTTTCTTATCTGCATCCTCTTTTTCAGGAATAGAGAATATAATTTCTCCCTCATTTGATAAGAAATATTCTTTCCGAGCGAGCTTTGCAATGTATTCATCATCATTCAACTTAACAATTTGTGATTTCAACATTTCTTGCTCTTCTAATATGTCAACGAGCTCTTGCTTCGCTTCTAATTTTTGTTGTTCTTTTGCAGCTAACACGTTTTTTTGTGAAAACATCGTCATGGTTAACCAACTCATTACGACTACTACCAATACAGCAAAAAAACCAAGTCTACGGAATAGACGTACTTTATGAGCTTTATGACGTTTTTCTTGGCGTTCTACTGAACGAACATAGTCTTTATTAATGGAAGCCACGTTGCGATACTCTTCTTTATGCTGTTTCCGACTTGCCATTTCGTTCACTCCCCGCCAAAATTTGTCATATGATTAGTAGTTGCTAGTATACATGATTGTACACTATTTTTGTAGGGTAATAGGATATATTTTTTTAATCAATTTAATTATTGGATTAATAACTATAAGGATTATTTTCAGAAATATGCGAATCACTGACCTAATGATGGTAATGAATAAATGAATAACCCACCAAATTGGACGAACAATTAGATGCAAAAATAGTCTTCTTATGAACATTAACGGTTGGCGAAACCACAATTCATAACACCCAATTCCAACAATCTGAGCCATAGGATCGTATATTCGCCAAGCACCATCACGCAAATAAAACAATAGAACATAACTTGCACATCCAAGTAATGCCCATAACATAATTTCAAAGAGAAAACGGTATTTACGAATCCAAAAATTAGGTCTAAAAGCAAAGGCCAAATCTCGAAAACTTTCAACTAAAAAACCTGTTGCCACGCCACTTGCGACCATGGCCAACAGGCTTAAAAATTGATAAGAAAGTGTCATCCAAACAACTTATGAAGGAAGTTTTTGCTTTGCTCATTTTCTTCTTCATCGTATTGGAAAGTTTTCACATGACCTTCGAGCGTTAATAATCCTTTATCCACATCTAAGTGAACAATTCGTAGCTCGTCGCCTTTAATGCTTAAATGACCTTGTGATGTTCGAACCGCAAATTCCTCTTGGTCGAATCGTTCAATCGATTTAACAGACGTTAAGTCCATACGTTTTCGATTGCGTAAACTGACTACATGATCTCCAGACGGAATTGCGATAGGTGCGTGTTCTCCTTGATATTGCATAAAATTCCTCCTTTACTTGTCCATTCCTTTCATTCTATGCAAAGAAAACAAAAAGCATGACCAAGTTTGGTCATACTTCCTTTTAATCTTCGTCATCAATAAATTCCGGTTCTACTTTTTCAAGTCTTTCTTCCTTTAAAATGGTATACATCATGGTTGCCTCATCTTTTTTCACTGCTTCTTTTAACATCTCAATACGTGCAGTGACTACTTTTTGACCAAAACGGATACCAAGTACGTCTCCTACTTTCACTACTGAACTTGCTTTACTCACTTTTTCATTAATGGTAATACGTCCTTGATCGGCTACTTCTTTTGCTAACGTTCTGCGTTTAATTAATCGTGATACTTTCAAAAACTTATCTAATCTCATTCATTTTCTCCCCTTTTTTGTTTCGCTAATTGCCAAAACTCTTCTAATTCCTCTAGAGAATAGGCATTGAATTCACCTTTTCCATTGATTACACTTTCTTCTACCTCAAGAAAACGAGTTTCAAACTTACGATTCGCATGAATCATTGCTTCTTCTGGAGACAGTCCATAAAATCGAGCCACATTTATGATTGTGAATAAAACATCGCCTAGTTCATCTAAACGAGATGCCTGATCCCCGTTTACTAGCTCTGCTTTCAATTCATTCCACTCTTCTTCGAACTTCTCTAATGCACCTTCGACGTTCGGCCAATCAAATCCTACCTTAGCCGCTGCTTTTTGGAAATTATACGAAGTCAGGAGAGAAGAATCCGCACGGCGCTGACCTTCCAATACCTTTTTCGATGCATTCCCTTTTTCCTGCGTCTTTAATTGTTGCCAATTACGTAACACGTCTTCGGAATTCTCTACCTCTAGTTCCCCAAATACGTGAGGGTGACGATGGATCATTTTTGATGAAATATGATTGAGTACATCCTCTAAACTGAAATACCCTTCATCTTCTCCAATTTGAGCATGTAGAAACACTTGAAGCAAGACATCACCTAGTTCTTCAATCATGCCATCATCATCTTGTTCATGAACAGCTTGTAAAAATTCATGCACTTCTTCTATTAAGTATTTCTTTAAGCTTTCATGGGTTTGTTCACGATCCCACGGACATCCATCTGGAGCACGCAATTTTGCAATGATTTCTCTAAATGTAGACCATTCTTTTAAGCGGTCTTCCATTTCTTCTACCGGTGGTACGTACACAGTAGTTAAATTATTTAATTCTGCCGCTCTGTCTAGCTCAAATAACGGAACGGTTCGAATCTTTTCTTCACTAGTACCTGCTGCGGTTACAATCGTCACTGGATAATCATCTCGATACTTCTCCATTAGTGTCAGTTTCACTTCTGAAGCACTGTATGTATCATATACTTGTGCGATCAGCACATGTTGGTTCATTTGCACATCGTCCCGTTTAAACATTGTGCCATCTAGTAGTTGGAAACCTTCAATCGGATCAATTCGAAGTGCATTAAAGATTGGATCTAAAAAGCTTTGACCACCTACGATTTGAAGGTCAATTCGTCTATCTTTTTCAGCTTCGATTAACCATTGAACCGTTTGTTCAGCGACCAAAGGGTGTCCTGGAACTGCATAAAAAAGAGGTGCTTCTTCAGCACGTATTATGAGGGTCTCCACTATCTCTTTATATACCAATTCAAATTCTTCATGTGATTCATAAACTGAGTCAAAACTTTCGAATCTTAATCCTTCATCTTGTAATTCTTTTAACACCGGGTGTTCAGCTGTGCGAACAAAAAGTCTCGTCGCATTTTTCAACATACGATACAATCCAAGTGGTAGCTGATTTAACTCGCCAGCTCCTAAGCCAATGACTGTGATCTGTTTCATTATAAAGACCCCTTTCTATTCGTATTAAAGCGTAATTGCAACATCGCCATTCTGCGCCCCATAGGCAATAAAAACCATTCTTTCTCAGCAATAATACGACTTTTTGCAATGTAAATTAAAAATATTCCCGCTCCCATTAGTACACTACTAATTGCTGTAAACATAGCGGCAAGACGGTTTGAAAATCCATCAAAAAGCCATCCATCTGCAAGTAACGTCCAACCAGTCACACTGACAATCATTAATATTGAACCAATAAGGACATGTCCATAAAATCGAAGTGACGCATATCGGATTGTCCATATACTCCTTAAGTAAAAGTAAAGACCAAGGGTTATAAAGCCAAACCCAATATTACCCGCTATCGCTGCACCCATAATTCCATATGTTGGCAGCAAAATAAAGTTAGAGATGATTTTCAAGCATAATCCTATTGCCAAAATAATAGCTGGCATGATGACTTTTCCAAGACCTTGTAAAATTGAAGTCATCGTTAAAAGCAAAGACAACCAGAAAATTTGAGCACAAAAAACCATCAACGTCGGAGATAAATCACGTGTTTCAAATAACATTTCATTTACTGCTGGCAATACTAAAATGAGTCCTAAGGATGCCGCAACACCAAACAAAAAGGCAATTTTAAAGGTCAGTTGAGCATAAGGAGTTGCATTTCGCCCACTTTTTTTATGAGTTGTATGAGCGATTAGCGGTACGATTGATAGAGACAGAGTTGATGCGATTAGGATACCCATTTGCACTAATGGTAAGCCTCGATCGTATACCCCTTTCGTTTCCATAGCTAGTATTCGGGGTAATCCATTGTCTGATAGTAATCGAAAAACAGTAAAGGAATCGACTAATTGAAAGAACAACAAGATGAGCGAACTCATGCTAACACTTAAACTAATAATTGTTAAATCTTTTATAATAGGTTTTATGGGCGTAACGATCATTCGCGCTTTGAAATAAGATGTTGATTTCTTTGATTTTAAATAAATAACAAGCAAGATGATGCCGGCTATTTCTCCAACAAACGCACCAAATAATGCCGTACTTCCTGCGGTATAAAGGGATGCACCATTTTTCATAACCAAATAGGTTCCTACTAAAATGACAATAACCCTGATTGTTTGTTCTACTACTTGACCGTAAGCGATTGGTTCCATCTGTCCTTTTGATTGAAACGATCCTTTTAATAACGCTAAAAACGGCATAAGTAATACAACAAATGAACCTGTTTTAAGCAACTGCGCGAGATTTCGATCCCCCATCCAATACGCTAATGTACCCGCACCTAAAAAGAGTACTAAGAAACTACAGATGGAAATAATACTTACATATATAAATGCTACACTCAAGATTGTTTTGCGCTGACCAACATCCCCTGAAGTTTGACTGTCCGCTAATAATTTTGAAATTGCTACTGCAAAGCCATAAGATGTCCACACCGTCAAAACGCCGATGAATGGGTACACTTGCTGGTAAATATAAAATCCTTGATCCCCGACAATGTTTTGAAAAGGAACACGGTAAATGGCGCTCAATGCTTTCACTAAAAGGGCGGCAATGGTTAATAAAACAGCGCCTCTCATAAATTTCTTCATCGTCCATTGGTTGTTCATACAAGTTCCTCGTTCCATCTAAGCAATATCCACATTATAGCACGAACAACTTCTTAATTATCGGACGGGATTCTCTGCAAAGTTGGCAATCAAAAAGGTCTTATTCCCGAAATTTTTCTTCGGAAATAAGACCTTTTTCTTTTCAGTGTTCCATTTGTTTAGCTAGGAAATGTGCTGCTGTTTCGACTGCTTTTATTTCGGTATCCCCGATAAAATGCACTTTTGATAATAAGAAGACTGCTCCTATTGGATCACCACTTGAAATAATTGGGGCAATACAATACGATTTCACTTGTTCGATTTGTCCTGGGACCCATTCTACAGATTTCTCCATTTTTTCAGACACAATGGATCGCATCGCTAAAATTTCTTCCGTATGCGGTGAAATCCGGCGATTCATATAATCCTTTTTAGGGACACCCGCCACCGCAATCATTTCATCTCTGTCACTAATAAATGCAGGTGTTCCAAGAGTTGCGAATAATGTTTCCGCATACTCTTGAGCAAAATCTCCAAGCTCACTGATGGGTGAATATTTTTTTAGTATGACCTCTCCGTCTCGATCAGTAAAAATTTCAAGAGGATCTCCTTCGCGTATACGTAGTGTTCTTCTAATTTCTTTCGGAATGACGACACGACCGAGATCATCAATCCGTCTGACGATACCTGTAGCTTTCATCCATGTTGCCTCACTTTCGACAGAATTCAATTTGACTTGATTTCCATCATAGTATGCGTCAAGTTTGGACAAATTATGCAACTGCGGGATTACACGCCAACAATGGGCTTACTTTCTTTTCGTGCGTCAGGTAAAACCTTCATCATTGCTTCTAAAACATCAAATGGATGATGCTTCCCTGAGTTCTTTTCATTAATTGCCATGATTAATTGTTGGTTCCGATCCATTTGGAACCCAACTGTTCGACCGTACGCCATAGATGCTTCCACAAGTGCCGCGCCATTCGTTGAGGCTGTTCCACCTGATGAAATTTTAACAACCAGTTGCCCATTTTTCTCTTTAATGGATTCTACTCCTGCAATCTTAGCCCACACCTTCATTCGAGCAATGCGCATTAAACGTTCAGCTTCTAGCGGCATATTGCCGAATCGATCCATTAATTCATCCAATAAATCTTCATAATCCTTTTCACTCTCTACTGCTTTGACACGTTTATACATTTGGATTTTTTGAAATCCATCCGGAATATACGAATCCGGTAGGTACGCATCATATGGTAAAAGGATTTCCAAATCAATTTTTTCTTCTTTTTTAATGCCGGTTTGTTTTTCATCAATTGCTTCTTGAAGCATTTGAGAATACAAGTCAAACCCTACAGAATCAATAAAGCCATGTTGTTGTGAACCTAATAAATTCCCTGCTCCTCGAATGGACAAATCACGCATCGCAATTTTAAATCCAGATCCGAGTTCTGTAAATTCTTTAATAGCTTGTAACCTTTTCTCTGCAACATCTGTTAGTACTTTGTCACGTTGGTACATGAAATAAGCGTACGCCACGCGGTTTGAACGTCCTACACGACCACGCAATTGATAGAGTTGGGATAAACCCATGCGATCGGCATTGTGGACAATTAATGTATTTACATTTGGTATATCAATCCCAGTCTCAATAATCGTTGTCGTCACTAACACATCGTATTCTCCATCTAAAAAGCTTAAAATGACAGACTCCAGTTCTCTTTCCGTCATTTGACCATGCGCAAATCCAACTCTTGCTTCTGGTACAAGCATTTGAATTTCATCTACTTTTTTTGCCATGTCATCCACTCGATTATATAAATAGAACACTTGGCCCCCACGAGCCATTTCTCGCTCGATCGCTTCTCTTACCAAAGCTCCATTGTGCTCCATTACATACGTTTGCACAGGGAATCGGTTAGCAGGCGGCGTTTCAATAACAGACAAGTCTCGCACACCAATCATCGACATATGAAGCGTTCTCGGTATTGGCGTCGCAGTTAGCGTTAAAACATCTACGTTTGTTTTCATTTGTTTAATTTTTTCTTTGTGTGTCACACCAAAACGTTGTTCTTCATCCACGACAAGTAATCCAAGATCATGATACTCAATATCTTTCGATAAAATCCGGTGCGTCCCAATGACCACATCAATGGTTCCTGCTTTTAATCCTTTCATCGTTTCAGTCTGTTGTTTTTTAGATCGGAAACGACTTAGTAAGCTTACTTCCACAGGGAAGTCCGCGAATCGTTCTTTCATTGTTTCGTAATGCTGTTGTGCAAGAATCGTAGTAGGAACCAGGAACGCGACTTGCTTACTGTCTTGAACAGCTTTAAATGCAGCTCGAATCGCTACTTCTGTTTTCCCATATCCAACATCTCCACAAACAAGGCGATCCATAGGACGTTCACGTTCCATATCTTTTTTCACTTCTTCAATTGAACGCAATTGATCATCCGTTTCCTCATAAGGAAACGCAGATTCAAATGCTTGCTGCATATCGTTATCTACTTCAAATGAATGCCCTTTCTCAGATTCCCGTTTGGCATATAACTTGATTAAATCATCCGCAATATCCTGAACAGCTGCTGATACCTTGATTTTGGTTTTTTTCCATTCGGCTCCACCCAATTTATGAAGCTTTGGTTCTTTTTCTTCAGACGCTACGTATTTTTGGATTTGGTCAATTTGATCAATAGGCACAAACAATTTATCTTCTGCTCTATATCGAATATGGAGATAGTCTTTATGAATCCCATTAATTTCTAATGTCTCTATCCCAATATATTTTCCAATTCCGTGATGAATATGTACAACATGATCACCAGGTTTAATTTCCGAGTAGCTTTTAATACGTTCAGCATTCGTCATTTTTTGAGGACGTGATTTCTTTTTCGGTCGCTGTTTAAACAACTCTTCATCCGTTAATACCGCTAATCGCTGTAAGGGTAATTCAAATCCGTTTGATAATTCACCATCAATAATATAAGTACCAGGTTGACTTGGAATTGTCGACTGGCTGATGACGCGTGCATCTATCTCATAATCATCCAATACATCTTGGACTTTCTGTTGTCGCTCTTTTCCTTCAGCAAGGATGAATACATAAAACTTACCTGCTACCCAGCGTTCCATTTCGTTTTTCAGCACATTCATTTGCCCATGAAAATGTTGCATCGGTTTGCAAGAGAAAGAAACTACTTTTTTGAATGAAATGCCAGAAAATGTTCTCGCAAATAAAGAGAAGTAGAGCTTCTTTTGATTGAGCATGCCTAAAATTTCTTTCATACTAAATGAAAGTTTTACGTCATGGACCGTCTTGCCTTCTTCGAGCATTGAAATATACCAATCTTTTTCTTCACTTTCAAGAGAATCTGTCACCTCTTGAATTCTTCCAAGCTCATCAAATAAAACCAACCCATTTTCATCGAAATAATCGCCTAAAAATGTTGGTGTCTCTTCAAGGATGGAGATATACTTTGTCATTTGTTCAGGAACATCGCCTTGTTTTAATAACTCAATATCGTGCCCAATTTGCTGAAGCAGAAGTTCTTTTATTTCAGGTTTCTTGACTTTCTTTAAACTCTTAGCCAATGAAACTTCTAATTTCTCTGCTAACTGAAGCAACTGTTGTTTCGTCCAAACAAATTCGGTTGCTGGTAAAATACAAACGTCCTTTCTTTTTTCAAGTGAACGTTGATCTTCAGCAGAAAATGTTCGAATCGAATCTACTTCTGTATCGAAGAATTCAAGACGAACTGGATTTTCCATATATATAGGATAAATATCTAAAATACCGCCACGTAAAGCAAATTCTCCGGGAGTGGTGACCATTGGTTGTCGCGAGTACCCCATGGCAACCAACTGGTCCATCCACTCGCCGATCAGAACTTCTTCACCAACTTTAGTTTCTAAACGACTCGTTGTCCAATGCTCGAGATTAGGCATATGTCTTCTGAGTCCAGCTATTGGCGTAATGACAATCCCACTCTTTTGAGACAACATGAAATCCAGCGTTTCGATTCTTTGTGCTCGAAGCTCAGGACTTGAGACGGATATATCCGCCGCAATCAGTTCGTCTGCTGGGTATAGCCGAACTTCATCTTCTCCTAATAGTTTCACCATATCTTCAAATAGTTTCTGTGCTTGTAACAGATTAGGAGAAACGACAAGAATCGGTTTTTCAGTCTCTGTTGAAAGGGAATGAATAAAAGCAGGACGTGCTCCACCAGATAGTCCCGTAATTAGTTGTTGGTCTTGCCCTTTTTGAACAGCTGTAATAAAAGATGATATATGTTGATCCTGCAAAAATACTTGCTGGAAGGGTTTCATATTGTTCCTCCTACTTAAACAGAAAAAGGCTTTGAGCACGAATCTGTGCCAAAGCTATTCCTATAGTCATTGAATCCATTTATTAATGGCGTAATAGTTAGGGAAAAGTTTGAGAGATTGCTCACAATGCTCACACGTACTTTTAATTGTTACTTTCCCCTGCTCGTCTTGCATAATAAATTCTTCTGCAAATTCTTCTTTTAATTCCTTAACTCGACTATTGCGCTCAGCCGATTCAGAGGGTAAATATCCCATTAGTGTGTCGCAGTGGCGACACTTTACGCGAATTGCCATAGTGTTCACCGGCCTCCTTTTTCAAAGTATAGACCGGGGGACGAAAATTTATGCGTTAAACTCCATTAAATCGATTCATGACTTCGAGAAAAGGAGATTTCAACCACTCTTCACATGCATCTGAACTTTTTATAATAGCATCTGCCACTAAAGGTTTCTCATCATTCGAGAATTTTTGAAGAACATAGTCGGGAACTTTCATGCCAGCAGGTGGACGATCAATTCCAACACGAATTCGATTAAACTCTTGAGTACCTAAGTGCTGTATCATGGATTTGATACCGTTGTGACCGCCTGCACTTCCTTTTTGACGAAGTCTCAGTCTGCCAACCGTTAAATCTAAATCATCATAGATGACCACGATGTCTTTCTCAGCAATATCGTAATAATCCATTAACGGAACGACACACTCTCCAGAAAGATTCATATACGTAAGCGGTTTGACCAAGATGAATTTTTCTTCTGGATGATGGACAATTGTGTACATACCTTTAAATTTCATCTGCATAAGAGGCGAATTGAAACGTTTCGACAATTCATCTATCACGTCAAAACCAATATTATGTCTAGTGTGTTCATATGGCTTACCCGGGTTTCCGAGTCCAATAATCATTTTCATTGTGGTACACCCTTTACTTCGTGATTAACGCAAATTCTATCTTCTATTTTATCACAAACAAAACCTCAGCCTGCATCTGCTACAAACTGAAGGTATTTTTCATATATGAAGTAAATATTTTAAGAATACAACTTCGTGTTGGAGAGATACTCAAATTTCCTTCTATTATTACCGTTCCGAACGGACGCTTTCCGCGGGTATGGCTTTAGTCTCCTCGTTGCTTTAAAACATGTGCTCTTACGATTACTCGATGCAACGCACTTTCATGTTTCGAAGTTAGTGGAGCGATGCAGAAACAGAATCAGATGTTTTACGCAGTCTTACACTACAATCCTTCGCAAACTTTAAATAGGATTTCCCTAAAATATATTCTAGTTTTGATTAGATGTTAAATGGACAGTCCTATGTATTTCTTATGCTGATAGTTTAGAACAATTTCCTAAATGTAAGAAAAGGGGTTGTCCGCAGACAACCCCTTTTATCACATTATTCATTCGTTTCGCTAGTTTCTTCTTCAACTTCAGCTGATTCATCAACTGCTGGCTCGTCTGCTGTTGTTTCCAACTCTTCATCAGAACGTGGTGATCCAACTGATGCTAAAGTGAAATCATCTTCATTCATAACATTAAATGAGATTTTATCACGAACATCTCCGACTGTTAATGTTTCACCAATCGCTAACTCGCTTACATCAATATCAATTGAATCTGGAATTTCAGATGGTTTCACTTTTACTGTAAGCTCACGATTCGGTTGATTTAATACGCCACCTTCGCGAACTCCTGCTGAATCGCCAGTAAGATGAACTGCTATGTTAACATCTAACTCATCAGACATATTAATGGCTAAAAAGTCTGCATGCACAAACTTCCCTTTTAAAACGTCCATTTGATAATCACTTAATACTACATTTACTGATTTTCCATCAACATCTAATTTCATAACACCATTACGTCCTACTTCACGTAGTGTTTTTAATAAGTCAATTTCACTTACTGCGATTGTTGTTGAATCTGTTTTGTATCCATAAACGACAGCTGGAACAAATCCTTCATGTCGTAATTCTGTTAAATTCGATTGTTTACCTGTTTCACGTGTCTGTGTTTTAACTGTAGTCATATTTTCCACTCTCCTATATGAGTCATTCTGTTACTATGTTTACCCAAACAAGGAGAAATAAAACCTAAACTACATCAATCAAACAAAGTACTAACTGATTTTTGTTCATACACTCGGACGATAGCATCAGCTAACAAGCGACCAACAGATAATTGTTTAATTTTCGCAGAATACTTTTCATCCGGTAATTCAATTGAATTCGTAATGACTAGTTCCTTAATTACCGAGTTATCGATGCGCTCAATAGCTGGACCTGATAAGACAGGGTGTGTACAACATGCATACACTTCTTTAGCACCTGATTCAACCAATGCATTCGCAGCGATTGTGATTGTTCCTGCTGTATCAATAATATCGTCAATCAATATAGCGATTTTACCCTCTACGTTACCTACAATATTCATAACCTCAGCAACGTTTGGTCGCGGACGACGTTTATCGATAATAGCAATTGGTGCTTTTAAACGATCCGCCATTTTTCGCGCTCTTGTAACCCCACCGTGATCTGGGGACACGATTATGATTTCTGATGGATCAATATTTTTTTCTAAGAAATAATCAGAAAGAATTGGCACTCCCATTAAGTGATCAATTAAAATATCGAAGAATCCTTGAATTTGTGGTGCATGTAAGTCTAAAACGATTGCACGAGTTGCACCTGCTGTTTCCAATAAGTTCGCTACTAATTTCGCTGTGATTGGCTCACGTGCGCGTGCTTTTCTGTCTTGACGGGCATAACCGTAATAAGGAAGAACTACATTCACAGTTCGAGCGGAAGCACGTTTCACTGCATCAACCATAATTAACAATTCCATCAGGTTTTCATTAACAGGTGCAGATGTAGATTGAATGATAAAGACATCACATCCACGAATACTTTCTTCAATGTTAATCTGAACTTCTCCATCACTAAAACGTGTAACCGAAATCTTACCTAAAGGAAGACCTACTTCTTCTGCAATTTCTTTTGCAAGTGGTTCGTTCGAGTTCAGTGAAAAGATTTTCAACTTCGTATCAGCATATTGATAAGCCATGATGGATGATCCCCCTGTTATTTTAATTTTAATTTTTTTACATAACCTTCTTTGTTTTCTTGGCGTGCACGGCCAATTGACAAAGCTTGCGCTGGTACATTTTTAGTAATTGTTGACCCCGCTGCTACATAAGCACCTTCACCAATTGTTACGGGTGCTACAAGGTTTGAATTACACCCTACAAATGAATCGTCTTCAATTGTAGTGAGGAATTTATTTTTGCCATCATAGTTTACTGTGATTGTTCCACAGCCGATATTTACACGCTCTCCAACTTCAGCATCACCAATATAGCTAAGATGTGATACTTTCGATTGGTTTCCAAGCTTCGTTTTTTTGATTTCAACGAAGTTACCGATTTTCGCTTCATTGCCAACTTCTGAATCAGGACGTATATGTGCAAATGGCCCAACCGCTGTATCTGAACCAATCACACTTTTCGTTACAACCGAAGAATGGATCGTCGTACGGTCGCCTATTTTACTATCTACAATGTGACTATTCGGTCCAATAATACATTCTCCCGCAATTTCAGACGAGCCTTCAATGATAACGCCTGGCTGAAGAACAGTGTCTGACCCAATAATCGCGTCAGCACTAATATACGTATTTGTTGGATTGATAATCGTCACGCCGTTACGCATATGTTTTTCAACGATACGAGCTCTCATGATGCTCTCTGCTTGCGAAAGTGCCACACGATCATTCACACCAAGTGTTTCTTCGAAGTCAGATGTTGCATAAGCAGAAACGATATCACCTTGTTGCTTTAGGATTTCTATTACATCAGGTAAGTAATACTCACCTTGTACATTTTCATTTTTTACTAATTTCAATGCATCGAACAAGGCTTTATTATCAAAACAGTATGTGCCAGAGTTAATTTCCTTCACGAGTTGCTGTTCTGAAGAAGCATCTTTTTGCTCAACAATGCGTTCTACATGACCTTCCGTATTCCGGATAATACGTCCATAACCAGTAGGATCTTCAGGAATTCCCGTTAATATTGTCGCTTTTGCACTTGTTTCTTGATGGTGTTGTAATAAAGCTTGAATCGTTTCTGGACGAATTAATGGCGTATCTCCACAAATGACCAGAGTTGTTCCTTCAAGATTACCTAATACAGAATCGGCTTGTAAAACCGCATGAGCTGTTCCAAGTTGTTCTTCTTGAAGAGCATATTCACTACGATTACCAAGTTGTTCTTGTACCATTTCAGCACCATGACCAACGATGGTCACAATACGTTCTGCACCTAGCTCTTGAATATGATTCACCACGTGCTCTACCATAGGTTTCCCACATACAGGATGCAAAACTTTATATAATTTGGACTTCATTCTTGTTCCTTGACCAGCAGCCAAAACAACTGCATATGTATTTGTCATATTTTAAGTCCTCCAATTTGCTCATTTCCTCTATTGACTATAGCCGAAAAACCCGCGACTTTCAAGGAAATGAAGCTTGACAAAATGATGACAAAACCATTAGTATTAATGATTTTTGTATAAAAAAAGGATTTCTCACCCAAAAGGTGGAAATCCTTTAAAAATCTGCTACATTTTTTCACATTTAACTTGTCTTGAATGAACCTTGTTAAGAAACTCAGACAAATCACTCTCTTTTCCTTAAAATATATCTATACCTAAATTTATACAATGTTCGAGTGGGTTTAAGCCATTAACAATGTGTTTTCCTCATGACCTTAAATCACGGCAAAATAAAAAGACAAATCATTGTATGAATGATTCGTCTTATTATGCCTTTCATTAAGCTCCTGCTCCTGCCTCTTCATACGGCATGATATCTTCTTCGCTAGATTCATAGTATGCTTTTAAAACTGAATCTTGGATCTTCGTTCGAGTGCCACTGTTGATAGGATGTGCGATATCTCGAAACTCTCCATCTGGTGTTCTTTTACTAGGCATCGCGACAAATAACCCTGTATTTCCATCAATCACACGAATATCATGAACCACAAATTCGCTGTCTAGTGTAATGGAAGCAATGGCTCGCATACGGCCATCGGTTAGCACGCGTCTCAATCTTACATCTGTTACTTCCATTCTCTCACCACCTTTCTTCTTAGATGCCTTACAGACTCTGTCAACTATATTCTATATTCATGACAATTCTCCTTCTTTTTTTACGTAATTTTTTCAAAATTGTGAATAAGGTTGCATTTTCATTAAAAACAAAGGGTTTTTCCATAAATACGCTACTTTTTTTATTAGAGAGAAGTTAATATGACAAAAAAAGTATTGATTTCCATTGCGACGGACGCTTTCCGCGGGCACTACCTCAGCCGCTTCCCTCGCGATGCTCAGTCCAGGGTCTTCAGTTCGTGCTAATTCCGCCGGAGTCGCCATCTCCATTCCAATCAATTGAAATTGCAAAAAAATTAATATTGTTCATTTTTACTTTAGCATTGAGACCTTTGATTTCTAAACTGTCACTATAAAAAAGTGGTAATAGGAGTTATTTCAAATAAATA
>JBFIXW010000014.1:0-28403 GCA_041605715.1 Paenisporosarcina sp.
CCAGGCTTTATTGAACTGGGAGCACGAGTTGGACGTGAAAAATTATCACAATACATTCGAGACTTTGGATTTGGTCAAAAAACCGGTTCAGCTATTGCAGGAGAATCTACAGGTATTTTGTTTTCGAAAGAAGCTTATGGTCCAGTTGAGCATGCAACTACCTCGTTCGGTCAAGGGATTTCTGTCACGCCACTTCAACAGGTGCAAGCGGTTTCCGCTGCCGTCAATGGAGGTACGCTTTATCAACCTTATGTGGTGAAAAGGGTTTACAACGAAGAAACAGGAGCAGTAGAGTTAGAGAACAAGCCGACGAAAGTGAGACAAGTGATTTCGGAGAAAGCTTCTAAAGAAGTTAGAGAAGCTCTTGAATCCGTGGTTGCAAATGGTTCAGGGAGACAATCATTCCGAGACTTTATGAGAATCGGCGGAAAAACGGGTACAGCACAAAAAGCGGTAAATGGTCGATATGTTGAAGGAGAATATATTGTTTCATTCATCGGATTTGCACCGATAGATGATCCGGAAATTGTTGTTTATATTGCAATTGATAATCCGAAACATTCTCTTCAATTCGGTGGGGTTATTGCAGCACCTATTGTGGGCCAAATTATCGAAGATTCTGCACCTTATATTGGTTTTGAAAAACGAACGATTCAAATTGATAAAGAGTATCGATGGGGTGATCGTTTAGAAGCTCGTGTCCCTGAACTCGTTGGAGAAAAGAAAGAAGTTGTTATGGATTTGAATGAACCTTTCCGAATTGAATGGCATGGTACAGGGTCCATTATTGAATCTCAGCTCCCAGAGGCAGGGAGTAAACTTTCGATTGATGGGACGATTCATCTATATTTACGCGATTAAAACGAAAGAATTTCAGTGTTCATAATTAGAGGAGTTTTAATCAAATCTAATATGTTTCCATTGAATAAAATAAAAATCATAAAACTTTTCAAAGGTTTTGAAGGAGAATACATATGACACTCGCCACAACATTATTGATAATTGCCGTAGGCTTCCTACTAACAGTACTGTTAACACCTTTATTTATACCTGCTTTAAAAAGAATGAAATTTGGTCAAAGCATTCGAGAAGAAGGTCCTAAATCACATATGAAAAAAGCAGGTACACCGACGATGGGCGGTCTCGTCTTTTTAGTTTCAATCGTTTTAACTACGGTAGGCGTATCTTTGTACTTTAATATGTTGACTACTCAAACGATTGTCTTACTTTTAGTGTTAGTTGGATTTGGCGTGATTGGTTTTCTCGACGATTTCATCAAAGTTGTCCTAAAACGTAATCTGGGGTTAACTTCTCTCCAAAAACTGATTGGGCAAATTATTTTAGCTATTGCTGCTTTCTTCTTATTAAAACCAGGGCCAGCATTTACTTCTTTAGCGATTCCGTTTACAGATTGGTCAATTGATTTAGGAGTGGCATATGTTGCATTTATGATTTTTTGGTTAGTTGGTTTTTCAAACGCAATTAATTTAACTGATGGACTAGACGGACTTGTATCTGGAACGGCATCTATTGCTTTTAGTGCATTTGGTGTAATTGCGCTTGTGTATGACCAAACGTCATTAGCTATTTTTGCATTTGCAGTTACTGGCGCACTTTTAGGCTTTTTGATATTCAATGCAAATCCCGCAAAAGTCTTTATGGGAGATACAGGTTCATTGGCTTTAGGCGGAGCGTTAGCGATGCTTTCTATTTTAGTAAAACAAGAACTGTTATTGCTGCTGATTGGGATCATTTTTGTAGCAGAAACATTGTCCGTTATTCTACAAGTTATTAGTTTTAAAACGACTGGAAAACGAATTTTTAAAATGAGTCCACTACATCATCATTTTGAGTTATCTGGCTGGTCTGAATGGAAAGTGGTAGTAGTCTTTTGGACTACTGCTTTCTTAGCAGCATTTGTAGCGGTTATGTTGGAGGTGATGTAAATGAAACTGACAAACGAATTTACATCAAAAAAAGTATTAGTACTTGGTTTAGCGAAAAGTGGGGTTGCTGCAGCAGAGCTGCTACATAAGTTAGGTGCATTTGTGACCGTTAACGATTCAAAACCTTTTGAAGAAAGTCCAGATGCTCAAGCATTATTAAGTAAGGGGATAACGGTTATATGTGGCAGACACCCAGAGGATTTATTAGACGAAGGATTTGAATTAGTTGTTAAAAATCCTGGAATTCCTTACCATAACCCAATTGTTGCAAATGCGGTTAAACGTAAAATTCCAGTTTGGACTGAAGTGGAACTTGCCTACCGAATTAGTGAAGCGCCATTAATCGGAATTACAGGTTCGAATGGGAAAACGACAACCACAACACTATTATTCCACATGTTAAACCAGGGTGGATTGAAGCCATTGATTGCCGGAAATATTGGAACAGTTGCGTGTAAAGTGGCAGAAGAAGCTAATCCTGATCAAATTATTGTTACAGAACTTTCAAGTTTTCAGCTGATGGGAACGGAAACATTTAAACCGAAGATCTCAATTTGGACGAATTTATATGAAGCACATTTAGATTATCATGGCTCATTTAATGAATATGGCGAAGCGAAATTTGCTGTAACCATGCATCAAGATGCTTCAGATTTATTTATTTATAATCAAGATCAAGTTGAAGTAGCGAGATTTGCTAAATACACGAAAGCTAAACTGATGCCTTTCTCAACGAAAGGAAGAACTGACGAAGGAATTAGTGCAGATGAAGAATTTGTTTATTTACACGGTGAAGAATATGTTTCTCGAAAACAAATAGCGCTTCCAGGTGAGCATAATTTAGAGAATGTATTATCTGCTATTGCTGCTGCTACAACTCTAGATTGTCCAAAAGAAACAATCCTACATGTTCTGTCGTCCTTTACAGGTGTAAAGCATCGTACTCAATTTGTTCGTGATTGGAACCAACGGAAATTTTACAATGATTCAAAAGCAACCAATACACTTGCTACAAAAAGTGCAATCGCTGCTTTTGAAGATCCAGTCATTTTGTTAGCTGGTGGCTTAGAGCGAGGTCATTCATTTGAAGAGTTAAGACCACATATGAATCGTGTCAAAGCTTTAATTTCTTTTGGAGAAACAAGTGAACGATTAAAAGAATTTGCTGAGTCATGCGGAGTCTCCCAAACATTTATAGTTCGTGACGTGAAAGAAGCGGTGCATTTAGCAACAGAAATTTCTGTGCCTCAAGATATAGTCTTGCTTTCACCTGCATGTGCAAGCTGGGATCAGTATCCGAATTTTGAATTACGCGGTGACGATTTTATAACAGCTGTTTTTAATTTGAAAGATTAAGAAATAAATAGACAAACGAAGGGATGCCGATCCTGCAAGTCAAACCTATCAAAACATTTTTGTTATTAAGTATGGTACTTACTGCTATTGGACTCAGTTTTGTTTACTCAGCGGGCTCTTACTGGGGAAAAATTCATTATGAAGATAGTATACCTTTTTTCTGGAAACAATCCATATACGGCTTCCTAGGTATGTTTGCGGCATGGATTTTGTATAAAAATCCAATGACTTCCCACCCGACCTTTTGGAAGGTGATGTACGTTTTAGCGGTAGTTTTATTATTTGCTGTTTATATTCCCGGTTTAGGAGTAGTGAGAAATGGATCACGAAGTTGGATTCAACTAGCAGGATTTAGTATTCAACCAGCTGAATTTGTCAAAATAGCTGTTATCACATATTTATCTACTTTACTAGCCAACTCGGCACATCTTAAAATGAAATGGAAACTATCACATCTTTTAATTTGTCTAGCTCCCGCTGGTATTATTTTAATTCAACCAGACTTCGGATCGGCTTTCTTATTAATCATTGGTGCTTTTGCTTTGTTATTTATTGCTGGTTATCCAATGAAGTTTTTTATGGTGATTGGCGTTTCTGGTATTCTCTCAATTGTCGCATTAATCATCTCGGCTCCGTATAGATTAAAACGAATTGAAGCCTTTATCAATCCTTGGGAAGATCCATTAGGAAGTGGATTCCAAGGCATACAATCATTACTTGCAATTGGTCCTTCGGGATTATTCGGACATGGGTATGGACAAAGTAGGCAAAAGTTTTTATATCTCCCAGAACCTCAAAATGATTTTATTTTCTCCATTATCGTTGAGGAAATGGGGTTTATCGGAGCGGTTGTGTTAATTGGTTTGTTCTTCATGTTTCTTTACACTGGATATAGACTAGCAGTGCTCTCATCCACAACGATGGGTTCGCTTGTCATTGCAGGTTTTATTAGCATGATGGGAAGTCAAATTTTCCTTAATATTGGGGTGGTCATTGGTTTATTTCCTGTAACTGGTGTAACCCTGCCGTTTATAAGTTATGGAGGAACATCCTTATTTTCCACTTGGTTAATAGTTGGTATAATTCTTCATTTTTCAAAAGATCATAGTAAGTAGGGAGGAGGCATAACGTGGAAAAAATAATCGATATAGAAGATAGAATTCCAACTTTGCGCGATCGCCGTAAAAAAAGAACAAATAGAAAATTCACGTTATTGCTTGTCCTTTTCCTTATGACATTACTTGGTCTCCTCTACTTTCAATCTCCATATAGCTTGGTTCAAAAAATTCATGTAGACGGGGCGACATTAGCTTCTAGTGAATCGTATATTAAAAAGAGTGGCATCGAAACTGGCCAATCGATGTGGGAAATTAGGACAAGTTCTGCTGAAGAGTTAATTCAATCTAATGAATGGGTCAAATCCGTAAAAGTAAAAAGAAGTGGACTTACTTCAGTGCATATTCAAATTGAGGAGTGGCAAAAAGCTGCATATATGGAGTCTGACGATGATGTCCAAATGGTGCTAGGTAATGGTAAACTTTTTAAAACTAATGAAAAATTCCCACCAATTGATGCTCCATTGCTTAGTGGCTTTGAGGATGAAACAGTTCGTTTACGTTTGGTAAAAGAGCTTGCTGATTTAGATGCAAATATTTTTTCAATGATTTCTCAAATTGAATCTGTCCCATCTGAATCTGATCCATACCGAATTCGCTTATTTATGAATGACGGAAATGAAGTAAGAGCGATTATCCCATCATTCGCAAAAAAAATAAATTATTACCCAGCCTTACTTGCTCAAATAGATGGAGATAAGAAAGGTGTCATTGATCTTGAAGTTGGTTCATTCTTCCAATCATATGCAGATATGTATAATCCACAACCATTAGAAGAGGAGGCCGAAGATGAAGAAGCAACAGAAGAATAACAATCGAAGCATTATTAATAAACGTATTATTTTTTCCATTGTTTGTTTAGTGCTTGGGTTTATTCTCGCCTATTCGTATAGTTTGTCTAGTGCTAAAAAATCCACAGGAATGACCAGTGGTACAGGTTATTTTGAACAAGAAGAACGCTATCGTGAAGAGTTAATTCAACAGAAAGAACGGAATAAGGAATTAGCAAATGAATTAGTTGCCCGACAAAAAGAGGTTAGAAAAATTGAACAAGCTTTAGTAGGAAGTGAAGAAAGGTACGCTAGTTTAATACAAGAAGCTGAAGACCTTCGATTGCTTTTAGGTGTTATTCCCTCAACTGGGGAAGGCGTGAAGGTTCAATTGCAAGACGCTGAATACGATCCAGTTTCTGAAAACCCGAATGATTATATTGTTCACGAAAGCCATGTGTTCAAAGTGCTGAATGAACTTAAGATTTCTGGTGCAGAAGCGATTTCAATTAATGGCCAACGCTTACATGCTAATTCGTATATAAGATGTAATGGTCCAGTAATTACAATTGACGGAAAACAATTTCCAGCTCCGTTTGTAATTGAGGCGATAGGAGACACTGAAGTTCTCATTCCGTCGTTAGAATTAAGTGGTGGGGTCTTAGATCAATTACTCAATGACAATATAATTGTAACAATAGAGTCAAATAAAAAGATGACGATGCCTGCACTCTAATTAATGTCATAATACTGCTGGGTTTCATAAGAACCTATGAAGTGTTGAAATTCACATGGACATTAGCCTGGAGGTAGATCGCAACACGTTATCTGAAAGTATCGCCATATCAAATGGAAATGTTGAGAAAGGAGCGGTCAAGGTGAAACAAGGCGTATATATGCGATTTACTTTTATATTATTAATAGTCGGTTTCATGATTGCCGTTCAATATAATACAGTGCAACAACCAGAACAACGGGATACTCGAGATATTTGGGAAATTCGTCAAGAGTTATCTAAGGAAAAAAAACTACACTCTGAATTGTTATCCAATATCCGTTCAGAGGAAGAAACCATCATGAAATATGAAAACCTCCAAAGTGAAAGTCCAGCACAAGCTTTAAATGACACATTAGAAAACTTAAGAGCTCAAGCAGGATTAACTGAAGTGTCGGGACCGGGTTTAGTGCTAAAAATAGAACCATCGTTGGAAGGACAAGTCTTTGGAGATACAGTTACATCTATTTCACCAGATTTACTTGATCGGTTAATTAACGAAATAAATCGGTTCAACGGTCATTATATCGATGTGGATGGAAAAAGAATTATTACGACTACACCTATTCGAGATATAAATGGGCAAACAACAGTTAATGGTTTGAACGTCCGCACACCTCCATTTAAGATTCGAGTAGGAACAAATACATTAGACGAAGCGGAATTGCTATATAGTTATATCCAAACATCTATGATTGCGGATGATTTCTTCATTGATAATTTAACCTTAACAATTGAAGAACCAATTTCTGATTTGACGATACCAGCATACAATCAAAAAATTAACCTTAATTATTTATCAGAAGCAACGGAGAGTGATTAAAAATGTGGTTGCCCTTACTTGGATTAATCTTAGGAATTTCACTTGGCTTGCTTACAGATATTCACATTCCAACGGTATACGAAAATTATTTATCGATTGCGGTTCTTGCTGCACTTGATACGTTATTCGGGGGAATACGAGCTCAACTTCAACAAGTGTATGACGACAAAGTATTCGTTTCTGGTTTTTTCTTTAACATTGCATTGGCAGCTGGATTAGCCTTTCTAGGCGTGCATTTAGGAATAGACTTGTATTTAGCGGCAATTTTCGCATTTGGCGTACGTCTTTTCCAAAACATTGCAGTTATCCGAAGAATTTTATTAACGAAGTGGGCAGAAAGAAAAGGGCAAGTTGAGTAAAAACAGTAGAATAGAAGGAAAATTTACAACTTTTCGCGATTTTACTTAGACAAGCATGTCATTATGCAATAGAATGAGGAGTAAAGAGTTGTTGAAGGAGGTGCCACGGTTTGAATCAAACTGAATTATATGTTTCTTTAGATATAGGTTCATCGTCTATTAAAGTACTTATTGGTGAAATGACAAATGGTTCCCTTAATGTTATCGGTGTAGGGAATGTAAAATCAAATGGAATACGTAAAGGTGCTATTGTTGATATAGATGCAACAGTGCAATCTATTAAAAAAGCAATTGATCAAGCTGAAAGAATGATAGGAATGTCTATTAACGAAGTTGTTTTAGGAATTCCTGCTAATCAAGCGATGTTACAGCATGTTAAAGGTGTCGTCGCTGTTAATAGTGAAAATCGTGAAATTACAGATGACGATTTAGATCGTGTCATGGAATCTGCACAAGTAATGTCAATTCCACCTGAAAGAGAATTAGTAAATTTAGTACCTAAACAATTTGTAGTAGATCACCTAGATGAAATAAAAGATCCGCGTGGAATGATAGGTATTCGTTTAGAGATGGATGGTACGATGATGACGACATCTAAGACAATTTTACATAATGTCTTGCGATGCGTAGAACGAGCTGGATTAAATATTCGTGAAATCTACTTACAACCACTTGCTTCAGGATATTTTGCTTTATCTGATGATGAAAAAAATCATGGGACAGCCTTTATTGATATTGGTGGCGGTTCTACAACCATTTCTATATTCCAAGATGGTCAATTGTCGCATACCTCTGTATTACCTGTAGGTGGAGACCATATAACAAAAGATTTATCGATCGTTTTAAAGACTCCTACAGAACAAGCAGAAAGAATTAAACATCAGTATGGACATGCCTTTTATGATGATGCATCAGATGATGAGTTGTTCGAAGTTCCTGTGATTGGAGCAGACACGAAAGAACAATATAGTCAACGATACATATCTGAAATTATCGGTGTACGATTAGAAGAACTTTTCGAAATGATTTTAGAAGAGTTTTACCGTATGGGTCTTAAAGACCTACCTGGTGGAGTCGTTATATCCGGTGGTGTCGGAAAATTAGAAGGGCTTACACAGTTAGCACGACATATATTACAAACTCGCGTACGCTTATATACGCCAGAATATATTGGCGTGCGTGAGCCACAGTACGCGACCGCAGTAGGCTTAATACGTTACGCTTACATGGAAGATATGTTTTTTGGTCGTTTAGGCGGAAGTAGTGCACTCATTCAATCACGTAAACCTGAACAGAGTCCTACAACTTCAAAAAAACAAAAACAAGTACAAGTTCACCAAGAGAACAAAGAAGGCGTTATGGGGAAAGCACGAAAGTTCCTCGACAAATTCTTTGAATAAGAACTGGTAATAGACTATGAGTAACTTAAGGAGGAAATGCGATGTTGGAATTTGACACAAACGTAGATCAACTTGCAGTCATCAAGGTCATTGGTGTAGGTGGCGGCGGAAACAATGCTGTAAACCGAATGATTGAACATGGCGTACAAGGTGTAGAATTTATAGCCGTAAACACAGATGCACAAGCTTTAAATCTTTCAAAAGCGGAAATCAGACTTCAAATTGGAGCGAAGCTTACTAGAGGACTAGGAGCAGGAGCAAATCCGGAAGTTGGTAAAAAAGCTGCTGAAGAAAGCAGAGAACAAATTGAAGAAGCACTACGTGGAGCAGATATGGTATTTGTTACTGCGGGTATGGGTGGAGGAACAGGTACTGGAGCAGCTCCTGTAATCGCTCAAATTGCACGTGAAATAGGTGCACTTACGGTTGGTGTAGTTACTCGTCCATTTACATTTGAAGGCCGTAAACGTTCTACACAAGCAATTGGTGGTATTGGACAAATGAAAGAAGCTGTTGATACATTAATCGTCATTCCTAACGATCGCTTGCTTGAAATCGTTGATAAAAACACGCCGATGTTAGAAGCATTCCGTGAAGCGGATAATGTTTTACGACAAGGTGTTCAAGGTATCTCTGATTTAATCGCTGTCCCAGGTTTAATTAACTTGGACTTTGCAGATGTAAAGACAATTATGTCTAACAAAGGTTCAGCATTAATGGGTATTGGTATTTCTTCAGGTGAAAACCGTGCTGCAGAAGCTGCAAAAAAAGCAATTTCAAGTCCACTTCTTGAAACATCTATTGATGGTGCTAAAGGGGTCTTAATGAATATTACAGGTGGTTCTAACTTGAGCTTATTTGAAGTTCAAGAAGCTGCCGATATCGTTGCTTCTGCATCTGACGAAGATGTAAATATGATTTTCGGTTCTGTTATTAATGACAATCTTAAGGATGAAATTATCGTAACAGTTATTGCTACTGGTTTTAATGAAGAGCCTTTAACTACTCGTACTACGAGATCTGGTGGATTTGGTGCTAGTAGACAACAACAGCCAACTCAACCACAAGCTCCTATTCGTGAAACACGTAGAGAAGAAGCACCAAGCTATCAGCAAGAACCAGTAAGGAATCAACAACAGTCTAATCAACAAGAAGATACTTTAGATATTCCAACGTTTTTACGTAACCGTCAAAAACGTCAATAGATAAAATAAAAACCCCATTTTTCTCAACACTCGTTGAAAAAGATGGGGTTTTTTGTCGTGCGATTTTTTATAATCTCTGTCAAAAGATGACAAAGTTTGAACAGTTCTCATGCTACAGTTTTTGTAGGAGGTGAGAAAATGTATGCTGAAGTAATGATTACGTTAAACGCACTAATTAATTACTGCCTACTCTCATTTACGAACAAAATGGGCACTTTTCAACAAACTAAGGTTCGATTATGGATTAGTGCGTTTGCAGGTGGCTTTTTAATAGTCTTTTTCGGTGGAAGTCTTTTATCAATTGTTGGTACCTTTATTTGCATGATCTTGATGGCTTTTGGATTTAAACGCTCTAATTGGCTATTAGCTGCTTCAAATTGTATCATAGCAGCTTTATTTGCAGGTGGGTTATTAACGGTTATACAACCATGGTTGAAATTAGTCAATTCGTATATTGTATTTGCCATACTGATTGTAGCTTTACTTGGAAGTCTATCAGGTGTCTATAAAAATTGGTTTAAGATTAATCTTAAAGGCGTTAAAGAAATGTATCGTAGCAAGGTGAAAATGATGATTTTTGGAAATGAAATAATTTTAGAAAGTTATACAGATACTGGAAATCAATGTATGGAGACTCTTTCAGGGAAACCTGTGCACTTTGTATCATCTAAAAAACTCGAATCTGTAATTCCACCAGCACTATGGACGTTTTTAAATGACTTTGATGGAAGTAATCCTTCTCAAATCTCAGAAGTTCCAAAAGAGTTTCAGCAGGATGTTAGGTTAATTCGTTTAGCCACTGTTCAAAGTGAAAATACCTGGGCAGTTGGAATTAAAATGGACAACATACGAATGATTCATGAAACAGAATGTGCTTTGCCACCTTGTTATCTTGTCCTTACGAAAAACAGCCATCATTTTCCACGTCAAACGGAAGCAATATTACATGCGTCAACATTATTTGTACAACAGTCGAGAGGAGTAATGCTATGTTCATGAAATTGTGGAATCGAATCGTTCAATTTTGGCTTTCTTGGCGAGCAAAAGGGACCTTTTATATTGGAGGTAGCGAATCTCTTCCGGTGCCGATGAATCGCGAAGAAGAAGCTCAAACAATTGAGGACTTTATGAATGGCAGTTTAACCGCACGAGACAAATTAATTGAACGAAATTTAAGATTGGTTGTATATATTGCAAGACGATTTGAAAATACAGGTACGAATATTGAAGATTTAATTAGTATAGGCTCGATTGGTCTGATCAAAGCAATTGAAACATTCAATGTGGAAAAAAAGATTAAACTTGCTACTTATGCTTCAAGATGTATTGAAAATGAAATTCTCATGCATTTAAGAAAAACGAGCAAACTAAAATCAGAGGTTTCTTTTGATGAGCCATTAAATTCAGATGCAGATGGAAATGAACTATTGCTTTCTGATATTTTAGGAACTGATGAAGATATTATTTCAGAAGATGTTGAGAAAAAAATTGAAAGACAGTTCATGTTTTCAGCCATTGATTTGTTAGATAAACGGGAAAAATATATTATGGAATGTCGTTTTGGTTTAAATGGCAAGGAAGAAATGACTCAAAAAGAAGTTGCCGATTTACTAGGTATTTCGCAATCATATATTTCCCGATTAGAAAAAAAGATTATTCACGATTTAAGAGAAGAGTTAAATCAACCGACAGCATAATGGTTGAAATTGGAGAAAGGTCTGCACGCATATAATCGACCGAGCCGGACAAACTGTTACTAATCTCAGTGTTAAACAGTTCGGAGGAAAAGTGATGGTGCGGACAAAAGTAGAAATTTGCGGTGTAGATACGTCAACGCTTCCGGTACTTTCAAACGAAGTTATGACACAAACGTTTATAAGATTTCAAAGCGGAGACATGGCTGCAAGAGAAGAATTAGTAATGGGTAACTTAAGATTAGTACTTAGTTTGGTTCAGCGTTTTGCATATCGTGGTGAACAAGCGGATGATTTATTTCAAGTTGGATGCATCGGACTGATTAAGTCCATAGAAAATTTTGATTTAAAGCATAATGTAAGATTTTCAACGTATGCAGTGCCCATGATTATTGGTGAGATTCGACGACATTTACGCGATCACCACCCAGTTCGTGTGTCTCGTTCTTTACGAGATATTGCTTATAAATCAATGAAAGCAAAGGAACAGTTTGTTGTAGAAAATTTACATGAGCCAACCATGCAACAGTTGTCAGAGATGACGGATATCCCACATGAAGATATTTTATTTGCACTTGATGCAATCCAGGAACCAATCTCACTTCAAGAACCCATTTATCATGATGGCGGAGACCCTGTATACATGTTGGATCAATTGAAGGATGAGCATGTATCAGAAGAGCAATGGTCGACGTATGTTTTCATGAAAGAAAGCATTAGCAAGTTGGATTTACGTCAACAAAAAATCTTAAGTAAACGATATTATTATGGAGAAACACAAACCGAAATCGCAAAAGAACTAGGCATTTCCCAGGCCCAAATTTCACGATTGGAAAAACATGCAATAAGCATTATTCAGGAACAATATTATCAAGAATCCTAAATAACAAAAAAGGGACTGTCTAAAGTCATACACTGACTTAGAGATGGTTCCTTTTCTCATGCTCTGATTTCCGTATTAGACTTAAGTATCTAACCATTAGTCAATAGTTTTATAAACCTGTTGCTTTCCGTTATTGCTCTTGCTTTTTGGGCACGGCTTTCGCCGCTTCACTTGCTCCTGCGATTACTCGTCGCAAATACAAAAACATTCGCTCCGCTGGATGCAGGTCATCAGCTCGCGTTGTTCCCGCAGGAAAGAATACGGCCAAAGATAATTTGGTCGTATTCTTTTCGAAGAAACGAGCGTAGCATTGCAGGAGCAGATTTTTTTCTCGCTCCTGCACTCCAAGTATCACAAATTCTGTAAAATATGCAGGTCTAATAATTTTCATCGGGTTGCTTATTTAATTTATCTTAATAATTCACAATTATATTATAGACTTGCCCCCAGAAACGCGTCCGCCGTAATGGAAAGCAACAATATATTTACATTACGTGTGAAAATCAAAGATGTGTATTTCTAATAATCGTTTCATAAGCTATATAAGGAGGGATATAGGATGAAATTCACTGAAATACAAGAAAAAGAATTTATTGATGCGGGTAATGGGAAAATGCTAGGTTTTGTAAGTGATGCAAGAATCTCAAAAGAAAATGGAATGATTGAAGCTTTTTTAGTGGCACAACCTAAAAAGATGCTGGATCTCTTTTCAAGTGACTCTTCTACCATAACAATTGCAATACAAGATATACATGTTGTTGGAAAGGACGTTGTACTTGTAAAACGTGGGAACTAAGAACATCGATAAAACGTTGAATAATCAATGTTTGATTGGTACAATAAAGAAATAATGTACACGTCGAAACAAGTTGGGATTTTATATTTATGGAAATCACTCAAAATTACCAAGAAATTCAACAACGTATTCAAAAAGCATGTGAACGTTCGAAGCGAAAAGATTCGGAGATACACATTGTCGCTGTAACAAAATCTGTATCACTTGAGCGAACAAAAGAAGCTTTTCATGCTGGTTTAATCCATCTGGGAGAAAATCGTCCAGATGGTTTACTTTTAAAGACTGAACATATACAGTCTGAAGCTAAATGGCATTACATCGGGTCTTTACAAACTAGAAAAGTAAAGCAAGTTATTGATACGATCGATTTTCTTCATTCGTTGGACAGGTTAAGTTTGGCAGAAGAAATTCAAAAACGTGCCAATAAACCAATCGATTGTTTCGTACAAGTCAATGTTTCAGGAGAAGAAGCAAAACACGGCATTGAATTAGATTTACTTGAAGATTTTATTTTATCTATACAACCTTTTGATAAAATAAAGGTAATTGGATTAATGACCATGGCTCCAAATACAGAAGATGAACAAGTGTTAAGGTCGGTATTCTCTAAATTGAAATCTGCGCAGCAAAAGATTGCTGAAGCTCAGTATGAGTTTGCACCATGTACAGAATTATCAATGGGAATGTCCAACGACTTTGAAATTGCTATTGAAGAAGGCGCAACCTTTGTACGAATTGGAACTGCACTAGTTGGGGATGAAAGAGGGGACAAATCATGAGCATGAAGAATAAAATCAAAAACTTTTTTTATCTAGATGAATATGAAGATGATGCACCTGTAGAGCGTGAACGTCGTTCAGAACCTCAAGCTTCACCAGTTGCTCAGCAACAACAACCTTCAATGAAGAAATCAATGAAAGAAAGACGTGTTGCACCCATGGACTCATCAATTCCAAATGTAGTTAGTTTGCAGAACCTTCAAAAATCTTCAAAAGTTATTTTAGTAGAACCAAGAGTGTATGCAGAAGCACAAGACATTTCTGAGCACTTAAAAAACAAACGTGCTGTGGTTGTTAATTTACAAAGAATTGACAAAGATCAAGGAATCAGAATTGTGGATTTCCTTAGTGGAACCGTGTATGCTTTAGGCGGAGATATTCAACGCATCGGAACAGATATCTTTTTATGTGCACCAGATACAGTGGAAGTAGCAGGAGCCATTTCCGATTATTATTACGATGACTTACAATAGCAGAGGTGTATTTAGTTAAAATGGACTTAATTCTTTATGTGATATCACAAGTTATCTTTTTATATTCAGTATTTCTCATTATCTATATCTTTATGTCATGGGTACCTAGTACAAGAGAAACAGCAATCGGTCGTTTTTTAGAACGAATTTGCGAACCTTATCTTGAGCCTTTTCGCAAAATCATTCCTCCATTTGGTATGATAGATATTTCTCCTATTGTTGCGATTTTAGTTTTAAATTTAGCGCGTGGTGGAATAGAAACATTAATGTATAATTTTTAACGAATGGCCTCACTGAAGTGGGGCTTTTTTATACGAATAAAACATACAAACTACAATCTGTAATGCATATAGTATTCAGTGTGATTTTTAAAATTAAACTCCTAACGAGTTGAATTTAGCAAAACGTGCAATAATAGTAGATATAAGTAGAAAAAATAAACATCTATCTACTATTTAGATAATCCGTCTTTTGACAGGGATTTTTATTTAAAACATCTCATGTATTAATTCTGGAAAGGGAGAACGGAAATGGAACAAATATTTCAGCATTTTAGAAAAGAAGAGCAGTCATTTATTGAGCAGGTAGGTGGATGGATCCGTGAAACGGAAGACCGCTACGCACCAAAGCTGACGGACTTTTTAGATCCACGAGAACAATTTATTGTCCAAGCTATTGCCGGACAGAACGAAGAAATTGTGACACATTCATATAGCAAATTTGAGGATGCTGAACGTAAGCGTATGTTGATTTCGCCCTCTTATTTTGTTCCTACTGATCAAGACTTCTCATTAACAATGTTTGAAATAAGTTATCCATCTAAGTTTGTAACGTTAGAACATCCTGATGTGTTGGGTACCTTAATGTCTCTTGGATTAGACCGTTCAAAATTTGGTGATATTCGTGTGGATGGTGAGCGAATTGAATTTGCCGTGGTTTCTGAAGTTGCCGATTTTGTGCGGTTAAATATTACTTCCATCGGAAAATCCAAGGTACAAGTTCAAGAACTTGCAGAAGAACATCTTTTGTTACTCAATACGGAAACTTGGGTAGAAGAATCACATACCGTGAGTTCAATGAGATTAGATACGATTATTGCTTCATTATTTAATATTTCAAGACAAAAAGCATCTACTTTCATTCATGGTGGAAAAGTGAAAGTAAATTGGGTCGTTCGAGATCAGCCTGCTTTTGAATTACATGAGTCTGATTTAATTTCGATTCGAGGTTTTGGTCGCATTCGGTTAGGAATGATTGAAGGAAGAACGAAAAAAGACAAGATTCGACTTCAAGTTGGTCGAATGGAGCCGAAATCATAAGAAATATTAAAGAAAATTCGAATTATTGATGTAAACCTTTCTAATGAAAGGTATAATAGTTTGAAACAACGCTAGTTTTAAAGGGGAGATCGAGAAGATGCCATTATCACCATTGGATATACATAACAAGGAATTCGGAAAAGGATTCCGTGGGTACAATGAAGATGAAGTGAATGAATTTTTAGATCAAATTATTAAAGATTTCGAACTTCTTTTAAAAGAGAAAAAAGAATTAGAAGAAAAGCTAAAGTCATCTAGTGAACGTGTTGGTCATTTCACAACGATTGAATCTACATTACAAAAATCAATCGTGATTGCACAAGAGGCTGCTGAAGAAGTTCGTCGCAATTCTCAAAAAGAAGCAAAGCTAATTGTTAAAGAAGCTGAAAAAAATGCGGATCGAATTGTGAATGAAGCGTTGACGAAAGCTAGACGTATTGCTTTAGAGATAGAAGAACTTAAGAAGCAATCAAAAGTATTCCGTAATCGCTTTAAAATGTTAGTTGAAGCTCAGTTAGATTTAATCAATACAGACGATTGGGATCATTTAATGCAATATGAAGTGGACACATCTGAACTTGAGCGAATCAAAACAACTGAAGATTAGAGTTTGCTTGACGATTGTAGTTACTTTCCATATAATAGCTACATATTGATATTAAATACGTTGAAAGAGACAGTATTTTGTGCGCTCAGAAAAGCGATTCGAGGACGGTGGAAGCTCGGACAAGTAGCAATCAAATGAAAATCACTCTTGAGTAAAACCACTGAACAAATGATGGTAAGTGGTTTCGGCTTCACACCGTTAATGTGATCTAAGATGGCAACTTCATTGTTGCAATTAGGGTGGTACCGCGAGTTAAACTTCTCGTCCCTTCATGGGATGAGGAGTTTTTTTATTTTGAGGAGGTTATATTGATGGAATACAAAGACACGTTATTAATGCCGAAAACAGATTTTCCAATGCGTGGAGGTTTGCCAACACGTGAACCAGTCATGCAGCAAACTTGGAATGACATGAATTTATATGAAAAAGTGCTTAATCGTACAAAAGGCCGTCCGACGTTTATTTTGCATGATGGACCTCCATATGCGAATGGTGATTTACACATGGGTCATGCATTAAATAAAGTCTTGAAGGATATGATTGTTCGTCATAAATCGATGACTGGCTATCATGCACCGTATGTTCCAGGTTGGGATACTCATGGTTTACCAATCGAGCAAGCCCTTGCTAATAAGGGAGTAAATCGCAAAGAAATGACAGTAGCTGAATTCCGTAAGTTGTGTGAGAAATACGCTTATGAGCAAATTGATACTCAGCGTGAACAATTTAAGCGTCTAGGTGTACAAGGTGATTGGGAAAATCCTTATATCACGTTAAAACCTGCTTATGAATCACGTCAAATCGAAGTGTTTGGTGAGATGGCACGTAAAGGCTATATCTATAAAGGGTTAAAGCCTGTTTATTGGTCACCTTCAAGTGAATCAGCTTTAGCTGAAGCAGAAATCGAATATCAAGATAAAAAATCTCCATCCATTTACGTAAGCTTTGATGTAACGGAAGGTAAAGGGATTGTCGCAGAAGGTACGAAAATTATCATTTGGACAACAACTCCTTGGACGATTCCAGCAAACTTAGGGATTTCCGTAAATCCTGAATTTGATTATGTCATTGTAGACGTCGAAGGTACTCATTATTTACTTGCAAAAGACTTATTAGAGTCTGTTGCTACAGCATTAGAGTGGGCGTCTTATGAAGTAATTCAAACGGTTAAAGGTGAACAAATGGACCGTATGGTTGCTAAACATCCACTTTATGATCGTGATTCTTTAGTGATGTTAGGTGATCATGTCACGAATGAGGGCGGAACGGGCTGTGTTCATACTGCTCCAGGACACGGAGAGGAAGATTTCCAAGTAGGAAGAGCATATGGACTTGACGTACTTTCTCCTATTGATGATCGTGGTGTATTAACTGCAGAAGCACCAGGATTTGAAGGGTTATTTTATGATAAAGCGAATAAAGTTATTACTGAAGCACTAGATGCTGCAGGTGCACTAGAAAAATTAACGTTCTTTACACATTCGGCACCACATGATTGGCGTACAAAGAAACCTGTTATTTTCCGTGCAACGGCACAATGGTTTGCTTCAATCGAAGCATTCCGTGCAGAATTACTTCAAGCGATTAAAGATACTTCATTTACACCAGCTTGGGGCGAAACTCGTTTATTCAACATGGTCCGTGATCGTGGGGATTGGTGTATTTCTCGCCAACGTGTGTGGGGCGTTCCAATTCCAGTATTCTACGCGGAAGATGGCGAACCAATTTTAACTGAAGAAACGATTGCTCATGTGTCTAAAATCTTCCGCGAACATGGCTCGACCGTTTGGTTTGAGCGCGAAGCGAAAGAATTATTACCGGAAGGATTTACTCATCCAGGCAGTCCAAACGGTCGTTTCGTGAAAGAAACTGATATTATGGACGTTTGGTTTGATTCAGGATCCTCCCATCAAGCAGTTCTTGATGAAAGAGATGATTTAGTGTATCCTGCTGATTTATATTTGGAAGGGTCTGACCAATATCGTGGCTGGTTTAATTCATCATTAACTACGAGTGTTGCGATCAATGGTCATGCACCTTATAAAGGTTTGTTAAGTCATGGATTCACTTTAGATGGCGAAGGTCGTAAAATGAGTAAATCAATTGGGAATGTAATTGATCCTGCAAAAGTTATGAATCAATTAGGTGCAGATATTCTTCGATTGTGGGTCGCTTCTGTCGATTACACAGCGGATGTTCGAGTTTCTGATTCAAACTTTAAACAAGTAGCAGAAGTTTACCGTAAAATCAGAAATACCTTCCGATTCCTACACGGAAATATAACTGATTTTCATCCACAAAAAGACCGTATAGCGTACGAAGACTTACGTGAAGTAGATCAATACATGTTCATGAAACTTCAAGAATTGATTGATACGGTTCGTAAATCATATGACAAATATGATTTTGCAAGTGTTTATCATGCAGTAAATAATTTTGTATCATCAGACTTGAGCTCATTCTATTTAGATATTGCAAAAGATGTGGTTTATATCGAAGGTACAGATCAATTACATCGTCGTGCGATGCAAACGGTTATGTACGATACATTACTAGCTTTATTGAAATTAACGACGCCAATTTTGCCTCATACAACAGACGAATTATGGGTATTCTTGACTCAGGAAACAGAAGAAAGTGTTCAGTTAACTGACTTCCCAGAAGCTACTACTCATGCATCATTCGCTGAATTACGTACGAAGTATCAACAATTGATGCTTGTGCGCGACGATGTATTAAAGGCATTAGAGGAAGCACGAAATGCGAAAGTTATTGGTAAATCTTTAGAAGCTAAAGTTATTGTGTATGTTAAGAAAGAATTACTAGAAGCTTTTGATACAGATAAGGTTGATTTCGCACAATTCTTTATTGTTTCTGAATTTACTCTTGCTGGTTTAACTGAAGAAGCTCCAGCAGATGCATTAAAATTAGATGTCGCTTCAGTTGTGGTTACTAAAGCACAAGGTGAAAAGTGTGAACGTTGCTGGACGATTTCATCTAAAGTAGGCGAAAATGACAAGCATCCAACATTGTGTCCACGTTGTGCGGATGTTGTAGAAAAATATTACGTGTAAGAATCGGAGCTGTCCAAACGGGCAGCTCTTTCTGTCTGTTCGTGTTTTGTGGTAAACTAACTAAGATACTTATCTAACGGAGGAACATTCGTGTACATTTATTATTTAGTTGCAGTTATCATAGTGGCATTAGATCAGTGGACTAAATGGTTAGTTGTGAACAATATGGAACTAGGAGAACGAATTCCTTTACTGGATCCTACGTTTGCACTATTATCACATCGTAATCGTGGAGCCGCTTGGGGCATGCTTGAAGGACAAATATGGTTGTTTTCAATCGTAACAGTTATTGTGATTGCGGGAATCCTTTATTACTTCCACAAAGAAGCTAAAGGAAAGCCATTATTTCAATTAAGTCTAATGATTTTACTTGGTGGAGCTATCGGAAACTTTATCGATCGATTATATCGAGGAGAAGTTGTTGATTTTATAGATGTGTTAATTCCAATCATGAACTATGATTTCCCCATTTTTAACATTGCAGATGCTGCTTTAACAATAGGTGTAGCAATGGTGATGATTGTATTATTTTTAGAAGAAAAAAGAGAAAAGAAAACAGGTGAGTAAATGGAAGATTTTACGTATACGATAACAGAAGAACAAAAAGGTGAACGAATTGACAAAGCAATTTCACTGCTTGAATCAGATTGGTCTAGAAGTCAAATTCAAAATTGGTTAAAAGATGGAGCTGTTTTAGTTAATGGTGAACAAATTAAACCCAATTACAAAGTGAAAAAGGACGATGTAATTATCGTTTCACCCCCAGAAGCAGAACCTTTAGACATTCAGTCAGAG
This sequence comes from Paenisporosarcina sp., assembly GCA_041605715.1. GTDB lineage: Bacteria > Bacillota > Bacilli > Bacillales_A > Planococcaceae > Paenisporosarcina. The sequence goes on from JBFIXW010000014.1 coordinate 20,170, forward strand.
GATCTTGATTTAGAAATCATTTATGAAGATTCGGATGTGTTGGTGGTTAATAAACCAAGAGGAATGGTTGTACATCCAGCACCTGGTCATACATCTGGAACTTTAGTAAATGGTTTAATGCATCATTGTACAGACCTATCTGGCATTAATGGTGTCATGCGTCCAGGTATTGTCCACCGTATCGATAAAGATACTTCCGGATTATTGATGGTTGCTAAAAATGACAAAGCTCATGAATCATTAGTTAATCAATTAGTAAAAAAGACAGTAACGAGAAAATATACTGCGCTTGTTCATGGACATATTCCGCATGACAAAGGAACAATTGATGCACCTTTAGGTCGTGATAAAAAAGATCGCCAAAGTATGGCAGTTGTAGACAGTGGAAAACATGCAATTACACATTTCCGTGTGATTGAACGATTTGGTAAATTCACACTTGTTGAATGTCGTCTTGAAACGGGTCGCACACATCAAATCCGTGTTCATATGAAGTATATCGGTTTCCCTTTAGCTGGAGATCCGAAGTATGGACCAAAGAAAACAATTGAATTTGGTGGACAAGCACTTCATGCTGGCGTACTTGGATTCATGCATCCACGCACTGAGGAATACATGGAATTTGAAGCACCGCTTCCAAAAGAATTTGAAGAGTTACTTGAAGAAACGAAAACTCAAGTTGACACGAAGGAAGACTAAATTTATAATTGATTTAATGAATTAAATAGATTTCCTTTAAAAACAGTCCAGAGAGGCTGAGAAGGTACCGTGAAACGTAAAAAGACACATGCTGTGTGTTTTCCTGCGATATTTTTCTGAATTCACACCCTCTCATCCTAAATGGACGAGAGGGTTTTTTATTTTCTCAAATATAATGAAACATTGTCGCACGGAAGAAAAGGAGGAGCAATCTTGGTGGAAAAAGCAAATATCTTAGATGAACAAGCCATAAACCGAGCATTAACTCGTATTGCTCATGAAATCATTGAGCGCAACAAAGGAATCGAACAATGTATCCTGGTTGGAATTAAAACTCGAGGCGCATATTTAGCAAATCGATTAGCTGCAAAAATCGAAAAAATAGAGGGTAATAGTATTAAATCTGGCGAATTAGACATTACTCTTTATCGTGATGATCTTTCCATGAAAACAGCCAATAAAGAACCACTCGTTCAACAAGTAGATATTCAACACGCGGTTAAGGATCAAAAAGTCATCCTTGTCGATGATGTGCTGTATACAGGTAGAACGGTACGAGCAGCAATGGATGCAGTGATGGACCTAGGAAGACCTGCCCAAATTCAATTAGCAGTCTTAATTGATAGAGGACATCGAGAATTACCGATTCGAGCGGATTATGTAGGAAAAAATATTCCTACTGCTAGTATCGAACGCATAGTCGTTCGCTTAAGTGAAACAGATCATGAAGACAGTGTAACGATTCACGAATAGAAGAAAGTAGGGGAAATGATGTCAAACACTCAAGCCATTTTAGATATTCACGATAAACCTTCAACAGGAAAGCTAGCGACTCTAAGTATTCAACACATGTTTGCAATGTTCGGTGCAACGATATTAGTTCCTCAGATAGTTGGATTAAGCCCTGCAATTGCTCTACTTACAAGTGGTATTGCTACATTAATTTTCTTGTTTGTAACTAAATTTCAAGTACCAGCATATTTAGGGTCATCATTCGCTTTTATAGCACCTATTCTTTTTTTAACTGAACAAGCTGGCATTGGTAGCGCAATGATTGGTAGCTTATTTGTAGCACTAGTTTATTTTATTGTTTCACTTGTCATATGGAAGACAGGCTATAAATGGATAATGAATTTGTTACCACCGATTGTTGTGGCACCTGTTATTATCGTTATTGGTTTAGCTTTATCTCCTGTAGCAGTTGATATGGCAATGAATATTAACGTAAATAATGTAAAAGAGTATAGTATGCTTCACTTTACAGCAGCACTAGTCACATTAGCGGCAGCTGTCATTGCAACATTATTCTTTAAAGGCATGATTAGTTTAATGCCAGTCTTAATCGGAATTATCGTGGGATATGTGTACTCACTTATTATCGGAATTGTTGATTATACAGCTGTAATACAAGCGAAATGGATTGCTGCTCCGGACTTCTTACTTCCAGGTATCAATTATGAATTTATCATTACTCCAACGTTAATCATCATCATGGTACCGATAGCGATCGTAACGATTTCAGAACATATTGGTCATCAGTTAGTATTAGGGAAAATCGTAAACAGAAATTACATAAAAGAACCTGGACTTCATCGGTCGATATTGGGTGATGGGTTAGGTACATTCATTAGTGGTTTAATAGGCGGACCACCGAAAACAACCTACGGTGAAAATATCGGTGTTCTTGCGATAACACGAGTATTTAGTGTGTATGTGATTGCTGGAGCAGCTGTACTTGCTATTGTCTTCTCTTTCTTCGGAAAGGTAATGGCATTAATAAGTACAATTCCAACAGCCGTTTTAGGAGGTATTTCAATCTTATTATTTGGGATTATCGCTTCATCTGGTTTACGTATGTTAGTAGATAGCAAGATTGATTTTGGAGATAAACGAAACCTTGTCATCTCATCCATTATTTTAGTCATTGGAATTGGTGGAGCAAAACTACATTTTTCGGAAACCTTTGTAATTGAAGGTATGGCTCTGGCTGCTATTGTCGGTGTCATCTTAAACTTAGTGCTACCAGGAAGACCACAAGTTTCTGATGATTTATTTGAAGAAAAGATAATCGAATAATACCTTTTAATACCTAGTCCAGAGAGGCAGGGAAAGGGAGTCCAACGAAAAGTTCCGTGTACATGGATCTTTACTTGGTCATGCCCTGTAGCCTCTCAACACTTTGTTGAGAGGCTTTTATTATACAGTTTAGTTGGAGAAGTACATGAACTTGGGACAATAAAAGAGGAGGGGCTAAAAAGTGAAGAATTTATTAAGCATGAACGAATTACATCTAGAAGAAATCAATACGATTTTACAACGCGCTGAGGAATTTGAGCATAACGCAACTTCTAATTTAACGAAAACATTTACAGTGGCAAATTTGTTTTTTGAACCAAGCACAAGAACAAAAATGAGCTTTGAAATGGCAGAAAGAAAACTAGGATTACATGTACTGTCGTTTGAGGCCAGTACTTCAAGTACACAAAAGGGAGAAACCCTTTATGATACGGTGAAAACATTAGAGGCTATCGGTGTGGATGCAGTCATTATTAGACATGTAGAAGACGGCTATTACCATCAGTTAAGTACAGGGATCAATGTGAGCATTATCAATGGTGGGGATGGTTCAGGGCAGCACCCGACACAATCCTTACTAGATTTATATACGATTAAACAGGAGTTTGAAAAATTTGATGGTTTAGAAGTAGCAATCGTAGGTGACATAACTCACAGCCGAGTCGCTAAATCAAATGCTCAAGCATTATCGAAATTAGGCGCAAATGTAACTTTCCTTTGTCCTAAAGAATGGCAAGGAGAAATACAAGCTGAATCTAACTGGGATCAAATCCTGCCAAAAGCTGATGTAATCATGCTCCTACGAGTACAACATGAAAGACATGAATCAGATAAAGGATTTTCAAAAGATGAATACCATGAACAATATGGGTTGACGATCGAACGTTATAAGCAGTTAAAGCCTGCAGCGATTATTATGCATCCAGCACCTGTAAATCGAGATGTAGAAATTGCGAGTGAATTAGTAGAGAGTGAAAAATCTCGGATATTCAAACAAATGCATAACGGAGTCTTTGTCCGAATGGCGATACTCGAATCAGTACTAAAGGAGAGATTTTAATGAGAAAACTAATACAAAATATTCAATTACTAAACGAACAACAAGAATTACAAGCAGGTTCCATATTAATTGAACAAGGGCGTATTATTGAAATTAATCCGAAAACAACGACTGATATAGATGAGACTATCGATGGAAAAGGTCATTTTGTTTCTGCAGGTTTTATTGATGTGCATGTGCATTTACGAGAGCCAGGTGGAGAACAAAAAGAAACGATTGAAACGGGTACTGCAGCTGCAGCAAAAGGTGGTTACACAACGATTTGTGCCATGCCAAATACAAGACCTGTTCCAGATACAGTCGAAAACCTAAGTAAGGTAATTGAGTTAATTAAAAATAAAGCTAGAATTCGAGTACTTCCATATGCATCCATCACAATTCGGGAAGCTGGAAAAGAACGTACAGACTTAGCAGCATTAAAAGAGCATGGGGCATTTGCTTTTACAGATGACGGTGTCGGAGTTCAACAAGCTGGCATGATGTATGAAGCAATGCAAGACGCTGCAAAAATCAACATGCCAATCGTTGCCCATTGTGAAGACAACACCTTAATTTATGCAGGAGTTATGCACGAAGGAAAGAAAAATAAGGAACTTGGCTTAAAAGGAATCCCTTCCATTGCTGAATCCGTTCATATTGCTCGCGATATATTATTAGCTGAAGCAGCTGGAGCGCATTACCATGTGTGCCACGTGAGCACGAAAGAATCGGTTCGGGTTATAAGAGATGCTAAAAAAGCAGGTGTTAAAGTTACCGCTGAAGTAAGTCCGCATCATTTACTACTATGTGAAAATGATATTCCTTCAAATGATGCACAGTGGAAAATGAATCCACCACTTCGAGCAAAAGAGGATCTTCAAGCTCTAATAGAAGGATTAGAAGATGGCACATTAGACTTCATAGCAACAGATCATGCACCTCACACGTTTGAAGAAAAGGCAAATGGCATGGAGAATGCACCATTTGGAATTGTGGGTCTTGAAACAGCATTTCCCTTGCTGTACACACATTTCGTGAAAGCTGGGAAGTGGTCACTTGCTCAACTAATCACTTGGTTAACTGAAAAACCAGCAGATGTGTTTGGACTTCCATTTGGTCGTTTGCATATGGGTGAGTCTGCAGATTTAGTTTTCATTGATTTGAATAAAGAACAAAAAATAGACACAGAAAAGTTTCTTTCTAAAGGAACAAATACACCGTTCAAGGAGTGGTCATGTATCGGTTGGCCAGTAATGACCATGTATGAAGGCAATATAGTTTGGGAGGAGAAGTGAAGATGAAAAGAAGTCTCATTTTAGAAACAGGCGACGTATTTACAGGAATAGCATTCGGTAGTGAAAAAGAGAGTGCCGGGGAAGTTGTTTTTACAACCGGAATGACAGGCTACCAAGAAACGTTATCTGACCCATCTTATTGCGGACAAATCGTTACGATGACTTACCCGCTTATCGGCAATTATGGTATTAATCGAGATGACTTCGAATCTATTGAACCAGCAATTAAAGGGATGATTGTTCGAGAATTAGCTGATATGCCTTCTAACTTTAGAAGTGATGCATCATTAAATGAACTTTTCCTACTAAAAGACATTCCGGGAATTCAAGGTGTAGATACACGGAAACTGACGCGAATCATTCGTGAATACGGTTCAGTAAAAGGATACTTTACTGCAGCTGGTGTTGAAGTAAACCTGGAGGAGATAGTGGAGAAGTTAAAACAAATCACTTTCCCAACAGACCAAGTAAAACAAGTTTCAACAAAACGTCCATATCCAAGTCCAGGACGTGGAAAACGTGTGGTTTTAGTGGACTTTGGCATGAAACACGGTATTTTACGTGAATTAAATAAACGGAATTGTGACGTGGTAGTGGTTCCTTATAATACGACTGCTGAAGAAATTATGGCGATTTATCCTGACGGGATTATGTTATCCAACGGACCTGGAGACCCGAAAGATGTGCCTGAAGCAATCACTATGCTAAAAGAAATAATAGGGAAGATTCCTGTATTCGGTATTTGCTTAGGACATCAATTATTTGCACTTGCTAGCGGTGGAGACACATTTAAGTTGAAGTTCGGACATCGAGGAGCGAATCATCCTGTTAAAGATTTAAAAACAGGACGTACAGAATTAACTTCACAAAACCATGGCTATACAGTGGACCCAGAATCATTAGTCAAAACGAGATTAGAAGTAACGCATGTCGCTTTAAATGACGGAACTGTTGAAGGGTTAAAACATCTGGATTTGCCAGCCTTTACTGTCCAATATCATCCGGAAGCTTCACCAGGTCCGGAAGATTCAAATCATTTATTTGATCAATTCATTGAACTCATGAATACGCACTTGAAAGGGGAAAAAATTCATGCCTAAACGCCACGATATTCAATCCATTCTTGTGATCGGTTCAGGTCCAATTGTTATTGGTCAAGCTGCTGAGTTTGACTATGCAGGGACACAAGCTTGTCTTGCACTAAAAGAAGAAGGATACCGTGTTATTTTAATTAACTCGAATCCTGCCACGATTATGACCGACACTGAAATTGCAGACAAAGTGTATATCGAACCCATCACACTAGAATTTGTAAGTCGTATCTTGCGAAAAGAACGACCTGATGCGTTGCTACCTACGTTAGGTGGACAAACAGGATTAAACATGGCGATTGAACTTGATGAGTCCGGAATACTGAACGAATTGAATATTGAAATACTAGGAACGAAACTCGAAGCAATTCATAAAGCGGAAGACCGAGATCTATTTAGAACGTTAATGAACGAATTAAATGAACCTGTACCTGAAAGTGACATCATTCATAATCTTGAAGAAGCTCATGCTTTCGTCAGTCGAATTGGATACCCAGTGATCGTTCGTCCAGCATTCACACTTGGAGGAACAGGTGGCGGTATTTGTCATAATGATGAAGAGCTAATGGAAACTGTGACAAGTGGTTTAAAGTATAGCCCGGTTACCCAATGTTTATTAGAAAAATCCATCGCTGGTTTTAAAGAAATAGAATACGAAGTAATGCGTGATTCTAAAGATAACGCGATTGTCGTTTGTAACATGGAAAACGTGGATGCAGTCGGGATTCATACGGGAGATTCAATTGTTGTAGCACCAAGCCAAACCTTATCTGACCGTGAATACCAAATGCTTCGAAATGTTTCACTTAAAATTATTCGAGCATTGAAAATCGAAGGTGGATGTAATGTCCAACTTGCCCTCGATCCGCATAGCTTTAATTACTACATCATTGAAGTAAATCCACGTGTAAGTCGTTCATCGGCTTTGGCTTCCAAAGCAACGGGTTATCCGATTGCGAAATTAGCAGCTAAAATTGCAGTGGGACTTACATTAGATGAAATGATGAATCCGGTAACAGGTAAAACGTACGCATGCTTTGAACCTGCCCTTGATTATGTGGTAACGAAAATTCCGCGCTGGCCATTTGATAAATTCGAATCAGCAAAACGTAATTTAGGAACACAAATGAAGGCAACAGGCGAAGTTATGGCGATTGGCCGTACGTTTGAAGAATCTATATTAAAAGCGGTAAGGTCTCTTGAAACAGATCAATTTCATCTGGAATTAAAAAACGCTGATTCAATGACGGATGAATGGATTGAAAAGCGTATTCGTCGAGCTGGGGATGAACGTCTATTCTTTATAGGCGAAGCATTGAGACGTGGTGTTACGATTGAGACCATAAACGAATGGAGTCACATCGATTTATTCTTCCTGCATAAACTACAAAAAATTGTGCATTTCGAAAAAGTAGTTGCTGAACATCCGTTTGACTATGAGGTTGCTCGACAAGCGAAACGAATGGGCTTTGCCGATAAAACGATTGCGAAGTATTGGAAAACGAAAGAATTAGACGTGTACAACTGGAGAAAAGAGCAAAACTTAATCCCTGTTTATAAGATGGTGGATACATGTGCAGCAGAATTCGAATCTGAAACACCTTACTTTTACGGAACTTATGAAGATGAAAATGAGTCGATTCGAACAGAAAAAGAAAGTGTCATCGTTTTAGGTTCTGGCCCGATCCGAATTGGGCAAGGTGTTGAGTTCGATTACGCAACTGTACATTCTGTCTGGGCAATTAAAGAAGCAGGTTATGAAGCCATTATTATCAACAGCAATCCAGAAACAGTTTCAACAGACTTCTCAATTTCTGACAAGTTGTACTTTGAACCACTGACGATTGAAGATGTTATGCATATTGTGGATTTAGAGAAACCAAAAGGTGTTGTTGTACAATTCGGTGGGCAAACAGCCATTAATTTAGCAGATAAATTAGAAGCACGTGGAGTGAAAATTTTAGGGACGACTCTAGAAGATTTAGATCGAGCTGAAAATCGAAACAAATTTGAAAAAGCGCTTCATGAAATCGG
>JBFIXW010000015.1:0-27757 GCA_041605715.1 Paenisporosarcina sp.
AATTACCTTTTCATCCAATAAAATATCAATAATATCGTCATAACTTCCCGGATCTCTCATAATAAAACCATCAATCATTGAATTTCCAACATCAATTATTGACTCAATTATGTTTTGGGCGATTCGTTCTAATGCTAATTCCTCAACCTCACCGAGTTGGAATTTAGATGTTTTATCAATTACATTCACAATTGAATTCATATAAGTCAAAGTTGTTGTTATATTATTTCGGTCAATAAAATACATGAAGATCCCTCACTTTATGTTGTTTCCAAATAGATTGTCTTTTCCATCCTATAGTACCATAATTCTTTGAAACAGACGGAAATCTAATCATGGAATAAGTTGAATATTCTTGAGCAATTGTTAGCGTTATAGATTTTATCGTCTTGATGCCGAACACTTAATTAAATCCAGCTTACACCGCTACTTTGCCCCATAATATCATGAACAAACGGCAAATTCCCAATAATTTTCACCACAATCGAATTTCAAAAGAAAAACCACGATTAGGATGTCTGAGCATCCAAATCGTGGTTTTCTTCAACTATCACTTCTTCAATTTCTGGAACAACTTCACTTGGTTTTGCAGGTCCTACTTTTTTGATAATAAAATAGGCGCATCCAAAGTTGCAGTATTCATATAAATAATCTTGTACTGTACTAAATTTTGTATCATAGGTCGCCTTCTGATTTTTATCATCAAAAAAGCCTTTTAAGCGAAGTTGACCATATCCCCAATCGCCTAAAATATAATCATATTTATCCAAAATCTCACTATAGCGATCTTGAATAGCTTCTTCTTGAAGAGCTTCTCGATAGTCATGTAGTACTTCATATTCCCATCGGTCAATTGTGATCATCATACTCAACTCCATCAGTTTGTTGAAAGAGCGATTAGCTCGTCACCAATACGTTGTTTTTCCTTCGCTGCTGCATTTACTTGCTCATCTGCATGATAACTGCTTCGAACGAGTGGTCCTGCTTCACAGTGTGAGAAACCTTTAGACATGGCAATCTTACGTAGTTCTCCAAATTCCATAGGCGAGTAATACTTTTGAACCGCGAGATGTTTTTTTGATGGTTGTAAATATTGACCAATCGTCATAATGTCGACATCATTGGCACGTAAATCGTCCATTACTTCAATAATTTCTTCACGTGTTTCACCTAATCCAACCATCAAAGATGACTTAGTAGGAATTTCAGGTTGCATTACTTTTGCACGACGTAAAAATTCTAAAGAACGATCATATTTTGCTCTCGCACGAACTCTTGGCGTTAATCGACGAACTGTTTCAATATTATGATTTAAAATATCCGGTTTTGCATCCATAAGAGCTTGTAAATTTTCTTCTATGCCACCCATGTCTGATGGTAATACTTCAATTGTTGTAAATGGGTTTTTACGACGAATAGCACGAACCGTTTCAGCAAAAACCGCTGATCCCCCATCTTTTAAGTCATCACGTGCAACTGCAGTCACTACAACATGCTTCAAATTCATAATAACGACTGAATCTGCTACACGTTCTGGTTCTGCAAGATCTAATTCGTTAGGAAGACCCGTTTTAACAGCACAAAAGCGGCAAGCTCGTGTACAAATTGCTCCTAAAATCATAAAAGTAGCTGTACGTCTTGTACCCCAACATTCATGAATGTTTGGACAGCGTGCTTCTTCACATACTGTATTTAAATTATTTTCTCTCATTAACTTTTTCAAGCTACGATAATTGTCATTAGTGTTTAATTTGATTTTCAACCACGCAGGTTTTCGTAGATGTGTTTCTTTTGTTGTCATGCTCATCGACCCCATTCTTTATCGACTTTTACGATACAGTTACTGTTGACAATGTACCATATAACATCGGTTCTCACAACCACCTCAGTTGTTCAAAGCAAAGAAAAAGCGCCTCTAATTTTAGAGGCGCTTTACTTATTTATACTCGATTTGCTTTAGACTTTCCTACTGCATAAACAACGCTAGCTGCAAGTCCGCCCCAAATGATGACGACGCCGACAACCATCATAACGATTGCACTTAATGACATTTGAAGTCCCCCTTATTCGCCATCTGCATGTTGATATGCATCAACATCCGTATTTTTGTTCCATTTCATAGCTGTGAAGATAAATCCTAAAATTATAACGCCAGCAGCTACGAACCAACCACTATAAAGGATGAAACTATTTGAATAGCCTTCATAGTTACCTGTATCGTTCTCAAAACCTTTTAATAGGTTAAGTTTTAATAGCCCAAACATCATATATCCTAAAACTAAAGGAGTTATGAATTTCAAGCAGATCTGCCACCATGCACCTAAACGAATATCAGAAACGGCATTTGCATGATCTTGTAGTGCTGGAAGCTTTTTAAAGAACCAAGCAATTGCTACTACTTCGATTAAACCGATTGCAGCAATACCGAATTGGTTAACGAAGTAATCTGCAACATCAAGGAAGTAAAGACCGCCATTTGTTGCAAATAAGAATGAAATAAGAGCAGCTGTACCTACACCAAATGCAACAGCTTTGTTACGTGAAATTCCAAACTTCTCAGAGAAACCAGCTACATAAGTCTCACAAATAGAAATTAGGGAAGTCAAACCAGCTAATGTAAGTGAAAGGAAGAATAATACGCCAAACAAGCCGTTCATTCCAGGGAATTCACTTATGATTTGCGGGAACACCACAAATGCCAATCCAACACCTGCTGATGCAACATCACTAACTGCTACACCTTGTTGTGCTGCCATGAAACCTAATGCAGAGAATACGCCAATACCTGCAAGTAATTCAAACGCTGAGTTTGCAAATCCAGTAATGAATGCATTATTCGTAATATCTGATTTTTTTGGAAGATAACTAGAATACGTAATCATAATGGCAAACGCAATGGATAAACTGAAGAAAATATGTCCATACGCTGCAACCCAAACTTTTGGATTACTTAATTGATCAAAGTTCGGTTTGAAGAATGCATCTAAACCGAGCAATGCACCATCTAATGTTAACGCGCGGATAACAACGATTAAGAAGATAACAACCAACGTAGGAATAAAGATTTTGTTTGCAAGCTCGATTCCTTTTTTTACACCTGCGAATAAAATTCCTAGTGCAATTGCCCATACTAATAAGAGTGGAATCGCAACTCCTGCAACTAATCCTCCAGCTTGACCAGGTACATCACCTAATTCAAGAACTGTACCAAATAAGAATCCTGCCGTGTCATCGCCCCAAGCTTGGTCGAATGAGTAGATTGTATATTTCATAGCCCATGCGATAATGACCGCATAATAGGTTGAAATTACGAAGGAAACGAAAATCGCCCACCAGCCAAGCCATTCTGCTTTTTTACCACCTAAACGGAAAAATGATAATGGAGCTGAACCACGATACTTATGACCCATGGTGAATTCTAGGATTAGAATTGGAATACCAGCAGTTAAAAGAGCAAATAAGTACGGGATAAAGAAAGCTCCTCCACCATTTTCATAAGCAACATACGGAAAGCGCCAAATGTTTCCTAGCCCTACCGCGGAACCGACTGCGGCTAATATAAACCCAGCTCTAGTTCCCCATTGAGAACGTTGTTCCATGTTTTTTCCCCCTTTTATTTCGCGTCCCAAATTACTATTGTAATATTAGGAAGCTTGTTTATTTTCAGATTATTTACTAATCTAAAAACAGTATACTATAGGGAATCAACTTGTCAAAGTGAATTTTCAAAAAAACACATATATAAAAAGTAAAAGCAAGGGTAAGCACCCTTGCTTTTCAAGAATTTTCTATTCAATTATTTTTGTTTCTTCTTTATTCATCTTCATATTCAAACCTATAAATAGTATTGCTAGAATAGCAATGACAACTCCTAATGATAACCATAAAGATTCAGTTAACCCTAATACCAGGTAACCAACTGACGCGACACCAGCTGATATTAGTGCGTATGGCAATTGAGTAGTTACGTGATCAATATGATTACTTCCCGCTCCAGTTGATGACAAAATCGTCGTATCAGAAATCGGTGAACAATGATCTCCAAAAACAGATCCTGCTAAAACTGCAGCAAGTGCTGGTAGTAACATTGTTGGCTCTGCATTAATCATTATGGTTCCAGCAATCGGTAGGAGTATTCCAAAAGACCCCCATGAAGTTCCTGTGGCAAAAGCCATACCACCTGCTAATAAAAATAGTAAGACAGGAAGTAAACCTATAGGCAATTGTGAATCTGTCACTATTTTAGCTAAGTATTCACCAGTAGCCAATTCACCAATGATGAAAGTTAAAGCCCAAGCAAAGATCAGGATTAATACTGCCGGTAACATAGACTGAAGACCGCTTATAATACCTTTTCCAATAAAACCACTATTCGCTTTTTCATTTCGATTCATTTGCATAATGTATAGAAGAACTGAAACGATTGCTCCAGCTGTTCCCCCAACTAGAAGGGATTTGGGTACATCGGTATTCTCAAATATAGCCCAGATATTTGCTTCTCCTGCATTTGCATATCCTGTCCAAACCATCGCAGTAATCGTAACAAATACTAATGTGACGATAGGTAAAACTAAATCTCTTACCTTTCCATAATGGTGTACAGGAAATTCTTCTTTTAATTGCCCAGGGATATCTTTTAATGGATCAAATAACTCCCCTGTTTCTTTCGCTCTTTTTTCATGCTTTTTCATCTCAAGTAAATCAAAATCTGTTATGGCTACAAAAAACACCATCGCAAGAGCAGCAATGACATAGAAATTCATTGGAGCCATTAGGACGAATGCTGACAAAGGGGAATACGTAATGACAGATTGTGTTGCTAAAATAGTTCCGATTAAGCCAATTAAATAGGCTCCCCAACTTGAAACCGGTGAAACGACACAGACAGGTGCAGAAGTTGAGTCGATGAAATACGCTAACTTTGCGCGTGAAACTCGGTGATGATCAGTTATAGGTCGGGCAATTTGTCCAACAGCCAACGCATTGAAATAGTCGTCGATAAAAATAATAATACCTAAAAACGCAGTTAATAATTTTGCGCCTCGACGCGTTTTAATATGTTTGACTGCCCACTCTGCGAATGCACGGCTTCCTCCAGAAAGACTGACAAACGCTGTGATGATTCCTAATAAAAATAAGAAAAGAAGTATAAAGACATTATACGTATTTAAGCCGCCATCCCAAAAAGTAATTTGGAATGATTTCCACAAAGTTGCAAGTGAGTCTACAGGAGCAAATGAATGAATTAATAAAGCTCCTAAAACAACACCCGCTCCAAGTGAAAGTAATACTCTTCTGGTAATGAGAACCATTACAATTGCAAGTATTGGGGGTAAAATAGAAAAAATTGTGCCTGACATAATCTTGCTTCCTCCTCCTTATGGGGGTGGACACAGAGAACGAGTAGCCATACAAAAAAAGCTGACTCCATATACATTCAAAAGAATGTTAGGAAGTCAGCCTCTACAAGTTGCGAATAGATTAATTAATGTACACTACTCACGATCTGTAGCTCACCATTTAAAGCAATATGCTTATAAATGACAGTGTTATTCTTGTTCAGAATAACCCCAGCATATGATAATGGACATTATCATAATACTTCGGCATAACTTCCTTTTGCATACGGTCTTCGTTGTCATCCTCGCGTATGTTACTCATAAGCCATGCGGCCTCTACCCATCGATATAATTTTCATTTATTATACTATCAATATATTCGTATTTTTGCAAGATATTACTCATCGGGAAGTTTTATTGGAACTTCGATCGAAGGTTGAACACCATCCCCTCGGTTAAAAATTTGTGGCACTTGACCTTGAATTAACCCCATTGCGACGGGAATACGCTGTTCAACTACAGTTGTCTTTGTTGCTAAAGGAACGATTACTTGAACATTAACTTTAATTAAAATACTAACTTCTACATACGCATTATTAATACCAAATTCTCTAATGATTGGATCCACATTCGACTTTACATTTCCAATCACATGAAATCTAATGGGTATTTTGGGTCCTAAATTACCGAGTAGAGGGATATTCGTTGCTTGCCCAATTGGAACAAAAAAGACGATTCCGCCTTGATCTTCCATAGCCTCGGTATCATATTCAATATCATCTAGGTAAGGAAGATGGTCTAAATTCCCTTCCTCTGCCTGTTCTAAATGAGTTTGTACTAAATTGGTCGTATCCGCTAACACTCGATTAATAATTTCTGTATTAAATTTAGTGGTCACCATATTAGATTGATCTGATGGTACATGTTCAATAATATCGTTTACGTCTAAAACATTTGAAATACGCGTGTTAATAGCTTTACTAATCACTAATGAGGCAATCTTCGTTGATTGTACTTCTGCATATTGTAAGTAGGTTGGGGTTAAACGTACGTTCACGACATAAAACAATGCAGCCACGGACAAAATTATACATAACAAAATGATTGGGAACAGATTTTGTCTTTTCTTGCTTGATTTATTCGTTACTTTAGGTAGTTTCAAACAAAAACCCTCCTTCTCTATGGTACGAGAAATAGGAGGGTTTTATGTCAACATTTTAATTAATATCGAGTTCAACTTTGTCGATAACTAACTCATTATTATGTAATAAGTCCAGTTCATAGGTCGCATTTAATAACTCACCGTCTTCTTCAAAAATTCTAACCCATGGACGTGTAGGCTCATTCTTATTTTGTTTAGAAATAATGCCACGACTACCATTTGACAGAACAACGGTGGTCCCGTTCGGATAATGTGCAATAATTTGTCTAAAGGCTTGAACTACTTTCCCATCGTACAATGTGCCCTTCCCAGCTTCTAAAATAGCAATTGCTTGTGACGGGAGCATTTTCATTTTATAGACACGGTTCGAGGTAACCGCATCAAATACATCTGCAACAGCGATGATCTTGGCATAAGGATGAATTTCAAAATCGATCAATCCTCTCGGATAACCACTCCCATCCAATCTCTCATGGTGTTGGAAAGCACAATGAGCAATCAATAATGAGATGGAGTGAACATTTCTCAATACATCAAAACCTGCTGTTGTATGCTTTTTAATTTCACTGAACTCTTCTTCTGTAAGTCGTCCTGGCTTTAATAGAATGTCTTGAGGAACCAACATTTTTCCAACGTCATGCAATAGTGCTCCTAATGCGATTTGTCGAATTTCTTCAACTGTATAGTTCATTTCTTTCGCAATAGCTATAGCATAAGTGCTGACTTGAAATGAATGTTGATAAATATAGTTATCATACATGAAAACATCGCCAATGATCGTTAAAACATCTTCATTCGATAAAATGTTATTTAATAAGTCATCAATAACCGAGTAAAGAGCTTTTGATTGTTGATCGATAAAAAAGGAAGCTTGACCTTTTTTTGCTCCTTCAATAGCTTTGAAAGTTTGAGTTATTTCTTTAACTGCTCGTTTCCTTACTTCAAAGGGTACTGTATCAAGCGATTCAATGTCTCTTGAAATGGCATCTTGAATATATACATATTGAACATTTAAACCAATTAACCGTTCGATGATTCGACCGGTAACCTTCACATTTTCTTGCAATAAAGGATGACCAGCTTCATTCCAAATCGTCCGCCCTATAATCATTCCTTCGGTCAATGTCTTGATTGATATTAATCTCATGGTTCTCTCCACTTCGTGTAAATTCCAACATTATTTTTGTTTTTTCCCATACCAAATGAAAACGTCTCGCAGAAAATCTGGCATAAAGTAGGTTTTTTTAGCTTCTTTTAAACTCGGAAAAAAGTAACCGAATGTAAACATATCTAAAGTTGCCAATCTGATTATCTTATTTGGATTTACAAGCTCGTTCTTAATGTACAATTCATTGTCTACAATTTTCATGTTATAAGCAATCAGTTTCCCCATGATTGAACCTCTAAATCCAAGACCCTTAATCTCCAGATTAGACCACTCATGGTTTAATGACTGATGATATAAATCGAATAACTCTAAATACGTAAGTTCGATTACACATGGATTGATCGGATGAGGTAATATTTGATGGACGTGTAAAGAGGAGACATCTCCACTCTTTAAATCATCAAGAAATATTCCAGCGTTGAAAAGGGCACAATCTGCATCACAATAACTCACCAATGCTTCTCCAAAAAAAGCCGACAATGCTGATTCTTGGAACCATTTTTTTTCTAACGTTTCCTTTTGATAAAATTCAATGGTTTTCATCTTATCTTTTCCGATTCGTTCAAGTTCAGACACTTTTTGAAGTTCATGTTGAACTGCTGGCAATTCATTCACATCGTATAGAATGGCTTCTTTCTTTCGAATTTCATTTGTAATTAAATCATAATCGACTGTAACTTGACCAACAAATTGACCAAATTTACCTGCCGCCGCTAATAACACGTTATTCACTATTTTCCCATCGTGCAATACATGATGTGTATGAGCTCCAAATATAACATCTATTGCAGGAAATTGAGCAGCCATTTTTTCGTCTTCCTGTATGCCTAAATGAGATAAACAAATAAGGATGTCTACATCTTGAGTTAATTGTTCTAGAGACTTTTGTATAGCTTCAAAAGCAGATGTTACTTTCCAGCCTAAACGTTCGTAGAAAGCTGAAAATTCAGCTGTTACAGCGATAATTCCAATTTTTGTCCCCTTCGATGTTTGCTTTAAAACATAAGGTTTTACCCAATTAGGACGTTTGCCATTTTCATCAAATAAATTACCCACCACAACATCAAAATGAGCTTTCTCATATAAGGTATCAAGGTCATCGTGAGGCAAAGTAATCCCTTCGTTATTGCCAATGGTTACAACATCATATTGTGCATGATTTAATAACTGTGTATTTCCTTTTCCAAGCGTACCTTCAGTGAAAATATGCGAACGGTCAATATGATCACCGATATCAAATGCAAAGCTAGAGTGACCTTCCTCTTGATGCCACTTTTTCCTTGAGGTCAACAAATCGTCAATTCTCGGCCAATGTTGAAAATGACTATGCAAATCATTCGTATGATAAAAATGGATGGTTTCTAGCATTCATTAATCTCCTTACCCGAGTAATCCAGCAACAATTGAACGAATTCCTAGTAATAATAATATAATTCGAAGTGCGAACACTAATGTTTCAGATTTAATTTTTTGATTTAAGTAAGCCCCAATCTTAGCACCAATATAGGCTGCTGGAATAACCGGGATTGTATATAACCATGGAACATTCCCTAAAGAGATATGGCTTACAGAATTGACTAAGGCTGATAGAAAGACCATAAACATCGATGTACCCACCGCCACATGAGGCGGAAATAAGAATAACAAAATCATTGCAGGAACAAGAATTGACCCTCCACCAATCCCAAATAACCCCGAAGCAAATCCAACTCCAAAGGTAAGTAGAAGTGCAAACCATATCGGATATCCGTATACAAAAGAGTTCCCCTGTGGGTCAATAAATGTTTTTTTCTTGCTGTTATCAACAAATATATGTATAGGTTTTAAATATTTTCGTACAAGTAATAATGTGGCTAATAAAATTAATAAGATCCCAAAATATAAATTGAAGGATGGCAAATCCAATCCTTTATTTACAATAGCTCCAAGAATTGTACCTGGTACACTACCTATGAAAAAAATGATTCCACTCCGATAATCAACGGTTTTTGACTTCATATAGGACAAGGTAGAAGCAAGACCAGTGAAAATCATCATAATTACGGACAAACCCACTACATTTTGTGGTGTAATACCTGGAATTAAACCTAATGATCCTCCAAAAAAAAGTGTGGCAGGTACTAAAATAACGCCTCCACCTAATCCGACTAATGCACCGACTACGCCAGAGAGCAATCCGATGATCGCTAAAATTATATATTCCATTCTGACTCTCCTCCAAATATGTCTAATTGCTTAGGGTTTAAACCTTCATATTGAATATGTAACTTTTTCATGATTTGTTTTGCATTATTAGCAGCATGTCCACCGGAATTATTATTGAATAGAACCGTGACTTGTTTAGATTGTGTAGATAAGTGATGAATGATTTGAACGATTTCATCTAATTCCGTTTCATTGTAATCATACAAATACCTGATTTCTCGCCATTTTTGTGCATTTCCTGGATTTCGCCAACCATGCACATTGCGACCATGAAGACGAAATAAAGTATGATCCTTTCGACAGGCAACGGGTACTAACGGAATACTTCCTTGACCTGATTGTGGCTCATCACATACCGAATGAATAAACTCATATTCTGTTAAAAACTCAATGGTTTTCTGCCTATATTGCGGCTCATACCAAGATTGATGTCTAAATTCAATGGCGACAGACATGTCCAAAAATGACTCTTTGAGCATTTTTATGTAGTCCACATTGCCTTTCATACATTCAAACCATGGAGGGAATTGTACAAGAATCATGCTCAATTTTCCCGCTTCGATTAAAGGCTTTAAGGAGTCCTTATAACGGGTCATCATTTCTTCTGTTGATTGAAATGGAGATTCCTTTCTTAAATGACCTGTAATACCTTGATAAGCTTTAACAATAAATTTAAAATCTTGTGGAGTTTCATTCATCCATTTTCTCATATTCCGTTCTGGTTGAACGGCATAGAATGCCGCATCAAGTTCCACTACTGGAAAGTGTGCACTATAATCCATGAGCTTTTCATGAGACTTGGTTTCTGGTCGATAAACATCCGGATGGTCTCCCCATCCTGTTAAACCGATATGGATCATTTTCACTCACACTCCATTTGTCATTTATCATATCACACTCATTTAAAAAACTTGAATACACGGCTTTTGTGATATGTAAAATAAGTTCTCTCTAGTTGTAATGAATTTGAGTATATTTTGTGTTTGACGGCCTATTTCAATGTAAAGTAAATAAAAAATAGAATCAAGATGTGAATAATTTATTAGATATTTGTTAGTTAACTAGCTAATGAGACGCGTTTGATTGATAGAACATGAGTTTTGATTGATAAATCCCCAAATTGATTGATAAATCTCCAATCTGATTGATAAACCCTCCATTTTGATTGATAAATGTTCAAAAGCAACTCAACTCTAAAAAATCTGTCTCATACAGGTGAGATTTCTTTTCTCGAAAATCATTTTTCTTCAAAAGAATACCAATTAAACAAGAAAACCCCGCCAAAAGGCGAGGTTAAGGGTTTTCAAAGGTTAGCCGATTGAGCCTTCCATTTCGAATTTAATTAGTCGGTTCATTTCTACCGCATATTCCATCGGTAATTCTTTTGTAAATGGTTCGATAAAGCCCATAACAATCATTTCTGTCGCTTCTTCTTCAGAGATTCCTCTGCTCATTAAGTAGAACAATTGCTCTTCAGAAACCTTAGATACTTTTGCTTCATGCTCTAACGACACATTATCATTTAAAATTTCGTTATATGGAATCGTATCAGAAGTTGATTGATTATCCATAATCAACGTATCACATTCAATATTTGAACGTGCACCCGAAGCTTTAGGTCCAAAACGAACAATCCCACGGTAAGTAACTTTACCACCTTGTTTAGAGATTGATTTAGAAATAATTGTTGAAGATGTGTTTGGTGCTAAGTGAATCATTTTAGCTCCAGCATCTTGGTGTTGCCCTTTACCTGCAAGTGCAATAGATAATGTCATCCCACGAGAACCTTCACCTTTTAAGATGACTGCAGGATATTTCATTGTTAACTTAGAACCAATGTTTCCATCAATCCATTCCATTGTTGCATTTTCATCACACACGGCACGTTTCGTTACTAAGTTATAAACGTTATTTGCCCAGTTTTGAATCGTAGTATAACGGCAATATGCATCTTTTTTGATAATAATTTCAACAACTGCACTGTGAAGTGAGTTTGTTGTATAAACAGGTGCTGTACAACCTTCTACATAGTGAACGGATGCGCCTTCGTCAACAATAATTAACGTACGTTCAAATTGACCCATGTTTTCTGAGTTAATACGGAAATACGCTTGTAATGGCGTATCTACTTTAATACCTGGTGGTACATAAATAAATGATCCACCTGACCAAACTGCTGAGTTTAGTGCAGCAAATTTATTGTCAGTATTTGGAATTACTGTAGCCCAATGCTGTTTAAACAGTTCTTCATTTTCAAGTAGAGCAGACCCCGTATCTTTAAAGATAATCCCCATATCTTCTAATTCTTTTTTCATATTGTGATAAACAACTTCAGATTCATATTGAGCAGACACACCAGCTAAATATTTTTGTTCTGCTTCAGGAATTCCAAGTTTATCAAAAGTACGTTTAATTTCTTCAGGTACTTCATCCCAAGAAGTTTGCGTCATTTCAGATGGTTTTACATAATACGTAATTTCATCGAAATTCAAAGATGACATATCGCCACCCCATTGTGGCATTGGTTTAGAGTAGAAAATCTCTAAAGATTTTAAACGATAATCCAACATCCATTGTGGTTCTTCTTTCATATTTGATATCGTTTGTACGATTTCTTTTGTAAGACCACGTTTTGAACGGAATACAGATACATCCTTATCGTGGAAACCGTATTTATAATCGCCGATTTCAGGCATTTTCTTTGCCATCGTCTTTTCCTCCGTTCTGTTTATGATTGCGTTTCGTCGTTCGATACGCCTTTCTCCATTGCTTTCCATGCTAAAGTTGCACATTTGATACGTGCTGGAAATTTAGCAACTCCGGACAATGCTTCAATATCGCCTAAATCAATCGAATCGTCGTATTCTTTCCCTAACATCATGTCCGAGAATATAGTTGAAAGTTTTAATGCTTCATCAATGCTCTTTCCTTTGACAGCTTGCGTCATCATAGAAGCTGATGACATAGAAATGGAACACCCTTCACCATCAAACTTTGCATTTTCTACAAATCCGTTTTCAACTTGTAGTGTTAAATGTATACGATCCCCACAAGTAGGGTTATTCATATCAATTGTCACACTTCCATCCTCAAGTGTTCCTTTATTACGAGGATTCTTGTAATGGTCCATGATAACTGTTCGATAAAGCTGATCTAAATTATTAAAAGACATCGTTAAAATACTCCTTTGCAGTGTTCAATCCTTTGACTAGTAGGTCAATATCTTCTTCAGAATTGTACACGTAGAAACTTGCACGAGCTGTAGCACTTACTTGCAACCACTTCATAAGTGGTTGTGCGCAATGATGTCCAGCACGAACTGCAATTCCACGCATATCTAATACAGTAGCTACATCATGAGGATGAACATCATTTAAGTTAAATGTAACGAGTCCTGCTCTTTTTTGAGGATCTTTTGGTCCGTAAATTGTTAAACCATCAATTGTGGACATTCTATCCATTGCATATGATGCCAAATGATGTTCGTGTTTCTCAATTTCATCTAAACCAATCTCTTCAAGGAAATCAATAGCTGCTGCTAATCCAACTGCACCCGCAATTATTGGTGTTCCTCCTTCAAATTTCCAAGGAAGTTCTTTCCACGTGGAGTCATATAAATCAACAAAATCAATCATTTCTCCACCAAACTCAATAGGCTCCATTACTTCTAATAGAGCCTTTTTTCCATATAAAACGCCAATCCCAGTAGGACCACACATTTTATGTCCTGAAAATGCAAAGAAATCACAATCCAAATTTTGAACATCAATTTTCATATGAGGTGCAGCTTGAGCACCATCAACTACCATAATGGCACCATGCTCATGAGCAATCTGTGCGATTTCTTTGATAGGATTCATTGTCCCTAGAACATTAGATACATACATGATGGATACAATTTTGGTCTTTTCAGAAATAGTTTCTCTCACTTTTTCAAGTGATAAGGTCCCATCCTCTTCAAGATCCACATACTTAAGTATTGCACCTTTTGCCTTCGCTAATTGTTGCCAAGGGATAATATTTGAATGGTGTTCCATATACGTGATGACAATTTCGTCACCTTCTTCAACATTTGCTCCACCATAACTTTGAGCGACTGTATTAATAGCTGTCGTTGTACCACGCATGAAAATGATTTCTTCCGTAGACTTCGCAGAAATGAATTTCCGCACCTTTTCACGTGCTCCTTCATAACTTTCCGTTGCACGGTTTCCAAGCGTATGCACACCTCGATGTACATTCGAATTGTCTAATTCATAGTATTTACTCAAAGCTTCAATCACTTGAATTGGTTTTTGTGAAGTTGCCGCACTATCTAAATAGACTAAAGGATGTCCATTTACTTCTTGATTTAATATCGGAAAATAGCTTCGAATGTCTTTACTGATCATTATCGCACTTTCCTTTCAATAACCTCCGTCAGCTGCTTCTTAACGCCTTCGATAGGCAAAATACTTACAACTGGTGCAAGGAAACCATGAATAACTAAACGCTCAGCATTTTGTTTTGAAATTCCACGACTCATTAAGTAGTAAAGTTGTAGCGGGTCGACTCTCCCAACAGAAGCAGCATGACCTGCAGTGACATCATCTTCATCAATTAATAAGATTGGATTAGCATCTCCGCGTGCTTTTTCATTTAACATTAAAACACGTGATTCTTGTTCAGCATTAGCTTTTGTAGCACCATGCTCAATCTTTCCAATCCCATTAAAGATAGAAGAAGCTTCATCTTTCATAACTCCATGCTTTAGGATATAGCCTTCTGAGTGTTTACCCCAATGAATAACTTTGGTTGTAAAGTTTTGCTTTTGCTTGCCGCGTCCAACCACAACCGTTTTGGTATCACCATATGAAGCATCACCAACTAAATGAGTAACGTTTTCTGATATCGTATTTCCGTCATTCATTAGACCTAATGCCCATTCAATTCGAGAATTACGATTTGCAACACCGCGTCGGTTCACATACGTAATAATGCCTTTATCTAATACATCAACTGCACCATATGTGACAGAAGCATTATCTTCAGCAAATACTTCTGAAATAATATTCACAATTCCAGTTGCATTTTCTACCGTTGAAAGATAGTTTTCTACATAAGTTACCGAGCTATTCGTATCAGCTACGACAATTGTATGGTTGAATAAAGAAGTTTGCGTATCATCAAGCATGAAAACAGCTTGAAGTGGCTCCTCTAAAACAACATTTTTTGGAACATATACAAATACACCACCATTTAAAAGTGCTGCATTTAAACTTGTAAGCTTATGCTCATCAACTTTAACACCATTTGTCATGAAGTACTTTTTCACAAGATCTTCATGATCACGAATTGCTGTTTGGATATCAGTAAAAATTACACCTTTTGATTTTAATTCATCCGAAACCTGGATAAATGCAGGTGTATTATTGCGTTGAATATAAACACTTTGCTGACCTTCAGTAACAATGGATTTCACTTCTTCTGGCAATTCAGCTAATGAAGAAAACGTTGCACTTTCAACTGAGTGAACCGGGAAGTCAGTAAAATTCCATTTGTCTATTTTTGTTTTATCTGGCGAAGGCAACGGCAAGTTCTCAGCCGCGCCTAGAGCACGAATACGGTATTCCGCAAACCAATTTGGTTCTTGCTTTGCAACAGAATAGGAGCGTACATCTTGCTCGGTTAATGCCAATTTCGTTTCAACCGTCATGCTGTTCGTCTCCCTTCCTTACGCTTCTTGACCTACAGTTTCGTCTTCAATTCCAAGTTCATCCTTAATCCAGTCATAACCTTGAGCTTCTAATTTATGAGCTAGCTCTGGTCCACCAGATTTAACTACTTTACCTTGCATCATGACATGAACATGATCAGGCGTGATGTAGTTAAGAAGGCGTTGGTAATGAGTAATGATTAAGCATCCAAAACCTTCTCCACGCATTTGATTAATACCATTTGAAACAACTTTCAATGCATCTATATCTAATCCAGAATCGATTTCATCAAGAACAGCAAATTTTGGTTGAATCATCATCATTTGAAGAATTTCGTTACGTTTCTTTTCTCCACCTGAGAATCCTTCGTTTAAATAACGCTGTGCCATGTCTTGATCCATTTCAAGGAACTCCATTTTTTTATCAAGATCACGAATGAATTTCATAATAGAAATTTCATCACCTTCTTCACGACGAGCATTAATTGCTGAACGTAGGAAATCGGCATTCGTTACCCCAGTAATTTCGCTTGGGTATTGCATAGCTAAAAACAAACCAGCTTGTGCACGCTCGTCAACTTCCATTTCTAACACATCTTCCCCGTCTAAAAGAACTGAACCAGATGTTACTTCATATTTAGGATGACCCATGATTGCAGAAGCTAATGTTGATTTACCAGTACCATTAGGTCCCATAATTGCATGTATTTCATTTGTATTAATTGTTAGATTTACCCCTTTAAGAATCTCCTTGCCATCAATGGCTACATGAAGATCTTGAATAACTAAAGTCGACATTTTACTACCTCCAAGTGTATAAATGAATGAAAAAACCATTCTTAATTTATTATCATTCTAATCTTAACTGAAATATAGAGCCCATGCAAATCTTTTAAACCCTATTAAAAATACTAAGTATAAGGTTTAAAAGTAAGAATTTCACTAGAATTAGCACGTTTTATGAACTCATTTTTAAATTCATCAGCATTTTCAATCAATCATTTCTAATTGAGAACAGATTTCAATTCTTGTTTTCGTGTTTTCGATAATCACTAACAGCTGGGTTTACACAAAAAAGGCCAGTGAACAGGGTTCACCGGCCTTAACATTATGATTTATATATCTCGATGTACTTGTCTTTCTAATCGAGCCACTACTTGTTGACCTAATTCATAGTCACGATCACGATTCATTTCGACAAGCGTACGTAATTTTGCATTGTTTTGATAATCAACATAACCAATTCCGTGAGTGCTTCTAAAAGCTTGATCCATTCTCTCGGTATACGTGAAGTCTAGTGATTGGATAGTAAATCATTCCTTTCAAATTTTCAACTTTTTTGTAGTTGTTTTCTTTCACATTTATATGTATACCCAAGAAAAACGTTCCTAAACATTTTTATTTTATAAAAAAAATAGCTGCCCGATTTCTCGGACAACCTTTTTTTCTTAAAGTGATACTTCTTTTAAAATACTTGAAGGTGCTAATTCAGCATCTTCTAAAAGTACATTTAGTTCAGCATCTGCTTCTTCAAACTTTGCGTTTGCTTCATCTAATACAACTTCTCCTTCAGAAGCTAATGCTTCTGATTTCATTGTATAAGATTCTTGCATTTTCGATAATGCGCTAGCAATTTCTTTTTCTTGTTCAGAAAGTGTTGCTGGAATTTCAATTGATTGAACTGCTGCAAGTGTTTCGTCAGCTGATGTTTTTGCAGCTGCTTTCATTGCTGTTAATTCTTCTCCTTCAGGTAAAGCGTCTTTTCCTTGAGCAAGTTCGAAAGTATTCAAATCAGCATCCGCTTGATTGATTGTTTGTGAAATTGATAAGTAAAATTTCATGAAATCAATTGTCGAATCTGTTTTTTCTTCTTTTGGTGATGCATTTGTAGTTGTTGTAGCTTCGTCCTCATTAGATCCACATGCAGCAAGAATCATTGAAGTTGCAGCAAGTATTAAAAGTAATTTTTTCATAATGTACCGTCTCCTTTAATATCGTCTTTGACGCTTTGTTATCCTATCATAGTAAATTTTACCTGTAAACAAAGCGAAGAATAGTCGAAATTGACCTAATATTAAGATTCAGTATTCTCTAACACCTTTGATTTACCTCGAGTAAATCGATCAACAATCATCGATAAGGCACCATCACCAGTTACATTTGTAGCCGTACCAAAGCTATCCTGCGCTAGGTATAGTGCAATCATTAATGCAATCATTGTTTCGTTAAAACCTAGCATTGAGCTAAGTAATCCAATCGCAGCCATGACAGCTCCGCCTGGCACTCCTGGAGCAGCAATCATTGTAATACCGAGCATGAAAATGAATGGAATTATTTTTGTGATTTCAATGCTTTCTCCATTTAATAAAAGTACCCCGATTGCACAAGTTACAAGAGTAATCGTACTTCCTGATAAATGAATAGTAGCAAACAAAGGAACTGTGAAATCGGTCACTTTTTCAGATGCCCCAGTTTTGCGTGCTTGTTTTAAAGTTACAGGGATTGTCGCTGCCGATGATTGAGTTCCTAAAGCCGTAAAATACGCAGGAGACATGATTTTCATTAATTTAAATGGATTTTGTTTATTTAAAGCACCTGCGAATGAATATTGTAGGATCAACATTGTAAAGTGTAAAAGAATAACAATCACAAAGACAATCGCAAATACAGATAGGATCTTCGCAACTTGTCCGCCAAATGTCATATTCATAAAAATTCCAAAAATATGTATCGGTAGTAATGGAATAATGACATGATTGATTACTTTTTCAATGATACCGTTAAATTCTGCAAAACCTTTTAATAGAACATCACTCTTTGTAGCGGCCATTCCAATTCCAAATATAAAAGCGATTAATAGAGCACTCATAATACCAACTGCTGGTGGCATATCAACTTTAAAGAAAGCCGTTGCTAAAAATTCTTCAGGATTTTCAAAAGATCCTACAGCATTAGGTTTAATAAAGTTTGGCAATATGTTCATACCGACAAATAGTGCTAGGAAACCTGCTACTAATGTCGATGAATAGGCGAAAAATGTTGCCAACCCTAAAAGTTTTCCTGAACCTTTGCCTAATTGTGCAATTCCAGGAGCTATAAAAGCAATAATAATTAATGGCACAACGAAACCTAAGAAGTTACCAAACAAACCATTAAAGGTTGCAAGTAGACGTACTAAATTTTCAGGCGCTACTGACCCAATAAGAATTCCTAGAGCAATTGCTAGTGCGATTCTAGCAAGTAAACCAATTTTAATCTTCATCTTGATGTCCTCCTCTATTGTACAAGTGTTCTCTCTAAAAAGATAAAAACACTTTAACACACCTACTTGTTAAAGTGAATGTCTAATAAAATAGGCGGAATAATCTATTTTTTCGTGGCTTTCAAACCATTTAATACATTGGGAATTTGGTGAATTAGAATACAAGCCCTTTTCCCATGTGACCATTTGCGTTTCAACGCACTTTCATGTTTCGAAGCTAGCGGAGCGATGCAGAAACAGACGAACGCTTTCCGCGAGCGTGGCTTCAGTCTCCTCGTCGCTTCGCACCTGTGAGGCATTCAGCTCAAGCTATTCCCGCTAGAAAGATTGGGACCAAAGAATTTGGTGCTAATCTTTGCGACGAAGCTAGCGCAGCGATACAGGAGCAGATGTTTTACGCCGTCTTCCACTCCACTCAATTCTCAATCTAAGATCACGGTTAAGAAAATGTACATCAAAAATTAATACAATAAAAATCTTTACTGTATCCTTAACCAATTAGCAATACTAATTTACAGTGATTTCTGTTGATTGAAATGGAGGCGACTACTTCGATAGGATTAGCAAAAGCTATAGACCATGGACCGAGCCTCGCGAAGGAAGCGGCTTTTAGAGGAACACAGACTAAGAACACCACATCCTGTGGCAACGTCTGTGAAACCAACATCCTGTTGGCCTCCTCCGGAAGCGTCCGCAGCAATGAAAATGAACAAATTTCATTTTAAAATAAAAGACGCCGAAGTTCTCGGCGTCTTTACCTTTAAATATCTTTATTTCACTGGTACGACTGAGCCGCCCCATTCTTCTAATATAAAGTCTTGAATTGCTTTAGAAGTTAACACTTCTACTAAAGTTTTAATTTCTTGATTATCTTCATTACCTGATTGAACGGCAATAATATTGACATAAGGTGACTCTGAATTTTCAATCGCAATCGAATCTTCTAAAGGATTAATACCAGCATCAATTGCGTAGTTTGAGTTAATCAATACTGCATCACCTTCTTCATTCTCATATAATTGAACAAGAAGAGCAGCTTCGTACTCTGCTTCGAATTGAAGATCTTTTGGATTGTCCACTATGTCTTTCACTTCGGCTTTTGTTTTATCAATGCCGTCAGCAAGTGTGATTAACCCTTCTGCTTCTAACATCGATAGAATGCGTCCGTGATCAGCTACTGAGTTACTAATTAGAATTGACGCACCATTTGGAAGTTCTTCTAAAGAATCATATTTTTTTGAGTATACACCGATTGGCTCAATGTGAATTCCGCCAGCGTTTACAAATTCATATCCATGATCTGCGATTTGTGACTCTAAATAAGGTACATGTTGGAAGTAGTTTGCGTCTAGGTCGCCATTTTCAAGGTCTTCATTTGGAAGGATATAATCTTGATATGTTTCAATCACAAGATCGATTCCCTTCTCTTCAAGCAACGGTTTTGCTTGTTCTAAAATTTCAGCATGAGGCACATTCGATGCACCTACAACTAATTCTTTGTTTTCTCCATTAGAACCTGATGTTGAATCACTATCTGTTCCACATGCTCCTAATGTTAACGCACTTACTGATAATAATATTCCTGCTACAATTTTCTTCATGATTTGTCTCTCCCTTTTTTCTAATTTATATGTGAACGAGATTACTCGTTGGCACCAATCTAACGTTTGTCTGCTTTTGTTGTAATCGTATCGCCAACCCACTGGACGATAAACACAATGATGAGAATAAGTACGGTTGAAACGAGCGTTACATCTTCTCGACTTCTTTGGAATCCGTCTAAGAATGCTAAGTTACCTAATCCTCCAGCACCTATAATGCCAGCCATAGCTGTATAACCCACTAAAGCAATAGCAGTTACTGTAAGGCCAGATAGTAATGCGGGTAATGATTCTGGCAATAAAACCTTCCAAATGATTGTAGAAGTTTTTGCTCCCATCGACCTTGAAGCCTCAATGACACCTTTATCAATTTCACGTAAAGCAATTAAAACCATTCGTGCATAAAAGGGTGCTGCTCCAATAATTAGTGCAGGTAGTGCGGCATTTGCTCCCCGAATCGTATCTAACAAGAACTTCGTAAACGGGATTAGCAAGATGATTAAAATAATGAACGGGATGGAACGAAAGATATTTACAAACGCGCCAGTCAACCAATAAACCGACTTATTTGCCCAAACTTGATGTGGACTCGTTAAGAAAAGCAAAATCCCTAAGCCAAGTCCAATCACAAATGTGAAGCCTGTTGCCATTGCTGTCATGTACAAAGTTTCAAGTGTTGCTTCCCACATTTTGTCCCAATCAACATTTGGTAGAAGGTTTTCAATCATGTGATATCACCTCCGTTTGAACTTCTTGATCATGTAAGTACTTTATCGCTTCATCAATAGCTCTCGCATCACCATCAAGTTGTAAGTACAAGGTTCCATATGCACCGTTTTGAGTTTGTTCAATATTTCCTTGAACGATATTCACTTCTACTTGAAATTGTTTAATTAATCGAGATAAGATTGGCTGCTCAGTCCGATCTCCAACAAAAACTAATTTGACTAATTTCCCTGTAGGATATTGTTCTTTTAAATGAGCAATTGTTTGATTAGCTGTTACGTTTCCACTAATTTGTGAAACGAAACGTTTCGTAATCGCTTGCTTTGGAGCTTGAAAGACTTGAAGAACATTCCCTTGTTCAACAATTTTGCCAGCCTCCATTACGGCCACACGATGGCATATTTTACGAATCACGTGCATTTCATGTGTAATCAATACAATAGTTAGACCAAGTCGATTATTGATATCCACTAATAATTCTAGAATTGAATCCGTTGTTTCAGGATCTAAAGCTGAGGTAGCTTCATCACACAACAACACTTCAGGTTGATTGGCAAGTGCGCGAGCAATTCCGACACGTTGTTTTTGACCACCTGACAGTTGAGATGGATAGGCTTTCTCTCTACCGGATAACCCTACAAGCTCGATTAATTCTTTCACTCGCTTTTGGCGCTCTATTTTACTGATCCCAGCTATTTCTAGCGGGAATGATATATTGTCTTCTACTGTTCGTGACCACAATAAATTAAAATGCTGGAATATCATGCTAACTTTTTGTCTTGCTAGACGGAGTTGATGACCTTTACTAGCTGATATGTTTTGACCATTCACTGTTACTGAGCCTTCAGTAGGTTTTTCTAATCCATTCAACAAACGAATCAATGTACTTTTCCCAGCACCACTGTATCCAATGATCCCAAAAATTTCGCCTTGATTTACTGTTAAATTGATATGATCTACTGCCTTTAATTCACCATTCGTTGTTTGAAACGTTTTCGATAGATTCTCCAATACAATCATCATACTCACCTCTTTTATTCCTATAATTTTTAGTCATTTCTACGATTGCTTACTAAGTAAGGAGTGCTTGTACTTGATATTGAGCTTCCTCCACGTATCCTCGTTAGTGTTCCTCTCAACCGACAAAATTATTTCATTTGAGGGAACAAAAAAGCCCCTTCTGCAGACAAGCAGAAGGGACATAAGCGCATAGATATATACGTTAGACCATTCTCTCATCTATCAAAGCATTTGCTTTGAGTGATTTGGCACCATTTCACAGATTGTGACGGTTGCTGGGTTTCATAGGGCACTATCCCTCCACCTCTCTTAATAAGAGCAACAATATTAAATTTTTAAGTACGAATGATAATGTAACATGTTCAATTTTCTTCGTCAATTATTTTTTTTAATTTTTCGTATAAATAAGGTACTGAGTGAAATGCATATATTTTTTCACGAACTTTTCCTTGCTCAGATATTAATAAACAGGGAACACTTTCAATTTGATAATCAGCAGCCAACGACTCTACAAAATTCAAATTCGCTTGACCAATCTTAACGTCTACCATCATTTCTTTTACAACTGACAACATTTTCGAGGCCACTTGACAGGTTCCACACAATGGGGCGTACAAGTAATATGCTGTCATTTCTTCGCTCATTGAAGTAGTTTCCCACTCTTCTCGAGTCCATTCTTCCATACCTATTACATCCTTTTAGCCGTTAAATTCTTTTTTTACATGAATATGTGCATTTAATAATATTGAGGCTAACACTTTTAGAGGGGTTGTGGCAACTTCTTTAAACTTTTCATCTGTATATAGATGCCGTGCTTCAGGAAACGATCGTTTGCAAATTTGTCGGAGTTTTTCACCTGAAGCATCCGCATCTGCGAATATAAATATCTCAAACTCTTCATAAGGAGTTAATAGTTCTTCTATTTTAGTTGGACTGGCAGTTCCATTTGTACAAATAATCTCAAGTGTTTCTGCTAATACCATATTGATTCTGAGCTTGTCTGATCTTCCTTCAACAACAATCACTTTATCATTAATCATACTCTTCACTCCTAAATTGAATTCAGTGTAAAGAAAAAACGCCGAAAAGTGATCGGCGTTTTTTAAGTCTATTACTCTTTAGTCATTTCTTCATATTGCTCTGCAGTCATAAGTGCATCCACTTCTGCAGTATCAGTAGGCTCCACTACGATCATCCATGCATTTTCATATGGTGATTCGTTTACATACTCAGGGCTGTCTTCTAATTCATTATTCACTTCAATTACCTTACCGCTAATTGGTGCATAAAGTTCAGAAACAGTTTTAACAGATTCAACACTTCCGAACGGTTCATTCGATTTAATTTCATCGCCTACTTGTGGTAGTTCAACGAATACGATGTCACCAAGTTCTGACTGTGCAAAATGTGTAATTCCGATACGTGCTTTACCGTCTTCTACTTTAACCCATTCGTGTTCTTCAGAGTAACGTAAATCTTTTGGTGTGCTCATATTATACCCCTCCACATATGTAATCTTTTCAATTTCAGTTTGACATAATCACCGACTAAAAACAAGATATGTTCAAACTCTTTTCCAATTCTCTGCGTAATCTGAATCTTTAAATCCAAGCGTTACTTTCTCACCATCTGTCACGAGCGGTCGCTTAATAAGCATCCCGTCAGAAGCTAGCAATTCTACTTGTTCATCATCTGACATCGTCGGGATTTTCTCCTTTAATCCTAACTCTCTGTATTTCATGCCACTCGTATTAAAAAACTTTTTAAGCGGAAATCCACTCGCTTCTACAATCTTTTTCAAATCTTCTTTTGAAGGCGGGGTTTCTACTATATGTACATCATGATACTCAATTCCTTCAGCATTTAAC
The DNA here is from genome assembly GCA_041605715.1 of Paenisporosarcina sp. Classification (GTDB taxonomy): domain Bacteria; phylum Bacillota; class Bacilli; order Bacillales_A; family Planococcaceae; genus Paenisporosarcina. The sequence continues at coordinate 24,047 of JBFIXW010000015.1, forward strand.
CAAGACTTTGCTTTTTTGCATGATCCACAATTAGGATATCCATAATACGTAATAGCCATTATTCTACCTCCTATTTTTATTTATAGTATCAAAAAAGAAACCCGAACGCCTCATCAGAAGCGGTCGGATTTGGTTATTTAGACAATATACTTTTCTGCATCAATAATTTTCACTGACGCTTCACGTTTTTTAGCAATTACATTGTAAGGAGTTGAACGAGTTAATTTACGTAAAGCTGAAAGCATCATACGTAAGTTGTCTCCTTCTACAGCTGCGATTAATGTTTCCTTCGCGTCTTTTTCAATACATTCGAATGCTTCTTGACAGAAAATTTGTGTATAAAGAAGTTTTTGGTTTGCTTTTTCAACACCATCACGTTGAATCGCTTTCTCTGTACGCAATACAGCTGATTCCATCGCGAATAAATTATTAACGATATCAGCAATGTTTGCTAGTACTTCTTGTTCAGATTCAAGCTTCGCACCATAACGTTGTGCAGCTAAACCGGCCGCTAACAAACCAATTTTCTTCGCATTTTGTACAAGTACTTTTTCTTGAGCTAATGGTGCGTCCTCGATTTCCTCAGGCATCATCATTAATAACTCTTCTTGAAGTGCTTTTGCTTTTTGAAGAAGTGGAAGTTCACCTTTCATCGCTTTTCGAAGGAAAGTTCCAGGGATCAACAAACGATTAATTTCATTTGTCCCTTCAAAAATACGGTTAATACGGGAATCACGGTAAATACGTTCTACTTCATACTCTTGCATAAATCCATAACCACCATGTAATTGAACCGCTTCATCTGCAATGTAGTCTAATACTTCTGTACCAAATACTTTATTGATGGAACATTCAATTGCATATTCTGCAATTGAAGCTGCAATTGCTTTCCCATCTTTTTGTTCTTCTGCACTTAGTTGGCTCATACGATCTTCGAAATAACCAACTGTACGATAGATCAAGCTTTCAGATGCATATAGGCGTGAAGCCATTGTAGACAATTTTTCTTTTGTTAAATTGAACGATGAGATTGGTGTTTTGAATTGTTGACGTTGGTTTGTATAAGCAACTGCTAATTCAAATGCACGTTTAGAAGCACCCACTGTACCTACTCCCAATTTGTAGCGACCAATGTTTAAAATATTGAATGCAATCACATGGCCACGGCCTACTTCACCAAGTAGGTTTTCTACTGGGATTTGAGCATCTTGAAGAATTAAAGTACGTGTCGAAGATGATTTAATCCCCATTTTCTTCTCTTCCGCACCAACAGACACACCATCATATTCACGTTCTACGATGAATGCAGAGAAATGTTCTCCATCAATTTTTGCATAAACAACAAATACATCAGCAAATCCAGCGTTTGTAATCCATTGCTTTTCGCCGTTAAGTACATAATGAGTACCTTCTGCATTTAACTTAGCAGATGTTTTCGCTCCTAAAGCATCTGATCCTGAACCTGGTTCTGTTAATGCATACGCTGCAATTAATTCACCAGTTGCAAGCTTAGGTAGGTACTTTTGTTTTTGTTCTTCGTTACCAAAAAGAACGATTGGTAGTGAACCAATTCCAACATGAGCACCATGAGTAATTGAAAATCCACCAGCTTTAGACATTTTTTCAGCGATTAAAGCGGAAGAAATTTTGTCTAATCCAAGACCATCATATTCTTCAGGGACATCAGCACCAAGAAGACCTAAATCTCCTGCAGATTTTAAAAGTTTTACTGAGTATTCAAATTCATGGTTTTCAAGTTTTTCAATGACAGGAAATACTTCATTATTTACATACTCTTCTGTTGTTTTAGCAATCATTTTATGTTCATCTGTAAAATCTTCTGGTGTGAATACGCGATCTAAAGCCACGTCTTCTACTAAAAAGCTTCCGCCCTTAATCATATTCTCTACTGAATTCGTCATGTTAAGTTCCTCCTATTAATTAAATATAGCTTATCTATTTTTCTAATAAATTCTAAAGAATTTCAAATACACCAGCAGCACCCATTCCGCCACCAATACACATCGTAACCACACCAAATTGTTTGCCTTGACGTTTTAATTCGTGAATCATTTTGATTGTTAAAATTGATCCAGTTGCCCCTAGTGGATGACCTAATGCAATAGCTCCACCATTAACATTTACTTTATTAATATCAATTCCTAAATGACGAATTACTTGAATCGATTGTGATGCAAATGCTTCATTAAGCTCCCAAAGATCGATATCTTCAATTGATAAACCAGCGATTTTAAGTGCTTTAGGTATAGCCACAATTGGTCCAATCCCCATTATCTCAGGAGGTACTCCACCAACTGCAAATGATCGGAATTTAGCAAGAGGTTTTAGTCCTTGTGCTTCCGCAACTTCTCGATCCATTACAAGTAGTGCACCGGCTCCATCTGAAGTTTGTGACGCGTTACCAGCTGTTACAGTTCCACGAGCATTGAATGCAGGTCGAAGTTTCGCAAGAGTCTCCATATTCGTTCCTTCGCGAACACCTTCGTCCATTTCGAACATAAATGTTTTTTCTTGTGGCTTATTGTTTTCATCCACATAACGTTTTGTTACTTCAACTGGTACGATTTCATCGGAATACTTTCCAGCTGCGATTGCAGCTGCAGCATTCGCATGAGAACGAACAGCAAATGCATCTTGATCTTCACGGCTAATGCCATACTTCATAGCAACTTGCTCAGCTGTATGACCCATCCCCATATAATACTGAGGTGCCGTTTCTGCTAATTTCGCATTCGGTCGAATCGTATTTCCCATCATTGGAACCATACTCATCGATTCAACTCCACCAGCGATAATCGCTTGTGAGTGACCAAGCATAATACGTTCTGATGCATAAGCAATTGATTGCAAACCTGATGAACAGAAACGATTGATTGTAATGGCAGGAGTTGTATCTGGTAATCCAGCTAAAGCTCCAATATTACGAGCAACGTTCATACCTTGTTCGGCTTCTGGCATTGCACATCCTAGAATTAAATCATCGATTGGACCATCATATCCGCCAGCTCTACGTAATGTTTCTTTAATGACCAATGCCCCAAAATCATCAGGACGAACTGTTGCTAAAGAGCCTTTTTTTGCTTTCCCTACTGGTGTTCTTGCACCTGCTACAAGTACTGCTTCGCGCATAAGTTTTCCTCCTTTTACCCAATCGCAACCTAGTTACGTAAAGGCTTTCCTTTTACTAACATATTTTGCATTCTTGCTTGTGATTTCGGTTCTGCAACTAAACTTAAGAATGCTTCACGTTCTAAATCAAGTAAGTATTGCTCATCCACTAATGTGCCGTACGGTACTTTTCCGCCAGCTAACACAAATGCTAATTTTTTTGCTATTTTCAAGTCATGTTCGCTAACAAAACCTGATAGGAATAAACCTTCTGCCCCTAAAAGTAATGCTGCATAACCAGACTCACCAGTTACAGGGATTTTTTCACGCAATGGTGCTTTATAGTTTCCTTCATACAAGGCCAAAGCAACTTGCTTCGCATCATAGATTAAATGGTCTGCATTCACACTGATTCCATCAGCGAAATTCAAGAAATTGTTTTCTCTTGCTTCGTCACCAGAAGTTGAAACTTTCGCCATGGCAATTGTCTCAAACACTTTTGATGCAACGTATAGATAATCCGTATGAACACCGTTTGGTAAGCCTTTTAAATGTTTCATGTAAAGCTCTTTGTTTCCGCCT
>JBFIXW010000016.1:0-26590 GCA_041605715.1 Paenisporosarcina sp.
CGGGTAGATCATACACAAAATCATCGATATTGATGAAAATAAGACGAGAAAGGTTTGATTATAAAAGTGACGTCGACTATCAAAAAAGATAACAAAAATCAAAATAGGAAAGATTAAAAACAAAATATTTATTAAGATGCTTTCTAACATCTGCATTCCTCCAAAGTTCTATATTCACCTGATAAAAGGAAGAATAAAAATTGAGTACATACATTCTGAACTAGTCACCGATTTCTTCTGAAAAAATTGAGAATAAAATCAATTTCAATTTTGTTTTTTATAGAAATTAGCAATTTGAAAATGATTCTACCTTAATCAAAATCCTTACTGATATTAATATTTTTTAACGGAATGTCGCAGAAGTCCGAGGCGAAATGAATATTCTTACTTTGTTTATTCATTGACATATTTATTTTTAGATTTACAAAACTGTTAAATTGACATGGATTAAAATAATAACACTGATCTTTATCTGGGCAATTTACACAGTATAAATCTACTTCCTGTTTATCAATTTTCTTTTCAAAACAGCCTTTAGAAGTTCTATAGGCTGAACTGAACCTAATAAATAGAAATCCTTTAGAATTTTAACTTCTAAATTTAACTTGTATACGGAGAAAGTCCCTATCCTTATAAGCAACTAAATCAAATAGTGAATGCTCAGATAGTGGTATCAATACTAAATAACCCTTCGTGCATAAATCTGCTTGTGCTTTTAGTACACCTAAATCCCCTTTGTTTTTTGTAGGATGAGGCATAGCACACCGCCTTAGATTAAATTATTTTTTGAATTATATTCTAATTTATTAAAATAGACAAATATATATGGGATGAGATGAATTAATGGTGGTTATAAATAAAAACCTTTCAACCCAATAGAGTTGAAAGGTTTTTATTTATTTGACACATTTTAATTTTACGTCCCAGGAGGGATTCGAACCCCCGACCGACGCCTTAGCTTACCACTATAGCTTTCGCTACCAATGTACATTGTTTGTAGTCTGGACTATATCTTCACCATTGCAGGTGCGACACGTGTAGTCTCTACGGAACCTCACGTCGTATAAACGATTTTCAGCATTCCTACCATTACTTTCGTAATTATTCGGATTGCCTCTTCTTCATCGAAATGAAGCGTAAGTTTCCTCGGTATTGCCATCAGCATGATCTGTTAAGGTTTCACCGATATAGTGTCGTCCACTTTACAGGTTCTCTTTCCCTATAAAGGCTCCTAATAAAATTGAAGGGCGTTGCTCTATCCTGCTGAGCTACTGAGACTTGTACAAATTCACTTCGTTTCAGAAATGAAAGACAATATTTATTATAGAAATGCTACAGGCAAAAGTCAATGTTAAATTTCATTTATTGAAAAACTCACCGACTCTAACTCTAAATGGGTATCTGAAAAGAATGTTACTACCCATTGGGAAGATGACTTTTCAATGATTGCATAACTCTTTTCTTTTCGTCCTCGAGGAACTTTTAAGCTCCCTGGATTCACATAAAGCACCCCGTTTATCAATTCGGCACCAAGCACATGTGAATGGCCAAATAATACGAGTTGAGCCTTGAGTTCTTGCGCTCGATAATTTAATGACATCAATGTAGACTTCACTTGAAAAAGATGTCCATGTGTCATAAAAATATGTGTCCCCTTAATAGTAGTGTTAACTTCATTGGGTATAGAAGAATCTATATCGCAATTGCCTAATACAACTTGAACTCCTTCTAATGAAGAATGATGTAAGTCCAATTCACTATCTCCACAATGGAAAATAGCGTCAACTGAACCTACATGTTCCTTCACTCCATCAATGATATCAGAATCTCCATGCGTATCAGACATAACTAAAATCTTCATATAAGCTACCTCCTTATTTAAATAAGTTTGGCAATTCGGCTTGGATTTTCTTGATAGCATTTCCTCTATGGGAGATCGACCCTTTTTCTTCAGCAGAAAGCTCTGCCATCATTTTCCCAAATTGAGGTACATAAAATATTGGATCGTATCCAAAGCCGTTCGTACCCTTTTTCTCTTTTGCAATTACCCCTTCACACGTTCCGTAAATGGTTTTTGTTTCGAAGTCAGGACCAGCTAATGCAATTGCACAATAAAACCGAGCTGTTCGATCAGGTTCGTCAATATTCGATAGTTCTTCTAACACTTTATCCATATTTGCATCATCGCTCTTCGATTCACCTGCATAACGTGCAGAATAGACGCCTGGTGCACCGTTTAATGCGTCAATTATTAATCCGCTATCATCTGCAATCACAAACATATTAAGCCGTTGTGACAGTGCCTCAGCTTTTAAAATGGCGTTCTCTTGAAATGTTTCACCAGTCTCTTCAATATCCATATCGTCAGCGACATCGTCCAATGTCAACACAGAAAATCCGTATGGATGAAATAGTGCTTCAAAATCTTTTGCTTTACCTTTATTTTTCGTTGCTACAATGACTTTTTTCATAACAAAGATTCAATCCTGTTAATCAGTCTTTCAGAAATCTCACCTAATGCAACTTTTTGTTGTTTGATCAATTCTTTAATTCCGATATCACCAAGATCGAGTAACTCATTTAATTGTTGTCTTGTGAACGTTGCTTCTTCCCCCGTACCTTGTAATTCAACAAAATTACCTGATCCCGTTTGAATGATGTTCATATCGACTTGAGCAGATGAGTCCTCAAAGTAGTTCAAATCTAAAATAGCCCCAAATTCAGCATCAATCCCTACGCTTGTTGCTGCTAAAAAGTCCGTTACTGGAAATAAAGGCAGTTGTTTGGCATCTTGTAATTTAGCAAGAGCCATAGTCATAGCTACAAAAGCACCCGTAATTGAAGCAGTTCTTGTTCCACCGTCTGCTTGGATAACATCACAATCAATCCACACTGTGCGTTCACCTAATGCTTCTAAATCAACAACGGAACGAAGCGCACGTCCAATGAGTCGCTGAATTTCCATCGTACGTCCACCGATTTTCCCTTTAGATGCTTCACGTTGGGTTCTAGAATGAGTTGCACGAGGTAACATGGAGTACTCAGCTGTGATCCATCCTTTACCTTGCCCTCTTAAAAAGTGAGGTACACGATCTTCTACTGTTGCTGTACATATTACTTTAGTTTGTCCTACTGTAATTAGAACAGAACCTTCAGGGTGAACTAAATACTCGGTATCAATTTGAACCGGTCTAATTTGCTCTTTCATACGTCCATCATTTCTCATTTTCATATTGCCTCCTCAGATACTATCGCGAACTTTATCGTATCACATTTTGCTTAAACGAACCAAAACCCGACCATTCCTTATTATGGGAACGTCGGGTTTATTTAAATACAATGGATTGAATATTAGGCTCATCTATCTCAAGCCATTTTGTAACGATGGATTTGAACATAGGTATAGAACCAGTTGTATAAAATACATGTGGTTCTGTTGAGGGTGTTTCTTGATGTAAGTGATAGTACGTTAACAATTCCATTACATCTTCAGCAGTTTCTTCAGCGGATGATAAAACTTTAATATGCTTCCCCACCGCTGCTTCAATATGCTTTTGAAGCAATGGATAATGCGTACACCCTAATATCAACGTGTCAAAGGAGGCTTTTTTTAAAGGTTCAAGTGTCTTTGCCACTAAATCCCTTGCAAAATCACCTTCATATTCATCACTTTCAACTAATGGCACAAATGCAGGACATGCAAATGGAACAATCGAACTTGAGGATGATAATGATTTAATAGCCTCTTCATAAGCTCCACTTCGAATTGTACCAGTCGTACCTAAAATACAAATCTCGGAACGAGTTGTCGCTTTAATAGCGGCTCTGGCACCAGGAAAAATAACACCTACTACAGGAAAAGGACAGTTTTTTTGTAATGATTCAAGTGCAACAGCGGTTGCTGTGTTGCACGCAACTACAAGCATTTTAATAGATTGGTTTTGTAAGGTCTCTGCCATTTGCCAGGTGAATTTTCTCACTTCATGAGCAGTACGAGGACCATATGGGCATCTTGCCGTATCGCCAATATAAACGAATTGTTCATTGGGCAAACGATGTATGAGTTCTTTTAGAACTGTCAAACCACCTACACCTGAATCGATTACACCTATTGGTGCATTCACTCGACTCGCCTCAATCCTCTTTCATTTCATGATGCAATTTTTTCAACGACGCTGATAATTGTGTCACTTCTTGCTCGTCAAAGTCTGATAAAATTTCACGCAAATAATTTTGGCGTTTAACAATTACTTCTTCAATAATACGTTCGCCTTCTTTTAAAAGGTGAATTTGAACAACTCGGCGATCTTGTTCATTACGAACTCGTTGAACCAGTTGATTTTTTTCCATGCGATCAACTAAATCAGTTGTTGTGCTAAATGCTAAAAACATTTTATTGGATAAATCACCGATCGTCATATCTCCATGTTCAAACAGCCATTGCAGTGCAATGAACTGAGGTGGTGTAATTGTATAATTACTTAGAATTTCTCGACCTTTTTGCTTTATAATTCCTGATATATAACGGAGTTCTTTCTCTAAGAAAGCCACTTGTTCTGAATTTGTTGCATTATTTGTCATATGTTCTGTCATGTAAATGGTCCACTCCCCGAAAACGATTGGTTACATGTATATTGTGACTTCTTTTAGTGAAAATGGCAAGACTTACTCATTCAAGAGCAAGCTCGCCAAGTCTTAGTAATTCTAAAATCGCTTGTGCTCGACCGGAGACGCCGAGTTTTTGAATCGTATTCGAAATATGGTTTCTTACCGTTTTTTCGCTGATTTTCAACTGAATAGAGATATCCTTGGTTGAATAATCGCGCACTAACAATTGAAATATTTCCCGTTCTCTACCAGTTAACAATGAACGATGATGCGCTCTATCTGACAACATACGCCCCTCCTATCCGCTCTTCTTTGTAACGTATGTAAAAAGGATGTGAGCGGTGACGGCTAATTAGTAAAAAGAACTTTTTCTTCTTCTGACCATGGAGTTCCCTTCCCAGTGGACTTATTAATTTGAACAATTGTTCCTCTACCAACGAAACAGGTTTCCCCTTTTAAATTTTTTGCATGATAGTGAATATCTACTGAAGATGTTCCAACAGAAGCTGCTTTTACATGGATGTTTAATTGTTCATCAAAAAACACTTGTCTCACATAATCACATTGCAAGTCGGCAACAACAGGTATTGTAGAACCTTTTGGATTCAACCAATCATTCATTAATCCAACATGTTTTAAATATTCAATTCTGGCATATTCAAAGTAGGAAAAATTAACGGTATTATTTAAATGACCATACATATCTGTTTCAGAAAATCTAACCGTAACTGGTACTGAAAAAGTAAATTCTTTTGACCATTTCTCGAAATCCTCGATATATGTTGCTCTCATTTTTTCATTACCCCTTCGATTCATAATATGAATGAATATTCATTCTTTTTCATTATTGTACCAAAGCTTTCGAGTTTCTGAAATTAATAAAGATAGAATTTTTAAAAGGGTTCCACATTTTTATATCTAGTATTTAACCATTAATGGATGATTTCTGTTACAAAATCTCTTCAAGTTAAGGAACATGAATAGCCATGAGTTTCACAGAGACACAAATCAACAAGACAAAACAAACCCATAAAAAAAAGCCTGCGATTAAACTCGCAGGCTAGAATGTTAGTCAACCATATGGTCGCTTCCGAAGAAGTTTTTAAACATTTGAACTGTTGTATCACGGTTAAGAGCTGCAATAGAAGTTGTTAAAGGAATTCCTTTTGGACAAGCTACTACACAGTTTTGAGAGTTCCCACAGTTAGCAAGTCCACCTTCACCCATGATTGCATTCAATCGTTCGTCTTTATTCATAGCACCAGTTGGATGTGCATTCATTAGACGAACTTGTGATAATGGAGCTGGTCCCATGAAATCAGAACCACTATTTACATTTGGACAAGCTTCCAAACATACTCCACAAGTCATACATTTAGATAATTCATATGCCCACTGACGTTTGCGTTCTGGCATACGTGGACCTTCACCTAGATCATACGTACCATCAATTGGAACCCATGCTTTAACTTGTTTCAATGAATCGAACATTCTTGTACGATCAACGATTAAGTCACGTACGACAGGGAATGTTTTCATCGGTTCTAAACGAACGGGTTGCTCTAATTGGTCGATAAGAGCCGTACATGATTGACGTGGACGGCCATTAATGACCATAGAACACGCACCACAAACTTCTTCCAAACAGTTCATATCCCAGTTCACTGGAGTCGTTTGTTTTCCATCAACGTTAACTGGATTACGACGAATTTCCATTAATGCAGAAATGACGTTCATATTTGGACGATAGTTTAACTCGAATTTTTCCCAATATGGTGTTGAATCAGTAGAATCTTGGCGAAGGATCTCAAGAACGACGGTCTTAGTTGCTGTTGCGTCCATTATTAATGATCCCCTTTCGATGAATAGTCACGTTTACGTGGTGGAATTAAGGAAACATCGATCTCTTCATAATGGAAAATTGGAGCACCTGTAGCAGGGTCGAATTTCGCCATTGTAGTCTTCATAAATTGCTCGTCATTACGTTCTGGGTAATCTGGTTTGTAATGAGCACCACGACTCTCATCACGGTTTAAAGCTCCCAATGTAATTACGCGAGCCAAGTATAGCATATTTTTCAACTGACGCGTAAATGTAGCACCTTGGTTAGACCATTTTTGCGTGTCATTGATATTGATATTATTATAACGCTCAAGTAATTCTTGAATTTTTTCATCTGTTGCTTTTAATCGGTCGTTATAACGAACAACGGTTACGTTATCTGTCATCCATTCGCCAAGCTCTTTATGCAAGACGTAAGCATTTTCAGTACCATTTAATGCCATTGTTTCATCCCATTTTTGTTGTTCAGATGCAATATGTGCATCAAAAACAGTTGATGGCATATCTTCTGCACGAGTTTTTAAACCACTCATGTAGTGAACTGCATTTGGTCCTGCGACCATACCTCCGTAAATAGCAGACAATAACGAGTTTGCTCCAAGACGGTTTGCTCCATGCTGAGAGTAATCACATTCACCAGCAGCGAATAATCCAGGAATGCTTGTCATTTGATCGTAATCAACCCATAATCCACCCATAGAATAATGAACAGCCGGGAAAATTTTCATTGGAAGTTTACGAGGATCTTCACCAGTGAATTTCTCATAAATCTCAATAATTCCACCAAGTTTAATATCCAGTTCTTTTGGATCTTTATGTGAAAGATCCAAGTACACCATGTTTTCACCATTCACACCAAGTTTTTGATTAACACAAACATCGAAAATTTCACGAGTCGCAATATCACGTGGTACTAGGTTTCCATACGCTGGATATTTTTCTTCTAAGAAATACCATGGTTTGCCATCTTTATATGTCCAAATACGCCCACCTTCACCACGAGCTGATTCTGACATTAAGCGAAGCTTGTCATCACCAGGTATAGCAGTAGGATGTATTTGAATGAACTCACCATTTGCATAATGAGCACCTTGTTGATAAACGATGGATGCTGCAGAACCTGTATTGATTACAGAGTTGGTTGATTTTCCAAAGATAATTCCTGGTCCACCAGTAGCCATAATCACAGCGTCACCGCGGAACGCACGAATTTCCATAGAAGTTAAGTTTTGAGCCATTACACCACGACAAACTCCTTCATCGTCTAAAATAGCTCCAAGGAATTCCCATCCTTCATACTTCGTTACAAGTCCATCTACTTCATAACGACGAACTTGCTCGTCTAGTGCGTACAATAATTGTTGACCTGTCGTTGCGCCAGCAAAAGCCGTACGATGGTGCATAGTACCACCAAAACGACGGAAATCTAATAATCCTTCAGGTGTACGGTTAAACATTACACCCATGCGATCTAATAGACGAATAATACCAGGTGCTGCTTCAGCCATTGCTTGTACAGGAGGTTGGTTTGCTAAGAAATCTCCACCGTATACTGTATCGTCAAAGTGAATAGCAGGTGAGTCACCTTCACCTTTTGTATTTACAGCTCCGTTAATCCCGCCCTGTGCACAAACAGAGTGTGAGCGTTTAACAGGAACTAGAGAAAATAATTCTACAGGCGTGCCTTCTTCGGCCGCTTTAATTGTTGCCATTAATCCGGCTAAACCGCCTCCGACAACAATCAATTTACTTTTTGCCATGATTTTTCTCACTCCTCTTTCTAGTAGTAGTCAAGCGCTTTCAATACATTTAACTTTTTACACGAATGCAAGAAGTGCTCGAACGCCGACTACAGTTAATGCTAAGAAGATACCTATTGTCACATATGTTGAAATTCGTTGTGAAGTAGGTGATTGAGTGATACCCCAGCTTACTAAGAATGACCAAATTCCGTTTGCTAAGTGGAATGTTGCAGACACAACACCTACCACGTAAAATGCAAACATTAATGGACTCGCTAAAATATCAGCCATCATGTTAAAGTTAACTTCTTGAGCACCAATTGCCTTTTGGAATCTAGTTTCAAATATATGCCATGCGATAAACACAACAAGAATGATTCCGGTAATTCGTTGTAAAACAAACATCCAGTTTCGGAATGTTCCATAACGTTGTGGATTGTTTTTCGCTGTAAAAGCTATGTACAGACCATAAAACGCATGGAACATTAGTGGAATGTAAATGACAAACCATTCTAAGAATAATACGAATGGTAAACTTTCCATAAAGTGAACTGCTGTGTTAAATGATTCTGCTCCTTTTGTTGCGAAATGGTTAACAACTAAATGTTGTGCCAAAAACAAACCAACTGGAATTATCCCAACAAGTGAATGCAATCGACGCAAATAAAATTCACGATCTTTCGACAAGACTGTTACCCCCCTCAGTACTTAAAATAGGCAGAACAATAATTGCCTCCATATTTATGAAAGCAGATTGACTGCATATTTCATCATGGTACAATATTATGACATGTCCATTGTACTCTTCACGCAATGGAGCGTCAAGACAAGGTGCGTGAACAATCACGACTCAAAAAAGCAGAAATATGCTCAATTTTGACAATAAATCCTGCCTTGTTCAATGAAAATTCTAAAATCGATTATTTTTTCCAATGAAAATTCAATGAAAGCGGGATTGATTATGACAAAAAATGAAGAAAAAACAACTATGCCTACATTTGGGTACGAATTAATTAGAGATCATGTTTTAGCTTCTATCTTAGGTAAACATGAAGAGGATATATTATATTGGTCCGGTAAAGAACTAGCTCGAAAATTTCAAATGTTCTCTATGGATGAGGCGATTAGCTTTTTTAAGGAAGCTGGTTGGGGTGATCTTCGTCTCGTTAAATTGGATAAAGACGAAGCTTTTTATGAACTAACTGGTGATGCTGAATTATTGAATATGCAACAACGTTGTTTTAAATTAGAAGCCGGCTTTCTCGCACAGCAACAACAAAAACTAGGTGGATTCTTAACCGAATGTTACGAAGAAAAAGCACTAAAGAAACACCAGATTCTTTTCCACGTGAAGTGGGATTTAAAAGAAGCAATTTGAAAACTGGCAAGACACGCGTTTCAAGGTGTCTTGCCAGTTTTTTAGTCCCACTTTAACTTCGCATCAATTTGTGATTGATATTGTTTAAATGCATTGCTATTTGTTTGGATGCCTTTTTTCGATAATAACTGGTTCATCTGAGTCAATTTTTGATTATATTGTTTCTCAAGTTCTGTTTTCTCTTGATGAGTTGCACGTTTCATTTGTAGTTGTAATTCGCCCATTTCTTCTTTAACGAACTGAGCTTCATCATCATGCCCCGAATTTTTAAGAATGCGCATGACCATTCGGATATCCTCTGGATAATGAGCAAACTCATCTGGTGGTAAGGGTTTTCCTGCACCAGGGAGATTTTCAAATTGACCGTCACGTTGTGCTTTTTTTATTAAGTCCTCCACGATATGCCAGTTCAAATTCACCACAGCCTCTCATGATCTTTATGGACTGATTATACCATGAAATTCCATTAAACAGGAATTGCAGCTAAACCAAATTCATCATGTAAAGCTTTAGTTGCTCGAATCATATCCACTTCTGGTACTACAACAGATACCTTAATTTCCGACGTGCTTACCATCTTAACTGGAATACCTTCAATTCGTAATCGATCAAACATTTGGGCAGCTACACCTGGATTGGAAACCATTCCGGACCCAACAATCGATACTTTAGCTAATCCAATTTCAAAATTTGATGATTGGTATCCCAAATTATCTTTATTCGACTCTAACACTTGAATACATTCAGCGAAATCTTCTTTTTTGATGGAAAATGAAACACTTGGTTGTGTCCCTTCCATGATACTTTGTACAATAATATCTACGTTAATATGGTTTTTTGCTAACATCGTAAATATTTTTGCCAGTGATCCATTAAAAGGAATCTTATAACCGATTGTTAATCGCACAATCTCTGATTCAAATGCAACTCCACGAACAATTAGATTTTTTTCCATTGTTGGTTCCTCCAATAATATTGTGCCTTCTTCGTTAGATAAACTTGAGCGGACGCTAAGCGGGATACCGTAATTTTTAGCGAATTCAACTGCGCGAGGGTGTAAAACACCCGCTCCTAAGTTAGCGAGTTCCAACATTTCATCATAGGATAATTCGGATAATTTGCGTGCATGATCAACATAACGAGGATCGGAAGTATAAATTCCATCAACGTCCGTATAAATATCGCATTGCTTTGCATTCAAAGAAGCAGCTAATGCTACTGCAGTTGTATCAGATCCTCCTCTGCCTAAGGTTGTTAACTCTCCAAATGAATCCATCCCTTGGAAACCTGCAACCACCACAACTTTTCCATCACGCAACGATTGTTCAATGCGTGTAGAATCGATATGTTCAATTCGAGCATTCGAATGAACAGATTCCGTACCGATTCCAGCTTGCCAACCTGTAAATGATATCGCGTCCTGCCCCATATGTTTAAGTGCCATCGTTAATAAGGATATCGTTACCTGTTCTCCAGTAGAAAGGAGCATATCCATTTCCCTTTTGGATGGTTCAGATGCTAAATCTTTTGCTAACCTAACTAATTCATCCGTTGTTTTACCCATAGCAGATACGACGACGACTATCTCATGACCTTTTGCTGTCTCACGAATGACACGTTGTGCGACATTTCGAATTCTTTCTGTATTCCCAACTGACGTTCCACCAAATTTCATAACAATTCGACTCAATAGTAACTCTCCCTTATATCCAAAGAAGCTAAAAAAAGACAGCTTATCCACGATTTTTCGTAGAAAGCTGTCTCTAATCATGTACGTTCATAAGAAGCGTCCATGTGAGATAGCCCTCCAGAATCGATTAGATTCTGACAATCTTGCATTTATTCAATGCAAAACCAGCGCGACAATTTAAACAGGATTGTCGAACTTCGGCGAATTTCCCTTTCATCTGCAATCATAGGATCTGTTATATCCTCCAGCAGGGTACTAATGATTTTCGCGCCTCTATCATCACTTTTCAAGTGATTCAATTTCAGTGTGTTTACAATATCATAATATTACTCATTTGACAATGACTCGTTTTTAAAATAGGACGATACTGATTCCGCAATTTGTTGTGGTAAGCCAGACGCTTTAAGTTCTTCAATTGATGCTTCTTTAATTCGTTTAACAGATCCAAAATGTTTTAATAACATTTTTTTGCGTTTTGGACCTATGCCTTCAAATCCATCAAGAGCAGAGGCAATGGTGTTTTTCCCACGTTGTTGTCTATGGAAAGTAATCGCAAATCGATGAACTTCATCTTGAATGCGTTGTAATAAATAAAAGGCTTCACTTGTTCGCTTCAATAGAATAATTTCAATTGGATTGCCATACAACAACGAAGCAGTTTGGTGTTTTGTGTCTTTTGCTAAACCCGCAATAGGAATCGACAAACCAAGCTCGTCTTCAATGACTTCCCTGGCGATTTCCATTTGTCCCTTCCCACCATCGATAATGATTAAGTCAGGAAGAGGTAATCCCTCTTGTAATACTCGAGTATATCTTCTTCTAACGACTTCACGCATCGCGCCGTAGTCATCATGACGGGCTGCCGTTTTGGTTTTATATTTTCGATAGTCTTTTTTATAAGGTCTGCCATCTACAAACGTAACCATGGCTGATACAGCGTCAGCACCATATATATGAGAATTATCAAACGCTTCAATTCTTAGAGGTGTCGCTATGTTCATAGCTGTTCCAAGTTCCTCACATGCACCGATCGTTCGCTGATCTTGACGCTCGATTAAATGGAATTTCTCTTTTAGCGCAATTTCAGCATTTTTAGTAGCTAAATCAATCATTTCTTTTTTCTTTCCTCGGCTTGGTGAAGCCACTTTTACTTTCAAAAGTTGATTGACCATATTCAAATCTACACTTTGTGGAACATAAATTTCCCTTGGCAAAATATGATGTGGTTTATCGTAAAACTGGCCTAAAAATGTTAGGAATTCATCATCCGGGTCTTGATACAAAGGAAAAAGGGAAACATCACGTTCAATTAGCTTTCCTTGTCTTACAAAGAAAACTTGAACACACATCCATCCTTTATTGACAGAAAAACCAAAGATATCTCGATCCGTAAAATCATTCGTCGTGATTTTTTGTTTTTCCATTACCGTTTCGATATGCATAATTTGATCTCGATATTCTTTTGCCCGCTCAAATTCCAAGTTTTCTGCAGCTGAGGACATTTTCTCCGTCAACTCTTTTTTCACTTGTTGGTATCCACCATTTAAGAACTTGGTTATTTGATCGATAATTTCTCGATAGGAATCCTGCTCAATCGGTTTAACACAAGGAGCTAAACATTGTCCAAGGTGATAATATAAACAGACACGATCGGGTAAAGTTGGACATTTTCTTAACGGATACAGACGATCAAGTAACTTTTTAGTAGCACTTGCTGCATAGGCATTAGGATAAGGACCGAAGTACTTCCCTTTGTCTTTCTTAACTTGTCTTGTAGTGATTAGCTTCGGATGTTTTTCGCCAGTAATTTTAATATATGGATAGGTTTTATCATCCTTTAACATGATGTTGTATTTAGGATCATGTTTTTTAATTAAATTTAATTCGAGAATCAGTGCTTCGATATCAGAAGACGTCACAATATATTCAAAATCAGTTATTTCATTGACTAGTCTTTGTGTTTTACCATCATGACTCCCAGTAAAATAGGAGCGGACTCGATTTTTTAATACTTTGGCTTTGCCAACGTAAATAATCGTCCCTTGTCGGTCTTTCATTAAATAACAGCCTGGCTGATCTGGTAGAATAGAACATTTTTGTTCGATTAATTCATTTATCATTATCATCACCTGTAAAAAAAACCGGGGCCCTTAGGGTTCCCGGTTTTTGTATTATGCGTGTTTTTGTACTAATTGAGCTAATGCTTCTTTTGGTTGGAAACCTACTACTTTATCAACTGGTTGCCCATCTTTGAAAAGTACTAATGTAGGAATTGACATAATTCCAAAGTTGCTTGCTGTTTCTTGATTTTCATCAACGTCTACTTTGACAATTTTCACTGTCTCGCTCATTTCACCATCTAATTCTTCTAAAACTGGAGCGATCATTTTACATGGCCCACACCAAGGTGCCCAAAAATCTACTAATACTAAACCATTGGAAATTTCATTTGAAAAACTCTGATCTGTTCCGTGTACAATTGCCATAATAAAATTCCTCCTTAAAAATACAAACTCTAGACGTAGTATATCATGCGTCAAATATCCATGCGAATTTTTTGCTTGAAATTGAATGAGTGATAAATCACGTTGTATTTGTATATTAGAACTAAATCCATCGACTTTAATTTTTCGTCCAAGAACAGTTTAAAATCCCTCGACTTGTTCATAAGTGCTATCATTATTATATTTAATAAACAAAATTAAGAAGTTTATACTATAAACAGTTAATTTCCATTTCTGTGGACGCTTTCCGCGGAGGCCAACAGGATGTTGGTTTCAAAGACGTTGCCACACGACGTGGCGTTCTTAGTCTTTGTTCTTCTGTAATCCGCTCCAGGGTCTTCAGTTCTTGCTAATTCCGCCGGAGTCGCCACATCCATAACCAATCAGCAAACTACACAAATAAGAATTTACTCATTTGTTTATTTAAAGTCTACCCAAGATATTTGGTTAACCATAACAATGTAACTTGGATTTTCTAAGGACCTGAATATACTTTTAAAAATCAGCAGTATTCAACATACATTGACCCAATTCTAATTAACGTTTTGTGTCAAAAATTAACTTTCTTGACTATGTATTAATGTATATTTTTAATTTAACATTTCTTATCACTACTATAAAAACTGCTCTACAAACTAATCAGAAAGAAATCGGTCGGCTATTTCTGAAGACTCCTGCTGAAAAACGAAAGACGATAGACCCCACAGTTGTCAGAGACAACAGAACCGAGGAGGCTAGCTTTTCGTTCATGGAAAGCGAAAAAAATAGCTAACACTTCTTGTAAAAAGTAAAGTGCAATAAAATTAAAAATCGAATTTTTGTCTTAAAAAGAAAACTCCGTACAAATTGCACGGAGTTTAGTTCATTAATTAGATTTCATTTTTTTGAATTCTTCAGTAAGCATTGGAATTACTTCGAAAAGATCTCCAACAATTCCGTAGTCAGCTACCTTGAAGATATTCGCTTCAGGGTCTTTATTAATGGCAACGATGATTTTCGAGTTTGACATACCAGCCAAATGTTGAATTGCTCCCGAAATACCAGCTGCAATATATAAATCTGGTGTTACAACTTTACCAGTCTGACCGATTTGAAGTGAGTAATCACAGTAATCAGCGTCACAAGCACCACGTGAAGCTCCTACTGCACCACCTAATAGGTCCGCAAGTTCTTTTAATGGCTCGAAACCATCTTCACTCTTCACTCCACGACCACCAGCAACGATTACTTTCGCTTCTGATAAATCAACGCCTTCAGTTGATTTACGAACTACTTCTTTAATAATCGTACGAAGGTTCGTAATATCTACGCTCACAGATGACACGTCACCAGAACGACTTTCATCATGTGCAAGAGGTTCAATATTGTTTGGTCGAACCGTTACAAAGACGATTCCTTCTTTGATTTTTACTTTTTCAAAAGCTTTACCAGAGAAGATTGGGCGAATGAATACTGCTCCGTCTCCTTCACCTTCAATATCAGTGACATCAGAAATTAATCCTGATTGTAATTTACTTGCTACTTTTGGAGATAAGTCTTTACCTAATGCCGTATGCCCAAAGACAACAGCATCTGGTTTTTCATTTTCAACGACAGCCATGAATGCTTGGCTATAGCCGTCGGATGTATATGTTTTTAAATGAGGATGTTCAACTGTAACAACACGATCTGCCCCATAATGAATCATTTCATTTCCTAAAGCTTGTACAGAATCTCCTAGTAAAATAGCGACAACTTCTCCGCCACCAGATATTTTTTTAGCAGCTGCAATTGCTTCAAACGATACATTACGTAAAACGCCTTCACGCGCTTCACCTAAAACGATAACTTTTTTTGTCATGATGTGTTTTCCCTCCAATACAAATGTTCAGATCCGATTATATGACTTTTGCTTCTGTACGAAGTAACTGTACTAATTCTGTTACTTGAGCAGAAATGTCGCCTTCTAATACGCGACCTGCTTCTTTTTTAGGAGGCAAGTAAATGTCGATTGTCTCCGTTTTTGCAACAA
Organism: Paenisporosarcina sp.; assembly: GCA_041605715.1. GTDB lineage: Bacteria > Bacillota > Bacilli > Bacillales_A > Planococcaceae > Paenisporosarcina. The sequence continues at coordinate 15,776 of JBFIXW010000016.1, forward strand.
CATCGTCTTCATCAATGTCTAAATCGTCTAGTTCCACTTCATCCAATGGTTTCTTTTTAGCTTTCATAATCCCTGGAAGTGATGGATAACGTGGTTCATTTAAACCTTGTTGAGCTGTTACTAAAAGTGGTAAAGAAGTTTCTATTACTTCTGAATCCCCTTCCACATCTCTTACAATGCTAACTTGAGTCCCGTTAATTTCTAACTTAGTAATTGTTGTAACATAGTTAATATCAAGTAAATCAGCAACACGGGGTCCTACTTGTCCTGATCCGCCATCGATTGCTACGTTACCTGCTAAGATTAAGTCTGGATTTTTGTCTTTTAGGTAGTCAGCTAAAATCTGTGCTGAAGTGAACTGATCAAGTTCATCAATATCGTCTTCAACATTTATTAATACAGCTTTATCAGCACCCATTGCTAATGCAGTTCGAAGCTGTTTTTCAGCTTCCTCGCCACCCATAGTTAAAACGGTTACTTCACCGCCATGAGCATCGCGCACTTGAATTGCTTCTTCAATTGCATATTCATCATAAGGATTAATAATGAATTCTGCACCATCTTCTTGAATTTTCCCACCTGAAACAACGATTCTTTCTTCTGTATCGAATGTACGTTTTACCAACACATAAATATTCATGTGACAGACCTCCCAATACTTATAATTAGTTTCCTTTAAACACGGGCTCTCGCTTTTCAAGGAAAGCTTGAATGCCTTCTTTAGCGTCTTCTGAAACGAAAACGGTTCCAAAAGATTGTGCTTCAGCTTTTACACCTTCATCAAACGAGTAAGTTTTTGCAAATTGCAACATTTCGATGGCTGCTTTTACTGCAACAGGACTCTTTTTAGCCACCTTTTTTGCTAATTCCATCGTCTTAACTTCAAGTTCCTCTTCAGCAAACGCACGATTTGCTAATCCCCATTGAACAGCCTCTAATCCAGTGATTGGTTCACTTGTAAATAGCATTTCTGCTGCTTTTGGAACACCTACTAGTCGAGGAAGTCTTTGAGTGCCAGCAAAACCAGGTATTAACCCTAATTGAAGTTCTGGCAATCCTAGTTTAGCATTTTCAGATACGATTCGCAGGTGACAGCACATAGCGAGCTCTAATCCCCCACCAAGAGCAGCACCGTGAATAGATGCAATAACTGGTTTAGAGAAACGTTCAACACGTTCGAAAATTTCTTGTCCACTTGCAGCTAGTGCAGAGAACTCTTCCCCAGTTTGAATAGATGTAAACTCTTTAATATCTGCTCCTGCAGAAAAGAACCGTCCTTCTCCTTGTAAAACAACAACACGCACATCTTTATCGTGTTCAACTGCGGTTAACATTTCATTGACTTCAAGAATCAATGCTCTTGATAATGCATTTGCAGGTGGTCGGTTAATTTTTACAATCGCAACATAATCTTCGATTGTCCAACTTAAAAACTCCACTCACTTCACCCTTTCAGTTATGCTCTCATACCACTAAGAAGTAACTTTTGCACTTTTGGAGCTAGTTTCATTAAATCGTATTTTTGATCATTCATGACCCACGTTGTAATGGTCTCATCAATTGTACCAAACACCATGTGACGAGCAAGTCGTATGTCTAAATCTTTGTTGAATTCTCCATTTTCCAATCCCTCAATCAAAATGTGATCAAGCAAGACAAGATATTCTTTTAATACATCGTTAATCTTTAATCGAATATCCTTATTTGACTGGCGTAGCTCCAACTGAGTGACGATTGCTAAATGGTGATCAGTTGCTAAAACACGGAAATGATTATCAATCATCTTCAAAAGCTTTTCACATGCAGTTGATTCATCTTTAATAATCTGTTTTAAATTTTCGACGAACACGCCCATTTTTTCGGTAAAAACCGATATGAGAATATCTTCCTTGTTTTTAAAATACAAATAAATGGTTCCGTCAGCGACACTTGCTTGTTTCGCGATTTTAGAAACTTGTGCTTGGTGGTACCCGTTTTCAGCAATAACAATAACGGCAGCATCAATTATTTGTTTATATTTCGGTTTGTCTCGTTTCAATAAATTCACCACCAAAAAAAGAAAATATGAATGACTATTCATTCATATTTTCATATTATTATGAACAAGCTGTTCGTGTCAAGAAATCTCTCTAAGAAATCTCGGAAGCTTGTTTTACTTTTTCTTTTTCTTCATCAACTAATGAGCGACGTAAGATTTTTCCTACCGCCGTTTTCGGTAATTCTTTTCTGAACTCATAAATTCTCGGTACTTTATAAGAGGCTAAATGCTCGCGACAAAATGTGTTTAATTCTTCTTCAGATATATGTTCTACTTCTTTTAACACGATATAAGCTTTTACTGTTTCGCCTCTATATGGATCTGGTATTCCAGCAACCACACATTCTTGAATCGCAGGATGTTCGTATAAAACTTCTTCTATTTCACGAGGATAAATATTAAATCCACCTGCTATAATCATATCTTTCTTACGATCAACAACATAGAAGAAACCTTTTTCATCCATATAACCTAAATCACCAGTTAGTAACCAACCATCACGCATTGTTGCAGCTGTTTCTTCTGGTCGATTCCAATAACCTTTCATAATTTGTGGACCTCGTACACAAATTTCTCCAATTTCTCCCGCTGGCAATGGTTCCGTTGAATCCATTTGGAAAATCGCGGCTTCTGTATCTGGCCAAGGAACTCCTACAGAGCCTTTAATTCTCTCAACGTCCCACACAAAATTGGCATGAGTAACAGGAGAAGATTCCGTTAAGCCATATCCCTCGACTAGCTTACCACCTGTAACATGTTCAAACTTATCTTGAACTTCTACTGGTAGCGGTGCAGATCCACTTAAACAAGCTTCTATTGATGACAAATCATATTTCGCAATATCTGGATGATTTAACAGTCCGATATATATTGTTGGTGCACCAGGGAATAGTGTTGGCTTTTGTTTATCAATTGTTTTCAAAGCCGAATCCACATCAAATTTCGGTAATAAAACCATACGATTTCCTAACATAACTGACAGGATTAAAACAGTTGTCATTCCATACACATGGAAGAATGGTAAAATCCCTAAAATCGTTTCTTCCCCTTTTTTACACTTGTAAAGCCACGCATCACACATAGAAGCATTTGAGATGAGATTTTTGTGCGTCAACATAACACCTTTAGGGAAACCAGTTGTACCACCAGTATACTGCAAAATTGCAATATCTTCTTCAAAATCGAAAGCATTTTCTAAAGGTTCTGCCTTCGCTACTTTCATAATTTCAGGGAATAAGTGATTCATTCCACGATGCTCTACCTTAACACTAAATCCATATTGCTTTTTCTGAATAAAAGGATACACCAAATTTTTGGGGAATGGTAAATAGTCCTTAATACCCGTAATGATAACGTTTTCAAGATTCGTTTCTTTTAAAACCTTAGAAATACGAGGGAATAAAATATCCAGAGACAAAATCGCCTTAGCTCCAGAGTCTTTCATTTGATAAGAAATTTCCCGTTCTGTGTACAAAGGGTTTGTTTGTACTACAATTGCACCAGCATACAAAATACCGTAGTAAGCAATGACATTTTGAGGACAGTTAGGTAGCATAATTGCTACTCGATCCCCTTTTTCAATTCCTATCGTACGTAAATAGTTAGCAAACTTTAAAGCAGATTCATATAATTCGCTATACGTGACATCTTTCCCAAGAAAATGAATGGCTACTTTTTCCGGATAATTCTTGTAAGCACGCGTCAAATACTCTTGAACAGGTATTGGATCATAATTAAGCGTGTGCGGAATTTCGGGTGGATATTGTGATAACCAAGGTTTTGCCGTCATTGTATTTCCCCCTTTTTAAATCGTTTGAATATTCCTATTCTTTATTATAGAGAAAAATGAATAGACATTCAATTCAATCTAGAAAAAAACATGGGACAATTTTCTTATCCCATGCAACCGACTTACTGAAGATATAAATAGACTATGCCCACTACAATAAAAAGTACACAAACGCCTAATAAAATTTTCGCTAACTGCTCCACTTAATCCGCTCCTAAGATATGCTCGCTCCAATGACAAAGGACAGCCCTACCGAAATCGATAAGGAAATAAACCCAACAGACCGATTGTCTTGTTCAATTTCACGATCAATATTAAATTTAGGGGTGAAAAATTCAAATAAAAAATAGGCTAAAACAAGAAGGAAAAAACCATAAAGTCCCCAACCCATAATTTCAGGTAGTGAATTGTGATTTTCAATGGAATATTTGAAAATATTGGCCACACCAAAAATTTTACCACCTGTTGCCATTGCTACAGCAATATTTCCTTTTTGAATTTCTTCCCAGTTGTTGTACTTGGTAACAAGTTCAAAAACAATCATCGTTAAAATAATACATAAAATTGCTACACTAAAATAACCAGCTGTTTGAACAAGGGGGTTTTGCCAAAAATCAATACCTAACATTTACATTGCTCCTTCAAATCTTTCTTGCTAATACGGATGAGCTAAGCGATGGTTTCATTTATTTCAATTCAACCATCGTCACTCCATGACCACCTTCACCCGCTTCACCAAATCGATAACTCTTCACGCGGGAGTGATTTTTTAGGAATTGCTGTATTCCTTGTCGCAAAGCACCTGTTCCCTTGCCATGAATAATCGATACTTGGTGATAGTTGGACAGCACAGCATCATCAATGTATTTTTCAGCTCTCATAATCGCATCTTCGTACCTCTCACCACGTAAATCGAGCTCGAGTTTAACATACGTATCACGACCTTTAACATTTGTCATAGCAACTGTTTGTTTTTGTTTTTCAGGCTTCATGTATTCCAAATCGGATTCGTGACATTTCATTTTTAGAATACCAATTTGAACAATCCATTCATTGCTTGAGACTTTGTTTAGCAACGTTCCTTTTTGGCCATAGCTCAGTACTTTTACTTCATCACCTTGAGTTAAAGTCATCTGTCGCTCATTCAGTAGTTTTTGTTTCTTTAAAACTTTGTTTTCAGGAGCGGCTTTTTCCAATCGTTTTCTCACATCAATTAATTCATGTTCTTTAACGATTTGATTGGCATTCATTTGCATCTTACGTAATTCTGCAATTATTCCATCTGCTTCCCGTTTCGCTTCTTCCACAATTTTACGAGCCTTATCTTTCGCTCTTTGTTCCAGTGTTTCTTTTTTCTCATCGAATTGTTGCAGTTGTTCATGTAAATCTAATTTAAGCTTTTCTGAATCTGAAAGAATGATCTTTGCTAATTCCGCATCTTTTTCAGACTGTCTTCTACTCGTCTCTAATGAAGCAATCATCGATTCCACTTCATGTCGATCAGTGCCAGTAAAGGATTGAGCATGTGAAATGATGTGATTAGGTAAGCCGAGACGTTTCGAAATTTCAAAGGCATTACTTCTTCCAGGTACACCTATCAATAGTTTGTAGGTCGGACTAAGTGTTTCTACATCAAACTCTACACTCGCATTTGCTACACCGTCTCGGTTGTATCCATAAGCCTTTAGCTCAGGATAATGGGTTGTCGCCATTACCCGAGCTCCGCGACCGTGTACTTCATCCAATAAGGAAATAGCTAGGGCTGCACCTTCTTGCGGATCTGTGCCTGCTCCCAATTCATCGAATAATACTAGACTATTTTCATCAAACTTCCCTAGTATATCAACGATATTAACCATATGAGAAGAGAAAGTACTCAAGCTTTGTTCAATTGACTGCTCATCGCCTATATCCGCAAACACTTGATCAAATACAGTAATTTCAGAGCCATCCAGGGCAGGAATCGGTATTCCTGCTTGACCCATTAATGTACATAATCCAACTGTTTTAAGGGTGACTGTTTTACCGCCCGTATTTGGTCCTGTAATGACAATTGCAGTAATTTCATCCCCAAATTCAATACTATTTGGTACAGCTTCATCTTTATCCAACAATGGATGTCGAGCTTTTATCAAGCGAATGATTCCATTGTTATTAACTGATGGTTTTGTACAATTGTTCGCTTGGCCATATTTTGCTTTAGCCAGAATTACATCAATTTCACCTAATATGTTAACTAAGGTAAACAATTCATGAGCCACAGTCTGAACTTCTAATGACAAGGCGATCAAAATTCGTTCAATCTCTTCTTGCTCTTTCATCTTCAATCTACGAATTTCATTATTCGCTTGGACTACCGCATCTGGTTCAATAAATAACGTTTGACCTGAAGATGATTGATCGTGCACAATTCCACCATAATTACTGCGATATTCTTGTTTAACAGGAATCACATAACGATCATTACGAATCGTCACGATAGAATCGGATAACATTTTAGAGGCATTTTTACCTCTCGTATAGCTTTCAAGTTTCTCCCGTACGCGACTTTCTTGGGCTCTTAGCGATTGACGAATTGTTCGAAGCTGCGTACTAGCACTATCAAGTACATGACCATTGTCATCAATACATGCAACGATTTCATGTTCTAAAGTTGTTAATATTGGTAATGCTTGTTTATGTTCTATGAAATAGGGGATGGCAATTTCTTTCGATTCTTCTACGGCTTCAAAAAATTGACGTAGAATACGACTCGCTCTAATTGTACTTGCGATTTCCATTAATTCAGTTGGACTTAACATCCCACCTATTTGAGCTCTCTTTGCGTGACCACGCACGTCAAATATGCCACCCATTGGCACATTGCCTCTTATTCTTAGTAAGGCAAGTCCTTCATCCATTTCATCTAGTAAACGTGTGACTGTTTCTAAATCAATAGAAGGTTCTAATTGATCAAGATGAGATCGACCTAGTGAGGACGTACAAAAATAGGCGACTTGTTCTCTAATTTTATCAAATTCTAGTGTTTTCAATGCGCGTTTTGCAATCATCCAAAACACCTCCATTTACTCTATAATTAGTAGTTATTTTAATTATTGGTCTTATATAGATTACCGTTATAAATAGCTCTCAAATTGTAATGCAAGGATAAAACATTTTTTTACAAATCACTATGTTACTTTAAATAGTCAATCAGTTTTTCGATTGACCAAGTATTAACTATATTAGATTCTTTTAACCAAGCTTTTTGTGCGTATTTGACACCTGTATCCATAAATCTCAATTGATCAATGCTATGTGCATCTGTATTAATCGCAATCGGTACCTGTAATTCTTGAGCTTGAACTAAATATTCAGTCGATAAATCTAATCGATGAGGATTTGCATTTAATTCGAGAATTTTGCCATACTTAGCAGCCCACTCAATTAATTGAGGAACATCTGGATTATAACCCGCTCTTTCTCCTACAATTCTACCTGTAGGATGAGCAATCATGTCCACGTGTTTATTTTTCATTGCGATTAACAATCGTTCCATTATCTTTTCTTGTGGTTGACTGAAGCTTGAGTGTATTGACGCAATAACAAAATCAAGTTGTTCAAGTATTTCATCGTCAAAATCTAGAGATCCATCGGGTAATATATCCATTTCTGTTCCAGCTAGAATATGAATGGATGGATACTTTTTTCGAAGTTTATGGATTTCTTCCAACTGCTTCATTAACCGTTCTGCAGACAAACCATTTGCTACACGTAGATAATGAGAATGATCAGTTATGGCTATATGGGTATATTTCTTTTCAATACATGCCTCTATCATTTCTCGAAGTGAGTGCGCCCCATCAGACCATGTGGTATGCATATGTAAATCAGATGTAATCGCATCTAAGTGTATCAAGGTTTTTAATTCATCTTTTCGATCAAACTCTTTTGAATCTTCTCGAACAGCTGGCGGAAAATAAGGTAGACCGAAATGGCCAAAAAATGCCTCTTCGGATTCAAACGTTAGATTCGTGCCATCCTCTAGTTCCACACCATATTCACTTATTTTCTTTCCTTGAGACTTGGCAATTTGTCGCAATTTAACATTATGATCTTTAGACCCTGTAAAATGGTGAAGCGCAGTTATAAATGCCTCAGGTTCGACAATTCGAAAATCCACATCAATCAGCTCTTCCAGTTCAATTGTAACGGAAACTTTTGTTTCTCCTGCAGCAATTATTTCTTTAACTGGAAGGAGCTTTAACAATGCTTCTTTCACCTCAACAGGATGATTAGTCGAAATAATAAAATCCAGATCCTTACTCGTCTCTTTTACACGTCTAAAACTCCCTGCAACAGAGAAGCGATCCACATGTTTTATATTATCAACGATGTCTTGAATTAATAGGACAACTGGATCAAACCGCCAAATCGGTAATCGATCAGGTCGTAAGTTAAATTGTTCGATTTCTTTCAAAATTTTCTCTTCAGTCTTCGCAGCAAATCCAGCTAAATTTTGTACTTTTCCATCTAAACAAGCTTGTTTTAAAGATTCCATCGAATCAATGCCTAGTTCCTGATACAGCTTTGCAATTTTCTTGCCGCCTAAACCAGACAGTTTTAATAGAGGTAAAAGACTACTTGGAACTGATTCCTCTAATTCAATTAATACGGTTGATTTTCCAGTCTCAAGTAATTCTTCTATTACAGATGCTGTACCTTTTCCAATTCCTTTAAGCTTCGTTACATCATCCATTTCCGCAAGACTTCTTGGGTCCAGTTCAAGTGCTTGAGCTGCCTTTCGAAAAGCCGAAACTTTGAATGGGTTTTCACCTTTCAATTCCATATAAAGAGCAATTTTTTCGAACGTACGAATGATTTGTTTTTTATTGATCATAAACAGCCACTCCTTTGATAAAAAGTCGTTGTATTCTTACGGAAATATGAGTGTGTATCCAATAAAACTCTCATAAATTGTTATAAGGTTGTGTATTTAAGCAATCCGTTTTCAAAAACATCAAGTACAATCATAATTATTTATCAGTTTAAAAAAACTTCTCTCCTAAGAGAGAAGTCATGATTTCACATAAATGTACCACCATTCTTTAACTGTATCAGATAAAAATGGCGTATTCTCTAATAGATAAGTAGCTAAAACCGAATTGCTCATTAGATTTTGGAATGGAGCAATCGGTAGTAACGCGATTACATAAAGTATAATAAAGAGAATAATATACAACTCAATGAATCCTAAAATCGCACCAGCTATTCTACTTACAAAACCTAAGACGGGTAAGTATTTCAAGAAATCAAACATCGAAGCTACTAATTGAAGAGCGAATTTAATAACAAAGAAAATAATGGCAAATGCAATTAGTTGATAAAATGTCTGATCTAAATCCAAACGATCAATAGCTAATGTTAATGTTGAATCCGAATCCACTGTGGGATATGGAATCCAGAGAACAAATTTTTCTGCTAGTGGTTTATAATAGGTATAAGCAACAATGAGAGCAATAATGAATCCAGTCATGTGAATCAATTGGACAATTAAACCTCTTTTAGCTCCAACTACTAAGCCTACAATTAGTAAGACAAGAATAAGTATATCTAACATGAATTCAACCCTTTAACCTTTTAATTTCTTCTTCTAGTAATTCTACTTGCTCTTTCAATTTCACATATTCATGGACCGAATTTACGGCTGTAAGAACCGCTAGTTTAGCACTGTCTAGTGAGGGGTTATGTGAATTGATTTCGCGCATTTTATCGTCAACCATGGATGCGACTAGTCGCATATGACCTGACGTTTCAGATCCAATCATTTTATACGATTGGCCATATATATCAACAGATATTCGATTTTTATGTAGTTCTGTCAAATTCGACCCTCCCAACAAAATACTAGTCATTATCATACCATGAAATGGATATGCATGTGAATACTGAGACACGAAAGGAATTCTGTCATGACCAATCAAGTTATTCAATTAAACTCAAAAAAGTTATCTGAAGTTGCCACTTACTATGATAAACATAAGATTATCCGTTCTGCTCCCGGCGTCGTTTTCGCGGCCAAACTAACGGATACATCCATTACTGGATATAAGTCAGGCAAGGTTTTATTCCAGGGAGCTGGGGCAGAAAGAGAAGCAAATCGCTGGAGCAGTGATTTGATAAAACCAAAAGTAAGTGCTGCAAAAGGTGACACTTTACCACCTAGCTTTTCTCAAACTTCAGTCATTGGATCAGATGAAACAGGAACTGGCGACTTTTTTGGACCGATGACGGTAGCTGCTTGTTTCGTTTCGTCCGATCAAATCAAATTAATCCAAGAACTTGGTGTGAAAGATTCTAAAATGCTGACAGATTCACTAATGCGTAAATTGGCTCCTGACTTAAAAGAAGTATTGACCTACAGTATTTTAACGTTAGGTAATGAAAAATATAACAAAGTACAGGCTAAAGGTTGGTCACAAGGTAAAATCAAAGCCCTTTTACATAACCAAGCTTTAAAACATGTACTGAATAAAATGACACCTTTAAAACCAGATTACATTTTAATTGATCAATTTGCTGAACGTGGCATTTATTACAATCACATCAAAATGGAAAAAGAAATAATTAGAGAAAATGTACTGTTCTCAACCAAAGCTGAACAATTGCATGTAGCAGTTGCAGCAGCTTCCATATTAGCACGTGTTGCCTTTTTAGAAGAGATGGATCGATTAAGTTTGGATGCAGGTGTAACTCTTCCTAAAGGAGCGGGTTCTAAGGTAGATGAAGTGGCTGCCAAGATTATGTTATCAAAAGGTGACGATTATTTATCAACTATTACGAAAAAACATTTTGCGAACACTGGAAAAGCAAAAGCAATTGTTAATAAGAAAAGAAACAACTAACTAATTGGGACTGTCCATTACGTCATGAAACACGACATATATGGATAGTCCTTTTCCTTATTGTAGAAGGACTGGAAGTTCATTTATGGTGTGTCTTTCTTATA
>JBFIXW010000017.1:0-26131 GCA_041605715.1 Paenisporosarcina sp.
CGGCATGAATGGAAGCCTTCTCACTATAACGCGTTGCCCCTTTTAGCACATGATGGTTGCTCTCACCCAGGCAAAGCGTTCCATATACAAATAACTTCATTTCCCAAACCCCTTTTAAATGTATTAGTATTACCCGATTGTCCATAAGTTTTTAATATAGATAATTAGAGAGAAACAATTGAATTTTTTCAAATTATTTTTGATTTTTCACACCGAATTTAAAGTTTGGAAAGAGAGACTTTTTTTATCTTGGTTTTTAGTTGGCGATGGATGTTAGTGAAAGACGGCGGAAAACATCTGCTCCTGTATCGCTGCGCTAGCTTCGTCACAAAGATTAGCACCAAATCTTTTGGTACCAATCTTTCCAGCGGGAATAGCAGCTATTTTGTGCACCGAAAGCGATGCGGCAGGTGTATGAGCTGAAGGCACCCGAAGAACGTAGTGATGAGGAGACTGAAGCCATGCCTGCGGAACGCGTCCTTCTGTAACGGATATCCATGAATGGAAAAAAGGTGTTCCAAAAGTCATTTTTCATGGCTTTCGGAACACCTCCTATTATATTAAATATGCTTATACGTTAAAGCGGAATAGCATAACATCGCCATCTTGTACGATATATTCTTTCCCCTCTAGACGAACCTTCCCAGCTTCCTTAGCAGTAGCCATCGATCCATGCTCTACTAAATCATTATAAGATACGGTTTCAGCACGAATAAATCCTCGTTCGAAATCAGTATGAATGACGCCTGCACATTGAGGTGCTTTCATTCCTTTGCGGAATGTCCATGCACGTACTTCTTGAACGCCTGCAGTAAAGTATGTTGCTAGACCTAGTAAGTTATAAGATGCCTTCACTAATTGATCAAGACCTGATTCTTGAATGCCTAACTCTTCAATGAACATCGCTTTTTCTTCATCATCTAATTCAGCCATTTCTTCTTCGATCTTCGCACAGATAACAATCACTTGTGCATTATCCGCTTTTGCGAATTCGCGAACTTTTTGAACATACTCGTTTTCATCCGCTTGAGCGATTTCATCTTCAGCTAAGTTAGCTACGTAAAGCATTGGTTTAGCTGTCAACAAATGAAGACCTTTTACTACACGTCGTTCTTCTTCCGTAAATTCTACAGAGCGAGCAGGCAATTCTTCTTCAAATGCATCGCGCAATTTGATTAAGACTGGTTCTTCTACCAAAGCATCTTTGTCTCTTTGTTTAGCCATTTTTCCAACGCGCTGCAATCTTTTTTCAACGCTTTCTAAATCAGCTAAAATTAACTCTAAGTTAATGACTTCGATATCAGAAATTGGATCTACTTTACCCGAAACATGCGTAATATTATCGTCAGCAAAACAACGTACTACTTGGCAAATGGCATCTACTTCACGAATATGAGCTAAGAATTTATTTCCTAACCCTTCACCTTTACTCGCACCTTTAACAATCCCAGCAATATCAGTAAATTCGAAAGCAGTTGGAACAGTTTTCTTAGGAGAAACAAGCTCGGTTAACTTTTGTAAACGCTCATCCGGTACTTCTACAATTCCTACGTTTGGATCGATTGTACAGAAAGGATAGTTTGCTGCTTCTGCTCCAGCTTTTGTTATTGCATTAAATAATGTGGATTTCCCTACGTTAGGTAATCCAACGATTCCGGCTGTTAATGCCATATTTATTCCCAACCTCTCATGATTCTTATAATTCTCTATATGATTTACTTAACGAATAATCGGTAATTTCCCTTAACTCATGTACACCTTACGCGTACAACTCTTCTATTATAGATTTTTGGTGATTAAAAGTCTATTCTTCTTCAGTTGTTCGCTCTGCATGAACCAATACTTTTTTCATCTTCTTCGCAAATTCTCGACGAGGAATCATCACACTATGTTGACATCCTTCGCATTTAATTCGTACATCAGCACCCATTCGAATTATTTTCCACTCATTTGTTCCGCATGGGTGTTGTTTTTTCATTTCGACAATATCACCAAGTTCAAATGTTTTTTCAATCATCAGATTTTCCCCTTATCTTCTATCTTAACAGGATTACCCGTGCCCCCATCTACAGAACCGACATTCTTCTGGTACATCACCATCTTCGGATATGGAATTTCAATACCTTGTTCATCCATAAATATTTTTAAATCTCTTCTAATAATTCGAGACATTGCGAAATGCTGCATTGGTTTGGTTTCCGCTGTAATACGTAACACCACTTCAGAGGCAGCTAAATTTTGGACACCCAAAAGTTCTGGTGTTTTAACTAATTGTTCATATTTTGCTGGCAAGGATGATAGAAATTCTCCAATGAGTTTTTCAGAATGAGTTATATCTGCTTCGTAAGCCATACTGACGTCAAGAATGGCAACCGAGTTATGCAATGAAAAATTGATAATTTCCACTATCGTACCATTCGGAAATATATGAATTTCTCCACTTAATCCTTTGATTTTCGTTGTTCGCAATCCTATTTCTTCAACTGTTCCTTCAGCTGCCCCAATACGGACATAATCGCCTACTGAAAATTGATCTTCGAAAATAATAAAAAATCCAGTAATTACATCACGCACTAAATTTTGTGCTCCGAAACCTATAGCAAGACCCAATACCCCAGCACCTGCTAATAGTCCTCTTACATCAATTTCTACTGCCGATAATACAGCTAAAATGGCAGCGAAATAAACGACATATGCAATTACATTTTCTAGTAATTTAAGCATTGTATTTTGACGTCTCTCAGAGTAGCGTAGAGGTGTTTTCATTCGCACTAAAAACACCTTACGTATGATGATTTTGCCAACTTTCACAACAATTGCTGCTAAAAACATAATAAATATAATTTTTAATATGACTATCCCAACATTAACCCATAGTTCTTCTTGAAGAAGCTTGTCTTGTACATTACTCAACATAGTTGTTATTTTTGTTAATTCCATTCAATCAACCATCCTTTGAATAAAACTCTTTCCTCCCACGTATACTGAGAAAAAAAGAGAGTGAGTTTTTATATATGCTATTAAATACTTCCCCTAAAGAACAAGAGTTATATTCACATACTGATTCGAGCGCAGCTTGGCGATTAAGTTCTCACTTTCTAAAAAGTATCCCTTTCGATCAATCCAACCTCACATTTTGTTGCATTGGAACTGACCGTTCTACCGGGGATACATTAGGTCCTTTAATCGGAACTTGGTTAAAAGATCATCCAACATTTCCTTACGAGGTTATTGGGACATTGGAGCAACCATTACACGCCTTAAACTTAAGTGAGACGACCCAAAGTATTCAAGATCGATCGGAAGCCCCTTTTGTCGTCGCAATCGATGCTTGCTTAGGACAACTTGACCGTATTGGCTTTATTTTAGTTGAAGACGGTCCGCTATTTCCAGGTAAAGCCGTTAAAAAAGAACTTCCTCCTATTGGTGACCTTTCCATTAAAGGAATTGTTAATGTAAGTGGTTTTATGGAATACACCGTTTTACAAAACACACGACTTCAAGTTCCATATAAGATGGGTAAGATAATAGTTCGAGCCTTGTTACTCGCTTGGCAAAGGCACCAACTGAAAGTAATAAGCAATCGTCACGACGATCGCAACAATGAGTATGCCTGGAAGTAAATTTGCTACTCTTATTTTCGTCAATCCAATCATATTTAAACCTATTGCTACAATCATAACGCCACCAGTTGCTGTCATCTCTTGGATGAATAGAGCTAACGCTTCATCCGGTATAACACGACTGATTTGAGTAGCGAATAGAGCAATTGTTCCTTGGTATAGAAAGACAGGTAGCGCTGATATCATGACGCCTATTCCAAGGGTTGTAGCTAAAATGATGGATGTGAATCCATCTATTAATCCTTTTACGATTAATAAATCATGATCATTCCTCAAACCGCTATCTAATGAACCAATGACAGCCATAGATCCAATAACAAAAATCAACGTTGCGGAAACAAAACCTTGAGCAATACTAACGTTTTCACCTTTAGTATTTTTCCCTACCTTAGATTCCAACCATTGACCAAATCGATTTAATTGTTTATCCAAGTCTATCCATTCGCCTATTACAGCACCAAATACTAAGCTGATAATGACAATTAGAAATTGACCACTTTCAAATCCCATTTGTAATCCAATCACAGTCACCGCAAGACCTATTGCATACATGACTGTTTGTTTCATGTTCTCTGGAATGTTTTTCAATAAACGCCCTATAACTGTTCCTAATATTATAAGAAGCGCATTAATCACTGTTCCTAATAAAACCATAGTCGCTCCCCGCTTCAGTTAAAAATAGAACCTATTCTCTCAAGATTGAGCGAATAGGCAGCCAAGATTAATTTTCTAATAATTCTAATATTCTTTCTAAATCATCTTCAGAGAAAAACTCGATTTCAATTTTCCCTTTATTCTTTGATTTTTTTATCGTTACGCTTGTTCCAAAATATTCACGAAGTTGGGATTCTTTTTCTTCTATAAAGATATCCTTCTTTTCACCTGTTGATGTTTCACGTGAAACATCGTCATTCATTTTTTGAACAAGCGATTCTAATTGTCTTACATTCAGATTTTCTTTCATCACTTTATCTGAAATGATTGGAATAAGTTTTTTGCGTTTTATTCCAAGCAGTGCACGACCATGCCCCATCGATAAATTACCACCAGAAATATGTTCACGAACCACTTCAGGTAATGACAGTAATCTTATGTGATTAGCGATATGGGGGCGGCTTTTCCCTAAACGGAATGCTAATTGCTCTTGTGTTAAGTTTAGGCTTTCCATCAAGTTTTGATACGCTTCCGCTTCTTCTATAGGTGTTAGATCTTCACGCTGTAAATTCTCAAGAATCGCAATTTCCATCATTTGTTGATCCGTTAATTCTCTTACTACTACTGGAATTTCGGTAAGTCCTGCGAGTTTCGATCCTCTAAATCTTCTTTCACCAACAACAATCTCAAAGGATTTCCCTTTTCGACGAACAATAATGGGTTGTAATATCCCGTGTTCTTTAATTGATTCCGCTAACTCATTTAACGCTGCTTCATCAAAAATCTTTCTTGGTTGAAATGGATTTACTTTAATTTCTTTTAAGGAGATTTTTTCTACGGTTTCCATTTGATTAATCGATTCTCCTGGAAAAAGTGCATTAATCCCTTTACCCAAACCTTTAGACATTACGAATCACTTCCCTCGCCAAATCTAGATATACTTCTGCCCCACGTGATTTTGGATCGTAAATAATAATTGGTTCGCCATGACTTGGCGCTTCACTTAAACGAACATTACGAGGAATGATTGTTTTATAAACCTTGTCTTGGAAGTATTTTTTCACTTCTTCGATTACTTGTATGCCTAAGTTTGTACGGGCATCAAACATTGTCAATAATACACCATCAATTACTAATTGATTATTTAAGTGTTTTTGAACTAATCGAATTGTACTTAGTAACTGACTTAACCCCTCAAGTGCGTAATATTCGCATTGTACTGGAATTAATATCGCATCAGATGCTGTTAATGCATTAATTGTTAAAAGTCCTAACGAAGGAGGACAGTCAATAATAATGTAATCGTATTGTTCTTTCACTTCTTGTAAAGATCGTTTGAGTCTTACTTCACGTGAGATGGTAGAAACAAGTTCAATTTCAGCACCTGCTAATGAAATCGTAGCCGGGATGATATGTAAATTCTCAACTTTTGTTTCAATAATCACTTTTTTGACATCCACATCATCTATTAAAACATCATAAATGCATTGATGAACATCTCCCTTATTGACTCCTACCCCACTTGTAGCATTGCCTTGGGGATCGGTATCCATCAATAATACTTTTTTCCCTAGATAAGCTAAGCATGCACTAAGGTTTACTGATGTAGTTGTTTTCCCTACACCGCCTTTTTGATTGGCGATTGCGATGATTCTTCCCACCCTCGCACCTGCTTTCTTTAATTAGATCTCTTGATATTTAGCGTTCCTCGACAAATGAGTTAATACAGTTTGTACTCCTTAACATCATAGTTTTAGTAAATTATGTGATTTATTTAGTAAAACAACTAATATGAATGAAAAAATGACTCTTTCTTCATAATAAAACTTCATTAAATCCCTTATTTTTGTTCGCTATCTCTCATTCTATCAAATAATTCAAGTAAATAGGATTATATTATGATTACAAAATAAAAACTCTTACTTTTTACAGTAAGAGTTCACAAGTTTGATTAAATTATGATTTCTTTTTAGGGATTTTTACCGTGATTTGATAGTATTCCTCAAGTTCTTCTTCTTCAGTTTCCATGCGAATTCCACTTTTAGCGACCATTGCAAACGTCTGTCTTAACGTATTTAGTGCAATACGTACATCACGACTGACTGCTTTACGCTTCGGTTTTTCTTTTTTCGAATCCTCTTTCACTGGAGGATTTAAATATTCATCCACACGTTTTTCTAATTGCTTCACGTTAAAATTCTGTTCTAATGCCTCTTTAAATATAGAAATCTGAATTTCTTCATCTTTAATTGGCATAAGAGCTCGTGCATGACGTTCAGAAATTTCTCTTTTCAATATAGACTTTTGAATAGCATCAGGTAACTTGAGTAGACGAATTTTATTAGCAACAGTTGATTGCCCTTTCCCAAGTCTTTGGGCCAAGGCTTCCTGTGTTAATTCATGTAACTCTAATAGTTTCTGATAAGCTAGTGCTTCCTCAATTGCGGTTAACTCTTCACGTTGTAGATTTTCTATAAGTGCTACTGAGGCTGTTTCTTTATCACTCAAATTTCGAACAATGGCTGGCACTTCTGACCATTCCAATTTTGTCATAGCTCTGAAACGTCTTTCACCAGCAATAATCTCGTACTGGTCGTTTTCAATTTTTCGAACAACAATTGGTTGAATAACACCATGTGTATGGATTGTCCGCGCTAATTCCTCAATTTTTGAGTCATCAAAAATTGTTCGCGGTTGAAATCTATTTGGAATGATTGACATTAGGGGAAGCTTTACTACTTCCTCGTTATGTTCAACATTCGACTTTGTTTCAACTTCTTCTTTATCTACATTATTGAAAAAACGTGAAAAAGGACTTTTCATCCTCTTGGCACCACCTTTAAGAAACTCACTACTTAAGTACTATTCGCTATTAATCTCATCAATCCTCTATTAATGTTTCACGTGGAACAATTCATTTACAAAGGTGTTTTGTTTGGAACACCGGGTTTTCTTGGGTATTTTTTAGGTGTGTTTTTTATTTTATCAAATATAAATAGCGATCTTTCACTATTTTCAACTGGTAATTGGAAAGTGAATTCTTCTTTTTTACTGGCACCTAAGGTTGAAATAGCTTTACTAGCATCACTTAATTCGTCTTGTGCTGCAGAAGCTTTCATAGCTAAGAATTGACCACCTGGTTTAACTAGAGGAATACATAATTCCGATAATACACTTAGTCTAGCAACAGCTCTTGCTGTAACAACGTCGAACTTTTCTCTATATTTTGGATCTTGTCCAAATTCTTCTGCTCTAGCATGTACGAATTGAACTTCAGATAGTTTCAATTGTTCACTTAAATGAGTGAGAAATTGAATTCGTTTATTTAATGAGTCCACAATAGTAACTTTTAGATCAGGAAAACAAATTTTTAGTGGGATACTCGGGAATCCTGCTCCCGCTCCAACATCACAAATAGATTGCTGTTTAGTGAAATCTACATAAAAAGCCATGCTGATTGAATCGTAAAAATGTTTTAAGTATACGGATGGTAAGTCTGTAATTGCTGTTAAATTCATTTTTTCGTTCCACTCAACTAAAAGTTCAAAATATAAATTGAATTGTTTGATTTGCTTTTCATTCAATTCAATACCTTTCGCTTTTAAAGCTTCGATAAATTGCTTTTCGTTCATAATGTTCCCCTTCCGTATATAAAC
Organism: Paenisporosarcina sp.; assembly: GCA_041605715.1. Classification (GTDB taxonomy): domain Bacteria; phylum Bacillota; class Bacilli; order Bacillales_A; family Planococcaceae; genus Paenisporosarcina. The sequence goes on from JBFIXW010000017.1 coordinate 7,934, forward strand.
AGTGGCTATAAGCTTTTAGAGCACATAGCCACTTCAAAATTATCCGGATATTTTAGCGATTCTTCCTTGTTCAATATACACTAGTAATATGGAAATGTCAGCAGGATTTACACCAGAAATACGAGAAGCTTGAGCAATGGATAATGGTCGAACTTCTTTTAATTTTTGTTTCGCTTCTGTAGCTAAACCAGAAATTGCATCAAAATCAATATGATCTGGAATTTTTTTGTTTTCCATCTTTTTTAATTTATCGACTTGTAATAGAGATTTTTCAATATAACCCTCATATTTAACTTGAATTTCTATTTGTTCTTTCATTTCGTCCGTTAATTCAATTGTTGACGGTGATAATTTTGCAATATCATCATAAGTCATTTCTGGACGTTTCATTAAATCATTTCCTCGAATTCCATCCTTCAATTCTGTACCGCCTTTTTCGCGAACAACAGATTGAGTTTCTTCATTCGGTTTGATGATTGTTTGACGGAGACGTTTAATTTCATCTTCAATCCGTTGTTTCTTGGATACAAAACGACTATAGCGTTGTTCCGAAATCAATCCAGCTTTATGACCTATCTCAGTTAATCTTAGATCTGCATTATCGTGACGTAACAGTAAGCGGTATTCTGCTCTTGATGTTAGCAATCGATATGGCTCGTTCGTGCCCTTCGTTACTAAATCATCTATTAAGACACCAATATACGCATCTGAACGACTTAAAATAATCTCTTCTTTATTTAAAGAACGAGCTGCTGCATTCATCCCAGCCATTAAGCCTTGTCCAGCTGCTTCTTCATAACCAGAAGTACCGTTAATTTGTCCAGCTGTATATAGGTTGCGAATTTTTTTCGTTTCTAGTGTAGGCCAAAGTTGCGTAGGTACCATTGCATCATATTCAATAGCGTAGCCGGCACGCATCATTTCTGCCTTCTCTAACCCCGGAATGCTTTCTAACAGCTTGCGCTGAACGTGTTCAGGTAAACTTGTAGATAGACCCTGTACATACACTTCTCTTGTATTACGACCTTCGGGCTCTAAGAAAATTTGATGACGTGGTTTGTCATTAAAACGAACCACTTTATCTTCAATAGATGGACAATAACGAGGCCCAGTTCCTTTAATCATCCCTGAGTACATAGGTGATAAATGAAGGTTTTCATCAATCACTTGATGCGTACGCTCATTTGTATAAGTTAACCAACATGGTAATTGATCGGTGATATATTCAGTCGTTTCATAACTAAACGCTCTTGCTACATCGTCACCAGGTTGAATTTCTGTTTTGCTATAATCAATGGTTTTACTGTTAACCCTAGGTGGTGTTCCTGTTTTAAATCGAACTAAGTCAAAACCTAAATCACGCAGATTATCTGCTAATTTTAATGAAGGTTGTTGGTTATTTGGACCACTTGAATATTTTAAATCGCCAATAATAATTTCGCCTCGTAAAAATGTACCAGTCGTAACAATCACTGTTGATGCTCTATATATAGCTCCAACTTGCGTAATAACACCTTTGACTTCATTCTCTTCAATGATTAGTTCTTCCACCATTGCTTGATGAATTGATAAGTTATCTTGTTCTTCCATTAAACGTTTCATTTCTGCTTGGTAAAGCACTTTGTCTGCTTGTGCACGTAATGCTCGTACAGCAGGTCCTTTACCTGTGTTTAACATTCTCATTTGAATATGTGTTTTGTCGATGACTCTTCCCATCGCTCCGCCTAATGCATCTATTTCACGGACAACTATTCCTTTTGCTGGACCTCCGATGGATGGATTACATGGCATAAATGCAATCATATCTAAATTGATGGTAAGAACAAGTGTTTTTGCACCCATACCTGCTGCAGCTAAAGCTGCTTCAGCACCTGCGTGCCCTGCTCCAATTACAATTACATCGAACGAGCCCGCTTCAAAATTCGGCATGTTCGTTCATTCCTTTCGAGTTCTATATTAAGCTTGCTTTTACTTTTAAAATAAAGGTCGTAGCAGCTTTTATTTTCCTAAACAAAATTGTGAAAACAATTGATCAATTAAACTTTCTTCTACTGTATCTCCCGTAATCTCACCTAATATTTCCCAAGTTCTTGTTACATCGATTTGAATCATATCGATTGGTACACGATCATGTGCAGCTTGAATGGCATCTTCGATCGTATTTTTAGCTTGGTGTAACAAAGCAATATGACGAGCATTCGATACATACGTTAAATCTCCACTTTCAATGGAGCCTTCAAAGAACATCGTGGCGATTGCTTCTTCTAACTGATCCACACCAGCATCTGATAACAGGGAAGTTGTAACAATTTTGCTATTACCTGCTAACTGTTTCACATGGTCTAAATCCATTTTTCGCTCTAAATCGGTCTTATTTAAAACGACAATTACATCCATACCTTCGATTGCTTCGAATAAACGCTCATCTTCGGGTGTTAACACGTCAGACTGGTTTAGGACTAGAAGGATCAAATCAGCCTGTTTAAGGACTTGTCTAGACCTTTCTACGCCTATTCGCTCTACGATGTCTTCTGTTTCACGAATTCCCGCAGTATCAACTAATTTTAATGGAACTCCACGTACATTTACATATTCTTCGATAATGTCACGTGTCGTACCAGCGATATCCGTAACAATTGCTTTGTTTTCTTGCACTAAACTATTTAAAAGGGAGGATTTCCCTACATTAGGTCTCCCTACAATTACGGTTGAAAGACCTTCTCTTAAGATCTTTCCTTGGGTAGAGGTTTGTAATAAATATTCGATTTCTTTTTTGACCCATCCCGATTTTTCAATAATCATTGGCAATGTCATTTCTTCGACATCGTCATACTCTGGATAATCGATATTTACTTCGACTTGAGCAAGTGTTTCAAGTAAAGCTTGTCTTAAGCTTGCGATTAATCTCGAAAGCTTCCCGTCCATTTGTCCAAGCGCAACGTTCATCGCTCGATCTGTTTTTGCTCGAATTAAATCCATTACCGCTTCAGCCTGAGATAAATCAATTCGGCCATTTAAAAATGCCCGCTTTGTAAATTCTCCTGGTTCAGCTAATCTTGCTCCATATTGTAAAACTAATTGAAGTACGCGGTTTACTGAAACTAAACCACCATGACAATTAATTTCGATTACATCTTCACGTGTAAATGTTTTTGGACCTTTCATCAGTGACAACATTACTTCTTCTACCATTTCATCTAATTTAGGATCCATGATATGTCCATAATGAATCGTGTGTGTCGGTTGCTCCTGCAACATTTTTGAACTCGGCGAACGAAAGACATGGTTCGCAATGGAAATTGCTTCAGGTCCACTTAATCGGACGATGGCTATTGCTCCCTCACCAAGAGGTGTGGATATTGCTGCTATCGTATCAAATTCCATGATCGTTCACCTCCAATTGAAATTTATCCACATGTGGATAACTAATAAAAGCCCAATATTCTCTAACGTATAATTATAGCACAAAATTGATAAAATCGAAAGCTGACTAGACCGATTTATCCACAAGAAAACGGACCTGATCGTCAATGACGTCGAGGTCCGTTTGTATATGTTACGAATTCATGTCTTTACAATACTTACTTAAGGGGTTCAATCACCAAATATCGATTTGGTTCAGTACCAATAGAAACTGTTTCAATATCTAAACGTCTAGATAAAGCATTGTGAATAACTTTTCGTTCATAAGAAGGCATCGGTTCAAATTCAACTTTTGTTCCTGAACGAATCGCTTTGTCTGCCATTCTTTCTGCTAAAAGTTCCAGTGATTCTTGACGACGCTCACGGTAATTTTCAACATCAAGCTGAACTAGTAAAAATTGGTTTGAAAATTTATTTACTACTAATTGTGATAGTTGTTGCAGCGCATTTAACGTTTGACCGCGTTTTCCAATAAGAAGTGCTGCTTTTTTGCTTTCCATGCGGAGTGTTACATATTTCCCGTTAAGCTCTGTATTGATTTCTAAATCATCAATCTTCATTTGAGTCGCAATATTAGTTAAATACGTCTTAGTTTCTTCAATCGCATCTGATTTAGTAGACTCATTTGCCTTTAGGACGATTTCTTCGTGAATCACTTCACGCTCAACAGGTTGTTCTACAGACGGTTCTTGAAAAGATTCTTCAATCACTTCTGCTTGAACTTCATTTACGGTGACTTGCACTTCTGCAAGTCTAGAGCCAAATCCAAGAAAACCTTTTTTACCTTCAGTTACCACTTGAATAGTAACTTGATCTCTCGTAACACCAAGTTTTGCTAATGCTGCTGTAATTGCTTCTTCCGTTGAGTTCCCTGTTTGCGTTAGTTGATTCACTTTTTCGTCCCTCCAGTTTTCGCAGGCTGTAATTTTTCTTTTTCCCACGGTTTATAAATGAACATATTTTGTATGAAAGAAATGATATTTCCGATTACCCAGTAAAGTGTTAAAGCTGATGGTAAGAAGATACCAAAACCGGTAATCATAAATGGCATCATATACATCATAATCTTCATTTGAGGATTATCCATTGCTGGACCAGTACGAAGTACGATAAATTGCATCACACCAGCTAAGATCGCCAAAATAATGCTTGGTTCAGCTAGGGGGAACCATAATAAACTTCCCAAATTAATTTCTGGCGTAACGTTCATTCGACTAATGGCATGATAAAAACCAATTAAAATCGGCATTTGTATCAAGACAGGCAAACACCCTGCTGCAGGATTAACGCCGTTTTCCTTGAACATAGCCATCATTTCTTGCTGATATTTCTGTTGAGTTTGTGCATCTTTTGAACTGTACTTTTTCTTCAGTTCAGCTAATGCTGGTTGAACTTCTTGCATTTTTTTAGAGCTTTTCGTTTGTTTAATCATTAATGGCAAAATTGCTAAACGGATAATGATGGTTACCATCACAATACCTAATCCATATGAGCCAAGTAATTCTTTAAACAATGTAATAAAGGAGACTAATGGCCATACAATAAATTCATTCCAAAAACCTGTGTTAGCGTCACGTATCGGCTGGTTATATTCAGTACAACCACTTAAAAATAACGTGACAGAAACTAGGATGAGGACGATTAATAATCGTTTATTCAACGTTTCTTCCCCCTAAAAAATAATCCGTTTCTTCTATATATAGTTTTTAATTTACTCTCTAACCTTTTGAATCATTTTAGCTATTTTTAAAACATGCTGCAAACTTTTTTTGGATTCATGAAAATCCATCGTGGCCGCCTGATGTCTGGCGATAATGACATAGTCCATATTTGGCTTTATCTCGTCCTTCATTTCCAAGAAGGCTTGCCTAATATAACGTTTAATACGATTACGGGTGACTGCATTCCCGATTTTCTTACTCACCGATAGGCCTATACGAAAATCTTCTTGTCCCTCTTTTTCAAAACAGTAAACAACAAACTGACGATTCGCAAAGGATTTTCCGCGTTTAAAGATCTTTTGAAATTCGGCATTCTTTTTCACTCGTTGATGTTTATTCATCAATCGTTCACCTGCTTTACTCCACGCATTCTATTGAAAATGATTAAAATCCTTCTCAATGATGCTCTTCTATTCACTTTTTTATAAGGATAGGAAAGTATTAGCTTGCACCATTTGAATGCGAGCTAAATCAGTTTTACTTTTCTACACCAGCAGTCTTTTCCTATTAAAAGAAAAAAAAAGACCACTGATGCGGATCAGTGGACTTAAGCTGATAATACTTTTCTTCCTTTACGACGACGTGCTGCTAATACGCGACGGCCGTTCTTAGAACTCATACGAGCACGGAATCCGTGTACTTTACTGTGTTTACGTTTATTTGGTTGGTATGTGCGTTTCATCTATGTGACACCTCCTGAAAAATTGAAAGTCGATTATCTCTCTTTGTTATAGACAGTCTTGGATATTATATATAGTCAGCACCCTATTTGTCAATAGCCTTGTCCAAATCCTCTTCTACCTCTACTTGAAAATAACGATAAATACTTGTCCACAATTTTAACGCAATCTATACACAGGCTTGTGTATATGTGGATTTACAACATTTTTCTATTCACAACCCTTATCTACAGGTTTCACACATATTCACCCATTGTGGACAATCATCTTGTGCATGAATATGCATTTTGTGGATAACCCTCAAGAAGTCTTGTAATTTCTCATTTTTTTTGTTACGATATTTGTGTTTTACTCTTCAAAACCAAGATGACTATTCATTGTTATCCACAAACTGTTAGTAATTTGTGGATAGTTTATCCATAGCCTCTTATTAACATTTATCCACAACTTGTGGTTTTGTGCATGACTATGCATTATATAATGTGAAAATGACTATAAATTATTTTTTAAGTTTCTGTTAAAGCTTGTTGCTAATCGATGGGAATCAGTGAAACTCTTTCGGAAAAACGTGCTGACTTCAAGGTTAGCTTGATCATCCAATTAAAGAGAGCAGATTCCGTCTTTTTATTGATAAAACGCATCTGAAAAGGTTAACAGAGCCTTTTATAAATGATAGTAAAGGAGAAACGCTGTTGGAACATTTAGAAGAACTATGGGCAGGTGTCCTAGCTCAAGTCGAGCAAAAAATTTCGAAGCCGAGCTTTGAAACATGGTTAAAATCGACGAAAATGTTAACGTATCGTGGGGACGAAGTAACCATTGCTGCACCTAATTCATTCGCACGCGATTGGTTAGATACGCATTACGTCCATTTAATCGCTGGAATCCTAACAGAACTAACTGGTGAAGCATTAACCATTAAGTTTGTTGTTCCAAAAGATCAAAGTTTAGATGATTTTTCATTACCAGCACCGATCATTCCCATGAAGGATGATGAGCAACCTGAATTTTCTCCTGGAATGCTGAATTCGAAGTACACATTTGATACTTTCGTAATTGGATCTGGGAATCGCTTCGCACATGCAGCTTCATTAGCAGTGGCTGAAGCACCAGCAAAAGCCTATAATCCATTATTTATATACGGTGGAGTAGGTCTAGGCAAGACCCATCTTATGCATGCTATTGGTCATTATGTGCAAGAACATAATCCGAATGCAAAAGTGGTTTATTTATCATCTGAAAAATTTACAAATGAATTCATTAATTCGATTCGAGACAATCAAACAGTTGATTTTCGAAATAAATACCGAAGCGTAGACGTTCTATTAATAGATGATATTCAGTTTTTAGCTGGAAAAGAACAAACGCAAGAAGAATTCTTCCATACATTTAATACATTGCATGAAGAATCCAAACAAATTGTTATTTCAAGTGACCGACCACCTAAAGAAATTCCTACACTAGAAGATCGCTTAAGATCTCGCTTTGAATGGGGTCTGATCACCGATATAACACCACCTGACCTAGAAACACGTATTGCCATTTTGCGTAAAAAAGCAAAGGCAGACGGTTTAGATATTCCTAACGAAGTCATGATGTACATTGCCAATTCAATTGACTCCAATATTCGCGAGCTCGAAGGGGCATTAATTCGCGTTGTTGCGTATTCTTCACTGGTTAATAAAGATATGAACGCAGATCTAGCAGCAGAAGCATTAAAAGATATTATGCCAAACGCAAAACCTCGTAAAATTACAATTTTGGATATTCAAAAAGTAGTTGGCGAGCATTACAGCGTGCGTTTAGAAGATTTTACAGCGAAGAAACGAACAAAATCGATCGCTTTCCCACGACAAATAGCGATGTATTTATCACGTGAACTTACCGCATTCTCATTACCTAAAATAGGGGAAGAATTTGGTGGTCGTGATCATACAACGGTTATCCATGCTCATGAGAAAATATCGACGATGTTAAAAGAGGATCAAGTGCTTCAACAAGACTTGAAAGAGATTAAGAGCGTTTTAGGGAAGTCTTAAATCTGTGGATAACTCCTATAGAAGCGAACTAGTTTTCACACACGTTATCAACATGTGGATAGCTTGTCCTTATTCATAAAAAAGGGCTTATCAACATATCCACAGGCCCTATTACTATATCTATTATTCTTTTAAAACATTAATAAATATATAAGCGAGGTTAAAAAATGAAATTTGAAATCATGCGTGAACGTTTATTAAACGGTTTAAGTGATGTTATGAAAGCAGTTAGTTCGAAAACAACAATTCCAATATTGACTGGTATTAAATTAGAGATTTCTGAACAAGGATTACGCTTGACTGGTAGTGACTCTGATATTACGATTCAGACATTTATCCCAACTGAAGAAAATGGGGAACAAGTGATACGAGTAATTGAAGAAGGAACGATTGTTCTTCAAGCACGCGTATTCAACGAAATTATTCGTAAATTGCCAACCAATGATGTTGAAATCGAAGTAAATGATTCTTATCAAACGCATATTCGTTCTGGTAAATCAGAATTTCATTTGATTGGATTAGAAGCTTCAGAATATCCATTGCTTCCAGAAATTCAAGATGACCGTGAATTCATTATTCCTGCAGATTTATTAAAATCAATTGTTCGTGAAACGGTATTTGCCGTATCTTCTTCAGAAAGCCGTCCTGTCTTGACAGGTGTACACTGGGAAGTGAAAAATGGTGAATTAATTTGTGTGGCTACGGATAGTCACCGTTTAGCTCGTCGAAAAACTGTACTAGAACAGTTACCTGAAGGCGAATATAGTGTCGTGATTCCAGGTAAGAGTTTAAATGAGTTAAGTAAAATCATTGGAGATTCTTCAAGCCCTGTTCATATTGTTATGACGCAGCAACAAGTTTTATTCAAAACGGAGGACGTATTATTTTACTCGCGTTTGTTAGAAGGCAATTATCCTGATACGTCTCGTCTCATCCCTAATGAATATAAAACGACTGTCACGATGAACGGAAAGGCTTTATTACATGCAATCGACCGTGCCTCTTTGTTAGCTCGCGAAGAACGTAACAATATTGTTCGCTTCACTTCACTAGAAGGAAATGTGGTAGAAATTTCTTCAAGTTCACCTGAAGTCGGCAAAGTTGAAGAAGAAATTCAAGCGGCTTCGATTGAGGGAGAAGATTTAAAAATTTCTTTTAGTGCAAAATACATGATGGATGCCTTAAAAGCGATTGAAGGACAAGATGTAGTTGTCCAATTTACAGGAGCAATGCGACCATTCATTTTGAAATCGCTACATGATGATTCGATCCTTCAATTAATCTTGCCAGTTCGCACATATTAATCACTTATTTCGACGAGGATAGCCAATTTGGCTATCCTTTTTTACTTCTTTGGAATTATGGAGTAAAATGAAGGGATAGACTAAAAAAAGAAGGATTGAATTGCCTTGAAAAACATTGAGATTGATACGGAATATGTAACATTGGGACAATTGCTTAAAATGACAGACATTATTAGCTCTGGCGGAATGGCTCGATGGTTTTTGGCAGAAAATGATGTTCTTGTTAATGATGAGCTTGAACATAGACGCGGTCGTAAGCTTCGCAATGGCGATACGGTGACTATTCCAGAAAATGGTAAATTCTGCATAGTGGAAAATTTGAGCGGAGAATAAGATGCACATCGATCGGCTCGAATTAACGAACTATCGAAATTATGAATCGTTAACGCTTGAATTTTCACCTACAATTAATGTTTTCATTGGTGAAAATGCACAAGGGAAAACGAATATTATGGAATCCTTATATGTTTTATCCATGGCAAAATCTCATCGAACGTCAAATGATAAAGAATTGATACGTTGGTCAGAAGAATATGGTAAAATAAAAGGTGATGTTTCTAAAAAATATGGACACTTACCACTCGAGTTAACTCTTTCGAAAAAAGGAAAGAAAGCACGAGTGAATCATTTGGAACAAAGTAGATTGAGTGACTACATTGGGCAACTAAATGTCGTCATGTTTGCTCCTGAAGATTTAAACTTAGTAAAAGGCAGTCCTCAGGTAAGAAGACGTTTTTTAGATATGGAAATAGGCCAAATATCGCCCGTGTACTTGCATGATTTATTGACATTTCAAAAATTATTAAAACAACGCAATCACATTTTAAAATCGCATCAAGGGAAATCGACTTTAAACGATGTCATGTTTGATGTGTACACTGATCAATATATTCAAGCAGCTGTTAGTGTTATTCGAAAACGCTTTGAGTTTATGGAGCTGCTTCAAAAATGGGCTGAACCAATTCATTTAGGGATTTCGAGAGGTCTTGAAAAGTTGGATATTCGATATTGTCCAGTAAGCGGTCTAAATCGTGATGCCTCTTTTGAGGAAATGGTCGACATTTTAGAGCAGAAATTGAAAGATGGTCGATCACAGGAACTCGCCCGTGGTTTAACATTGGTTGGACCTCATCGAGATGATTTGCAGTTCTACGTCAATGACTACGATGTCCAAACTTATGGATCTCAAGGACAACAAAGAACAACAGCTCTATCTTTAAAGCTGGCAGAGATTGAATTAATTAAACAAGAAGTGGGTGAATCACCTGTTCTTTTGTTAGATGATGTTCTTTCTGAACTCGATGATTATCGGCAGTCCCATTTATTAAATACGATTCAAGGTGAAGTTCAAACATTTGTTACAACAACAAGTGTGGAAGGTATCGATCATGAAACCATTAGACAAGCTGCGATGTTCCATGTGAAACAGGGACATGTGGAAGAAGGAGCATAAATTCCATGTATGTTGGACTTGGCAAAACGATTGTCGTCAATCACATGGATATACTTGCGATTTTAGATTTTCGTGAAATGAAGGATGCGACGAAGCAGGACGCATGGATAGAACATCCCCGAACACAAATGATTGTCGATCATCATCGTGTGAAGTCCCTCATAGTCACGCCTTTTTTAACGTATGCATCTCCACTAAGCCCGCAGAACCTTTTAAAAAAAATGAATGAAACTTCCAGACGGAAACGTCTATAAAAATAATGATATGACTGTAGGAAAGAGCAGGTGAGCAAGATGGCAATGGAAGAAAAAGAACTTCAAACATCATATGATGCGGATCAAATACAAGTTTTAGAAGGTTTAGAAGCTGTACGAAAACGCCCAGGGATGTATATTGGTTCAACAAGTTCAAAAGGTCTTCACCATCTAGTATGGGAAATCGTTGATAATGCCATTGATGAAGCTTTAGCAGGATATTGTGATGAAATAGCCATCACAATTGAAAAAGACAATTGGATTAAAGTTGACGATAATGGTCGCGGTATTCCAGTAAGTAACCATGAAAAAATGGGTCGACCAGCTGTCGAAGTTATTATGACTGTTTTGCATGCCGGCGGTAAATTTGGCGGCGGTGGTTACAAAGTATCTGGTGGCCTTCACGGTGTTGGAGCTTCCGTTGTTAATGCTCTTTCAGAAGTTACGGAAGTATATGTACACCGTGACGGAAAACTGCATTTCATTCAATTCGAAAGAGGAGCAGTAGCGAAGGAACTTCACGTTATTGGCGAATCTGACAAAACTGGATCAACTGTTCGTTTTAAAGCCGATCCACAAATTTTCACTGAAACGACTGTTTATGAATATGACATTTTAGCGAACCGTTTACGTGAGTTAGCTTACTTAAATCGCGGTTTACGTATCGTGATTAAAGATGAGCGTGAAGAAGAAGTTCGTACGAACACGTATCACTACGAAGGTGGTATTAAATCGTATGTCGAGCATTTAAATAAATCAAAAGAACCAATCCATGATGAACCTATTTTTATCGAAGGCGAAAAAGACGGCATATCAATTGAAATTGCGATGCAATATAACAATGGTTATGCAGCCAATATTTTCTCGTTTGCTAACAATATCAACACCTATGAAGGCGGTACCCATGAGTCAGGATTTAAAATGGCATTAACACGTGTCATCAATGACTATGGTCGTAAAAACAATATGTTAAAAGACGCAGACTCTAATTTAACTGGGGACGATGTACGTGAAGGGTTAACGGCTATCGTATCTGTCAAACATCCGGATCCACAATTTGAAGGGCAAACGAAAACGAAGCTAGGAAATTCAGAAGTTAGTACAATTACGAATTCGTTATTCTCTGAAGCGTTTGAGCGTTTTATGCTAGAGAACCCGATTGTCGCTCGAAAAGTGATCGAAAAAGGATTGATGGCTGCCCGCGCTCGTGTTGCAGCGAAAAAAGCGCGTGAATTTACACGTCGTAAATCTGCACTTGAAGTTTCAAGTTTGCCAGGTAAGCTTGCTGATTGCTCATCTCGAATTCCTGCAGAGAGTGAAATCTATGTGGTAGAGGGTGACTCTGCCGGTGGTTCAGCTAAATCAGGTCGTGATCGTCATTTCCAAGCAATCTTGCCGTTAAAAGGGAAAATCTTAAACGTGGAAAAAGCTCGTTTAGATAAAATCTTATCGAATACTGAAATTAGAGCGATCATTACAGCGCTAGGTACAGGTATTGGCGATGAATTTGCTTTAGAGAAAGCCCGTTACCATAAAATTGTCATAATGACCGATGCTGACGTCGATGGTGCGCATATCCGAACATTATTGTTAACATTCTTGTTCCGTTTCATGCGTCCATTAATCGAAGCTGGTTATGTATATATTGCTCAACCTCCTTTATTCCAAATCAAACAAGGTAAATCAGTTGAGTATTGCTATTCAGATAAACAATTACAAGAAATTTTAGAACGTCTTCCAAAACAACCGAAACCAGTTATTCAACGATACAAAGGTTTAGGGGAAATGGATGCGACACAATTATGGGATACAACAATGGATCCTTCCGTGCGCACCTTGCTTCAAGTGAATTTAGAAGATGCGATTGATGCAGACGAAACATTTGAACGTTTAATGGGTGACGAGGTAGAACCACGTCGTCAATTCATTGAAGAAAATGCAATTTACGTGAAAAACTTAGATATCTAAAGAGTCAAGGGAAGGGAGGTTGCCTGCATGACAGAGATACAAAATGATCGAGTTAAAGGAATTAATATTAGTTCAGAGATGAAAACGTCTTTCCTTGACTATGCAATGAGCGTTATTGTTCAACGAGCACTTCCAGACGTGAGAGATGGATTAAAGCCAGTTCACCGTCGGATCTTGTACGCAATGCAAGACTTAGGAAATACAGCAGAAAAACCTTACAAGAAATCAGCACGTATTGTTGGAGACGTAATTGGTAAGTATCACCCACATGGTGATACGGCGGTTTATGACACAATGGTTCGTATGGCTCAACATTGGAGTTACCGTTATATGCTAGTTGACGGTCACGGTAACTTTGGTTCCGTGGATGGCGACGCTGCTGCAGCCATGCGTTATACAGAGTCTCGTATGTCGAAGATAGCAATGGAGCTACTTCGCGACATCAACAAAAATACAATCGACTTTAAAGATAATTATGATGGCCAAGAAAGAGAGCCAATCGTATTACCGAGTCGATATCCAAACTTATTAGTCAATGGTACGTCAGGGATTGCCGTTGGGATGGCTACAAATATTCCACCTCATCATCTCGGAGAAACCATCGAAGCTGTTTTAGCTTTAGCTGACAATGAAGCCATTACAACCGAAGAATTAATGGAAATCATTCCAGGTCCCGATTTTCCAACCGGTGGTATTATTTTAGGACGAAGCGGGATTCGTCGAGCTTATGAAACAGGTCGTGGCTCTGTCATTATTCGTGGTAAAGTAGAAATCGAGCAAAAATCGAATGGTAAAGAAGTGATTTTAGTTCATGAACTTCCTTTCCAAGTAAACAAAGCTCGTTTGATAGAAAAAATCGCAGAATTAGTGCGTGACAAGAAAATCGATGGCATTACTGATTTACGAGATGAATCAGATCGTAATGGAATGCGTATCGTCATCGAGGTCCGCAAAGATGCTAATGCGAATGTGTTATTAAATAATTTATATAAACAAACATCTCTACAATCTAGTTTTGGTGTAAATATGCTTGCTCTTGTAGATGGACAACCAAAAGTTCTTGGATTAAAAGAGATTTTATATCACTATTTAGAACACCAAAAAGTTATTATCAAACGTCGTACTCAGTTTGAATTAACAAAAGCAGAAGATCGTGCACATATTTTAGAAGGCCTTCGTATTGCATTAGATCATATCGACGAAATTATTGCTTTAATCCGTAGTTCACAAACTGGGGAAGAAGCGAAACTTGGCTTGATTGATCAATTCAATCTCTCAGAGCGACAGGCTCAAGCAATTCTTGATATGCGTCTTCAACGTTTGACTGGATTAGAACGCGACAAAATTGAAGCAGAATATCAAGAGTTACAAAAATTAATTGCTGAATTAAAAGAGATTCTTGCAGATGAATTAAAAGTAATTCAAATTATTCGCGAAGAATTGAATGAAATTAAAGATCGTTTTAGTGATACACGTCGTACAGAAATCACAGCCGGTGGTGCTGAGATGATGGAAGACGAAGATTTAATTCCTCGTGAAAACTCGGTACTGACTTTAACTCATAACGGTTACATCAAACGTTTACCAGTTAATACGTATCGTAGTCAAAAACGTGGAGGCCGTGGTGTGCAAGGAATGGGTACAAATGAAAATGATTTTGTCGAACATTTATTGTATACATCAACGCATGATACGATTCTATTCTTTACAAACACAGGAAAAGTATATCGTGCGAAAGGGTATGAAATCCCAGAATACGGACGTACAGCAAAAGGGTTACCTATTGTTAACTTATTAGGTGTTGATAAAGAAGAGAAGGTAACTGCGATGATTCAAATGGAATCATTTGAAGATGATGCATACTTCATTTTCACAACGCTTAAAGGTGTAACAAAACGTACACCAGTTAGTGGCTTCGCTAATATCCGTGCAAATGGTCTCATTTCGATTTCACTAAAAGAAGACGATGAACTTATTTCCGTGCGTTTAACTGACGGCAAGAAACATATTGTCATCGGTACAAGAAACGGTATGCTAGTTCGTTTTGAAGAAACCGATATTCGTTCAATGGGACGTACAGCATCTGGTGTTCGTGGTATTCGTTTACGTAAAGGTGATCACGTTGTTGGAATGGAAATTCTAGAGCCTGGCCAAGAAGTATTAGTGGTTACTGAAAATGGTTATGGTAAACGTACATCTGAAGAAGAGTATCGCTTACAATCTCGGGGTGGGGTTGGGATTAAAACCAGCCAAATTACAGAAAAAACGGGTCATTTAGCAGCTGTTAAGACTGTTGATGGATCAGAAGATTTAATGTTAATTACCATCAATGGCATGCTAATTCGCATGGATGTAAGTAGTATTTCTGTTACTGGGCGTAGTACACAAGGTGTTCGTCTAATTCGTTTAGGTGATGAAGAACTTGTAGCAACTGTAGCAAAAGTTGAGAAAGCTGAAGAAGAGGAAGAGTTTGATGAAGACGGGGAAGAAAGTTCAACTGAAGTAGTGAACGAAGCTCCAAGTACTGAATCAGAACCTGAACCAACTAAAGAATAATTTTTAAAGGTCTAAGGTGCATTATGCGCCTTAGACCTTTTTTGTGCTTAAATTTGCGGATGCATCAAGTAGATACAATGTCTTGAGATACTTTAATTTTACTACCTAAGTAAAAGAACCAAATACTACCTACAAGAATTAGCCCAATGATTGAAAATAACCAAATACCGCCTAAATCATGTAGTAGCCAACCACCTAAAACAGGGCCTGTAAAGTTACCGATGGAGCGGAACTGACCAGCTCCAAAATAGGTACCTCGTCGATCTTCAGGTGCAATTTGATCTATGAAGACTGAGGTTGATGGGAAAATGAAGATTTCCCCAATCGTAACAATGCCCATCGCGATCATAAACCCAATTGGTGTGCTTACGATGCCAAAGCTAGCAAATCCAATGGCGAATAAAAGACTGCCCAAAACCATTGCTCGCATGACAGGCCATTTTTCAATTAATAAAGTAAGCGGTAATTGTAAAATAATTACAATAACTGCGTTTATCGCAATGAGTCTCGAGAAGAGGACAACACCTTCAGCAAAAGATTGTTGGAGGTATTGAGGTAAATTAGAATCGATTTGAGAATAACCTACATTAACAAAAATACCACCGATTATAAACATTAATAATCTTTTATCTTTCCAAGCAATAACTGCAGCATCTGTCATTCGTAATTTTGTAATGGGACTAATGTGAATAATTTCATGACGATTTAACATAAATAACAAAGCTAATCCATACAACGTGTACATAAGACCCGTAATGATAAAAGGTAAGGAAGAAGAATATTGAGCAACGCTAACTCCTACCAGAGGACCAAAAGCTGCTCCAACGTTAATTGCGAAATATCTTAAAGAGAAAACACGTTTCCTCAAATGAGAAGGAGTCAAATCAGCCATCATAGCTTGAGAAGAAGGTTCAAAAAATGATCTACACAGCCCATTTAACGCATTAAGGACCATGAAAATACCAATATGAGATGCTTGAGAAAATCCTATGTAAACCAATGCCCATACAAAAATAGTACTTAGCATGACCTTTTTTCGACCAAATCGATCCGAAAAATAACCTCCAATAAAACCACCGATTGTTCCTGTTAAGGGAGCTAAGCCAATCGTTACCCCGATTAACACAGGATGAATCCCTTCTGTTGAAGCTAAATACAACGCTAAAAACGGAATCGCCATAAAGCTAGCGCCTCTTGCAAAAATAGTTCCAAGTAATAAGGTCCAAACCACCGGATGAAATGAAAACTTATTAAGCATCTATACCACTTCCTTCATACTTAACATCTTACGCTTCTCTGTAAAAGATGAAAATATCAAATAACCAAAGACACTTAATCAGAATATTGAATTATTCTCATAAATATATCTTACAAAAACTGTCTCTATCCGTTACAATTAACCTAAAATTAATCAAAAGGAGGTCATCCTTTTGGAACACTTAGATGTAAGGGTTTCAGAATTAAAATTAGGCAGTGTTATTGCCGAAGATATATTTGCAAATACACCGTATCCAATTATCAGAAAAGATACGAAGGTTTCACGTGAACATTTTTTGGTGTTCCAAACTTTCCAAATCACAAAAGTAGCCGTTGCAAAAGATAATCCATTTAATAAATCTGAAGAAGAGTTACAAGAAGCGGACGAGGCAAAAGCAGCAAACCTTTCTGAATCACCAAGTATGATTGCAGATAAAAAAGAATTTGGTGGTCTATATAGTCAAGCTGTAAAAGATTATAAAAAAGAATTTATTAATTGGGCGTCAGGCTCTAAAGTGGATGTAACGAAAGTACGATCGGTTATTATGCCATTAGTGGAGCGGGTATTAGAGGAGCGGCAAATTGTTGCGAAGTTAAACGATTATTCAAAAGTACATGAATATATGTATCATCATGCTATTGCTATGGGAATGATAGCTGGCGCACTTGCACAAAAGCTAGGTTTTGAAAAAGGACAAATCATGCAAATAGCAACTACATGTTTACTTGCTGATTGTGGAATGGCCAAAATTGATAGTAGATTACTAGAGAAAAAAGCTGCGTTATCTCAAAATGAATTTAACGATGTGAAAAAACACACCTTATATAGTTATCAAATGATAAAAGAAACACCTTTATTAAAACCAGAAATGAAACTAGCAATTTTTCAGCATCATGAAAGATTAGATGGAAGTGGTTATCCTAAAGGGGAACGAATGGATAGTATTACACTGATCTCTCAGATTATTGCAGTTGCTGATATTTATCACGCAATGACGTCAGAGCGCATCTATCGTTCAAAGGTTTCTCCATTTAAGGTGATGGAAATGATTCGTGAAGATGAGTTTGGGAAATTTAATATTCAAGTGGTCCAAGCTTTATTTAGTATAGTAGGGGACTTACCGATTGGTATGAGAGTCGAATTATCTACCGGTGAAACAGGAGAAGTAATATTTGTTCAACAAAATGTTCCTACTCGACCAATGATACGGATTTCTACATCTGGGGAAATATTAGACCTTTCATTAAAAAGACAACTATATATAGAAAGAATTCTAGGTTAGGCGAACGAAATCATTTTAAATCCTTCTAGCAATTCAAAATGAATTCGTTTTTTCTTTCAAAACGGGTTGACACTAATGTCGTATCTTGTTATTATAAGTGAGTCGCTAAAACAAGTGACAACATGAACCTTGAAAACTGAACAGCAAAACGTCAACGAAATATGCGGACAGCACTTCGGTGCTTAAAGCAAAAAACGTTTTCTTCCGCCGACACCTGTCGGTATCGAAAACAAACTTGAACTTAATTGTTCATTATAAAC
>JBFIXW010000018.1:0-25664 GCA_041605715.1 Paenisporosarcina sp.
CTCAGTTAGAGAAATCGCCATCTCAGTTGTAATTGTTCAATAGAATATCCAAACAGTAAAGGCTGCGTAAGCGAAGCGTGCAGCATCAATTCATGATTTAAGATCTTAATTGCCCCGCCGTTAGTGCTTGGCGGGTTTTTCTGTTTGGTGTGTAGTCGCTCAGTTAGAAGTTTGGGGTTCTTGGTTAGAATAATGGCGGTCTCAGTTAGAATTTTGGCAATCTCAGTTAGAGAAATCGCCATCTCAGTTGTAATTGCATATCACCTCGATTTTAAGAAATTCAAAGGATGCATGTTTCGACTCGCGGGGTATACTAGAAAGAATCTAATAATAGATGTCAGATGATGAACAATAGAAGGGGCGATTATTTCATGGGTATCCATAGATTTTTCACAAGTATGAATGACTTAGAACGTATTATTCGTTGTCCAGGTAAGTTTAAATTCGAAGAACATAATGTAGCAGCCCATAGTTGGAAAGTATCACAATATGCTATGTTTTTCGCAACAATTGAAGAGAGAAATGGTGCAGTGATTGATTGGAAAGCACTTTATGAAAAAACCATTAATCATGACTTTGCAGAAGTGTTTATTGGCGATATTAAAACGCCGGTGAAACATGCTTCTCCTGAACTGAAGCAAATGATTGCTCACGTAGAAGAAAAAATGATGGAAAAATTTATTGTTGAAGAGATTCCTGAAGAATTTCAAGCGGTTTTCTTCAATCGAATGAAGGAAGGAAAAGACGCCACAATCGAAGGACGGATTTTAGAATTTGCTGATAAGCTCGATCAGTTTTATGAATCCTTTGCAGAATTAAAACGAGGGAATACAGACGCTGAATTTGTCTTAATGTATCAAGAAGCTTTAACAAAATTATTAAATTTACCATTACCTGCAAGTGTTGATTACTTCCGAAATGTGATGTTAGAAGATGTTAAAAAAGAGGAAACTGCTCTAGATGTAAAAGCATTTACACTTAAAGTGTTAAATAGCTAAAAAGTAATGTGTATTCACCGGTTTGTTACAACTCAATTTTCATAGCTTACGTTTGGTACGATCGTCTTAATCTTCATTACGGTTGTGGATTTACTATGGGGAACATTTTTAAATGCATCTACAGCGACAATTACTGTGTATTTAGTAATGAAAAGGCAAAAGTAGATTTAGATTATGTAAAATTAAAATGGCAAATTATTAATTGAAATGGTGGTGGCGGCGACTCCAGTGGAATTAGCACGAACTTTAGTCACTGGACTGAGCAAAGCGAAGAAAGTGGCTAAAGACGACGTGCTCTACGGAAAGCGTACGCCTCAATGGATATCAACACTTGATATATCTAGAAAATAGGATGTCTCAAAAATCATCTTCATGACGATTAAGACATCCTATTTTTGTTAAGCCATTTTAAGTTTTTGAAGTTGGCGATCGAAGATGATATTCCCGAACGGGATAAACGCAACAATAACACCAGTTACGCTATATATAAATGGCCATTTAACTACAAATGTCATATAAGCAATGAATAAACAGTACGTGACAAATAAAAACCCATGAATCGCGCCAACTACACTAACTGCTTCTGGGAAACCAAAAAAATATTTCAGTGGCATCGCTAAAAATACTAATATTAATAAAGAACCACCCTCTATTAATCCCATCGTACGAAACTTTTCTAGTGGTCGTTTCATCGTTATAACCTCCCGCTTCTACATCGTTCATTATAAATAGTCCACGAGAAGGTGTACAGAATTGCCTCGAAAATCAATCAAAATTCTTTCTCAAGACATTCAATGTTCTGCCACATTTACTTATTTTGATTCTTTATTTACTACTGGTATCCAAATCTCTGAATAGTAATCAGCTTTGGTAGCATTATCATTTGAATAGACTTCTAATTCAGCTGATCCACTTGGACGGTATGAGCTATATGGAAACCATTCACTATAAATCTTTTCCCACATCGTTTGAATCGCTTCAGGCATTGGACCAACTACTTCAAATATCGCGTATGTTGCTGCAGGGATTTCAAACGCTTCATATCTTTCTGGAATTCCGTTCCCTTCCATAGCTGTGGCAATCCAATATTCCAATGTGCTTGTTGACGTGTCCATCATGCGACATACACCTAACATCCCTTTAACTACCCCATTATTCAAACCCATCAGTTCATCATTGATGCCATTTTGATGAACTTCTTGCCACATTTTCGGAATCCCTCTCGTGTTTTCTCCATTTTCACATGAGAAAGTCCTCTTCACACCCACAATTTGAAATGCTTCTCTTTCTTCAATACGTACCTTCATCGGATAAGCTCCTTTTAATTGGACTGAGATGACCAAACGATTATACGTGATAAATCCTTTTTGCGAAGTACGAGCATCTCTTGGTGATATGCCATGCTGCCGTTTGAATGCTTTGGCGAACGATTCTGGTGTTTCATAACCAAATTTCATGGCTACATCAATCACTCGAGCGTTCGTTAATGCTAGCTCCTGCGCAGCCAATGTCAATCTCCGTCTCCGCACATATTCCATCACACTTATATTTGTAAGAACCATAAAAATTCTTTGAAAATGAAAGACTGAAACATTTGCCGCCGCTGCAGCATCTTCCACATTGATTTCCGAATCCAAATGATCTTCCAAATACTCGATTGAATTCTGTAGCGAGTCTATCCAATTCATGTAGTCACCTCGTATATCCACTTTAACTTTTTTTCGAAACAAGCACCTGTCAATTACTGCTTTCATATGACAGGTGATAAGATTATGGATGCAAGCACTTTTGGCAAGTAGTATACTTTTGGAAACGATTTTCTTTAAGTATGGACAATTAATCTTGGAGGACTCTAAATGATTATTCACGGACACAAAGTAAAAGGCAATGATGTTGACAGTGAAACCCGTTGCCATCATTACCATTCTGAAATAGACCGAATCGCTATCAAGTTTTATTGTTGCAATACGTACTTTCCTTGCTTCTCTTGTCACGCTGAATTTGGTTGCGAGTCACCAAAAGTTTGGCCTATTCGTCAATTCGATAAAAAAGCCATTTTATGTGGTTCTTGTGGACATGAACTGACGATTGAAAACTATCTATCATGCAACTCTACTTGTCCTTCGTGCAAAAGTTCGTTTAACCCAGGGTGTAGTCTTCATAAACACCTGTATTTTGAAGTGTAATCAAAGACTCTCAAGTTGTTGGATATAAATCTTGTAAAAATGAAATAGACTGGGTAATTAATTCCTTTAAAACGTCAACATCGATATCATCTACTTTATTGATATAAACACATGCCTTACCAGATGTATGCTTCCCAAATTCCTGAAGTAACTCTTCACGTTTTGTATCACCTGTCGCAAAATACAAACTGATTTTAGCCTTCCTAGGCGAGAACCCAACAAGTGGTGCATCACCTTCATGCCCTGTTGGATATTTGTAGTGGTAACTCCCAAACCCAATAATGGAGGGACCCCACATTTTAGCTTCATGACCTGTTGTTTCTGTGAAAATATCTAATAACTTATAGGCATCTTCACGTTTTTTAGGACTCTCAACCGCTTCAATAAACTCAATGACACTGAGATTTGTTTCCTTTGTTTTTTGTTCATACATGGGCAACACAGCTCCTTCTGGTTAGACTTTCGTTCACTTCAATAAAAGTTAAAGTAATTTTTTCGCTAAATAATACTGATTCATCGAATCCGTTGGATCAGCCAAGAGACAACATTAGTATCTCCAATAATCTCTTGAATGGAAACCAATCCAATTTCACGACTATCTACACTATTTCTTCTATTATCTCCCATTACAAAAACATATCCATCATTCAAATGCTATTAATAAAGCTTTCGGCCATTCCAAACCTCGTTTTTCGGTTGTTCCATTAATAATAGACCACTTCTCTAATCCCTTGTTTTAAATCCTATATGAATAAGAATACCAAATCCGCTCTATTCCGTTTCTAAAGATTCAGATATGTCAATTTTATTTTTCAAACTTGTCCACTTTTCACAAGTTCCTTTCTATGTATGTTATGAAAGGAGGTGGTAAACATGGCAAACATCGAATTTAAACAAGGAATTGTTCGATTGACGTTTGAAGCAGGTATGACTCTAGATGGGAAGGTTATCAGAAAATCGAAATCCTATCGCAACGTAAATGAAGCGTCTACAGCGGATCAGTTATTAAATGTCACAACAATTTTAGCTGGATTCTCATCTCGTCCATTATTAGCTGCAGAAAAGATTGAAACAGGAAACATCCAAAACTAATTTGAAAGGGGAAATGACCAATGGCGAAAGTTTTAGAAATGCTGTTTAATACAGCTCAAGGTAAAAAGTTTACGATTTCGGTGGACGAGCCGCGTGCTGACCTTACTGGTGCAGAAGTAGTAAGTGGTATGCAAGGCGTGCTAGCTAGCAATGTCTTTTACGCAGACGGTGCTAACTTAGTTTCTGCTGATCAGGCACGTATTGTTGAACGTAACGTAACTGAATTGTAATCAAAACATAGCTTGCACCCAAAACTGGTGCAAGCTATGTCAATTAAAATACTGATATCCTAAAATCCACACTTTCATATCAGTATACATGGCTGCCACAATTTCATTGTGTGCAGCTTTTTTACACCTCATCTTAAATAAGGAGGAAAACAAATGAACGAATGGCTTACTGTTATCCAAGAAGTTGGGTTTCCGATTTTCGTGTCCTTCTATTTGATGCACCGTGTCGAAACGAAACTTCAATTAATCCATGAAGCCTTAATTTCATTAAAAACCATGTGAAAGCTTTACATTTACCAATATCCTTCTTTCAAATCAGTAAAGACAAAAGGACCTTCCCATTATCGGAAAGGTCCTCTTATTATTGTAAAGCAAGTACACCATCTGTCATTTTGAATACTTTATCACAATAATCGATGAGGCGAGTATCATGAGTTACGACAATCGTAGTTGTGTTTTTATTCTTCGTTTCTGTTTGCAAAAGCTCCATTACTTCATACGCTCGATCTGAGTCTAGAGATGCTGTTGGCTCATCCGCTAAGAGAATAGATGGGTTACTGTATAAGGATTTGGCGATTGCAACTCGTTGTCGCTCACCACCCGATAAATCTGATGGATACTTTTGCTTCAAGTCATAAATCCCTAAATCATTATACAATTGCTCTAACTCTTCCTTCGTCATATTGCCTTTTTTCACCTTATCGAGCAACCGCATTTGGTTGTCAACAGTTAGGAACGGAACAAGATTGGAAGACTGCAGAATAAAACCAATTTCCTGTAATCGTATATTCGACCTTTTCTTTTCAGTCAGCTTTGTAATGTTTTGATTGTTAATAATCACTTCTCCACTAGTAGGAGTTTGAAGACCTCCAGCAACGGTTAAAAATGTACTTTTCCCTGAACCAGAAGGACCTATGACGGCAATCAATTCACCTTTTTCAGCTTTAAACTCTGTTTTTTTCATAGCTTCTACTTTTTTATGACCTTCACCGAAGGATTTCGTAACTTGATTTAATTCCAATACAGCCATGGTTTAGCCCCCTATCGCTTTCAGTGGATCAATTTTTACAATGGTCCAGACAGAAAATACTGCGCCAACTATAGCAACTGCTATTAATACTAGTCCGTAAATCACCATGGTTACAAGGTCAAAGGCTACAGGAACTGCCGCGGGTAAAAATGCTCCTGTTAACCATGTTAAACCAAACCCTACCACTACCCCAATTGCTGCTAATATAAATGTTTGGGCAACAACAGAATTCGCAAGATATCGGTTTGAAATCCCTTGCGCTTTCATTACACCAAACATACTTATTTTTTGTACTGTTAAAACATAGAGGAATATTGCCACAATCACTGATGAAATAACAAATAAGAAATATATCATAAATGTGAGTGTTAAACTTTGTTCCGTATAACCCGGTAGGTTTTCAATAAACGTTTCGGTTTCAATTAATTCAAAGTCATCATCAATTGTTACTTTCGACAGATCGTCCGTTCGAATAACAGCTGCATTAATTTGGTTCTCATTTTCTTCAGCTGCCTCACCAAATTTCACACGTTGGAAAGTCGATAAATGGGCATACAATACTGGCGCAGCATTAAATCTTGCTGATTCAGTAAATCCTACAATTTTCAATACTTCATCCGTAGATGATAATTTTAATTCATCTCCCAGTTTAAATCCTTCTTCTAATAATGTATCACTGGCAATGACTTCATTTTCATTTGAGAAGCTTTCACCTTCAGTTACTTCAGGCATAATAAAGCTGTCTTCTTCAATGCCAAAAATGGCGACGTTTGCTTTATTTTCTGCACTTGTAGCAACTGCATTTAATTGACCAATAATAGCAATTTCATTCGCATCAATTGAATCTGCAACTTCAATTGTCATCGAAGATTGAGGCATACTCTTATCCGATTCCTCTGTTAAAACGATGCCTGTAGCATCCCACTTATCTACCGCTTCTCGATTCAAGCTCTCTAGTCCGTTTGCCAGACCAGATAAGAAAAACACTAAATAAGAAACTAGCATTAAAACACCCGTAATTAATACAAACCGAAGTTTATTTTTCTTAATTTCATTCCAAGCTAAAAACATCACTTCACATCCTACTAAATGAATTTATGTATCTTTCATTTAGTATGCTCAAGTGGGCAAATGAATTCAACTTATAGAAATAGTTAATATGCTAAAACTTGAAATACCTTACAATTTGTCGAGACTACTCGATTTCCCCAGTCCACGACGACATCCCTTTTGAAACATTTAAGACAGAAAATTCTTCACCCGTTAAAATTCCACTAGCTTCCTTAGATCGATTTCCACTTCGGCAAATGACCACGTATTTTTCACTAGAATCTAATCCCTCAAAGTTACCAGCTTTCAATTCAGAAAGTGGCTTGTTTTCTGCGCCAACGATATGTCCCATGTCGTATTCAGACGGCTCCCTTACATCTAGTACTTTGAATCCTTCTTCTACTTTTTGTGGAATCATCTCTATTTCAATCGTTTCATAGCTATTTTCTGATCCACAAGCAGCAAGAAATACTGTAACCATGCCAATCAAAACTAATAATTTTTTCATATTTTCCTCCAACATTCGTATTTGTTTGCTCTAATCTTTATTGTAATGATTCAAAGCCGCGTGTCAAAATATATACCCTAATGGGTTTATTAATCACATAATTTATTATGTATATTTATTCACTTCACTATTACGAATTGAATTCTATACATTCGATATTTATTCATAAGAAACCTAATTCAACAACAATTATCAGAATTTTAGAACTTGTATTTTTTGAATAAAAATACTATACACGTTATAAATAGCGTGTTAAAATTCGATTAAACGTATAAATATACATTTAATGAGGAGGAATATACATGTTGAAAAAATGGGGTCTAGTAGGAACGATAACAATTAGTGCAATGCTTCTTAGTGCTTGTGGAGGAGAGTCTTCTACAAATGCGGATGAAAACTCTTCAAATGATGGAGAGAAAAAGGTAATAGAAATGGCAACTTCAGCTGATTTCCCACCGTTCGAGTCACGAGATGTTGAAGGGAACTTTGAAGGTTTTGATATCGATTTAGCCAATTACATCGCCGATGAGTTGGGATATGAACTAAAAATTCAAGATATGAAATTTGATGGCTTGATTGGTGCATTGCAAACAGAACGAATTGATATGGTTTTATCCGGTATGTCAGCCACAGATAAGCGTAAGGAAAACGTCGATTTTTCTACAGAATACAATCATTCAGGTGAAATGTTTATTACATTAAAAGATTCGGATATTAAAACGATCGTAGACTTAAAAGACAAATCACTTGGCGTTCAATTAGGCACAATTCAAGAAGATGGTGCTAAGAAAATTCAAAAAGAAACGGTAGATTTTGAAATGAAAGCGGTAGATAACTCAAACGTTTTGATTCAGGAGTTATTGTCTAAAAAAATTGATGTTGCTTATATGGATAAGGCTGTAGCTCAAGGGTACATCAAAGAACTAGGCTTAGCTGGCTTCGACGATCCAACAAGTAGTTCCCCTGGTATGGCAGTAGCATTCCCTAAGGGTAGTGTACTGGTTGACCAAGTAAATGAAATCTTAAAAGAAGCTGAAGAAAACGGCAAGCTGCAAGAATTAAAAGACAAATGGTTGAAAGAAGAATAAGTTTGCATGAAAGAAAAACTATAGAAATGAGGTGTAAGGCATGAATTTAGACTTTGGTCAAATCACGCCTTATATTCCTTTTATGTTAGAAGGAATTTGGGTAACGTTAAAATTTGTATTTGTTGCATTGATTTTTGGGTTTATATTAGGAACACTCTTAGCATTATGTAAGATTGGTTCCATTAGACTATTAAATTGGTTTGCCATCGTGTATACATCCATTTTTCGAGGCACGCCATTAATCCTTCAGTTGATGATTTTCTATTTTGCTATTCCTCAACTAACTGGCTATGATATTTCTCCATTTTTATCAGCTATATTAGCTTTCGGTCTTAATTCAGCTGCATATATATCTGAGATTATTCGAGCGGGAATTCAAGCAGTCGATAAAGGTCAAACAGAAGCTGCTATGGCACTAGGAATCCCTTATAAACAAATGATGAAAGACATCATTTTACCGCAAGCTTTTAAAAATATTTTACCTGCGCTTATGAACGAAGTTATCACATTGACGAAAGAGTCTGCACTTGTATCAACGATTTCCGTATTAGACTTAATGCGTAGGGCTCAAGTAGTGGGATCAGACATCTACCGTAGTTTTGAACCCTTGCTTTTTGTAGGATTCATTTACTGGTTGATGGTCTTTGTTCTATCCTCCATTGGGAAAGTGATTGAAGGGAGGTTGAAGGTCAGTGATTAGAGTTGAAAATCTATCCAAAAGCTTCGGGAAAAATGAAGTGCTATCTAACATTTCCACACAAATTTCTAAAGGTGAAGTTGTCGCTATAATCGGTCCTTCCGGCTCAGGAAAATCAACTTTTCTTCGATGCTTAAATGTCTTAGAGACTCCCTCATCAGGGAAAATTCTTGTTGAAAATCATGATTTAACCGATTCAAAAACGCCGATCTATAAAATGCGCCAACAAATTGGTATGGTCTTTCAACATTTTCATTTATTTCCACATATGACGGTTTTAGAAAATTTAACCTATGCACCAATAAAAGCAAAAGGCATGAAAAAACAAACAGCTGAACAAAGCGCTAAAAACTTGTTGCTCAAAGTAGGCTTGTCTGAAAAAGAATCCTCTTATCCGAGCAGTCTTTCTGGCGGTCAGAAACAACGTGTGGCAATTGCTCGTGCACTAGCTATGGAACCTGAACTTATGTTATTCGATGAACCAACATCCGCCCTTGATCCTGAGATGGTGAAGGAAGTATTGGAAGTTATGAAAGACCTCGCGAAAACAGGCATGACCATGATTGTCGTGACACATGAAATGGGTTTTGCTCGAGAAGTCGCCGATCGCATTCTCTTTCTAGATCACGGTGTCTTACTTGAAGAAGGCCAACCCAACGACTTCTTCACTAATCCAAAGACTGAAAGAGCAAAAGACTTTTTGGATAAGATTTTATAATTACATTTGGAAGCTTCTGCTGCGGCAGAGGCTTTTTCAATTTTTTCTCTAAATATCGGCATTCTCGATTTGGCGGTTGTTATTCAAGGATTTGTTGTGGTTGTTCTCCATTTGGTAAGTGCTATTCTCTAATTCGAGTACCTGATTCTAGGATTCGAGTCCCACATTCTAAAATTCATGATTTTCAAACAATTCAATACTCTTGAATTAGTGGCTGTGGATTACTATGCGACCATCTAAAAAGGCATCTCCTAACGAGGCAACCTCAACATCAATCTATTTCATACAATGTATCTTGCAAGGATCCGTCTTCATGATATACCTTCAACACACCATTTTTTTCATTTACATAGGGTTTGGCTTTTTCGAGCAATTCATCCTTCGTTTCGTTTACAAAAATGGCTTTCTTGCTCGATTCTTTCGTTAATTGCCACCCATCGGTATGTGCGTTCACTTGATAGATCTCTTGTTTCTTGTCACCATTGAGGTATTCTCGTGCCTTTTCAGTGGCAATGGCAATGGCTCTTCCTTCCTCCATACCATCCCCAAGCAATGCATTGGCAATTTCGATTGCTTTATTCCTAACATCTGCATTCAAGTTATTAAATGAATCTGGGTAATCATTTTTATTCCAAGGCATAGAGATCTTCCCCTTTTTTGTTATAAGAGTTCCCTATTCCTCTTCGATAAAACCTAAAATCACGTTTCTGAAAAATCAGCTTGCACTTTCTTAATCAATTCGGGCGAGTCTTGTATCACTTTACTTACATAGAAAAACCCGATAACAGTTACGCCAGTTATAACCCAACCCAATACTTGTTTTAATAAAATCCCTTTATCAAAAGCCTCTACTCCATACTCTACGATTAACCATGAATTAAGGCCTGCGAACAAACCACTTCTTAAGGCTAAAATAAGGGTTATTCCTTGGAAAATAAGCAATAGAGGGTTGTGATAAAATAAATGCTTACTAAATTTCCGATCATGACCTTGTAACTCCGCCACATCTAATGCGAAATAGAGTGCAAGTGGACGTTTAAATAGCATTGTTCCTATAAAAAATACGCCCATAGCAAGTGAGTAAAATACATTATTCCATAGAAGTCTTAGTGCGGATCCTGATATTAAGTCAATTACAGTCCCAATGACTAAAGACGCCAAAATAAAAGTCCCCGTAACATTCAGTTTCTTTGTTTGTTTAAATCGATATAAGGTATAAATAATGCCTGGTACACTCGTCAACAACATGGCATAGTAGTCACCAACATGGTCGCGTAACACATGCCATACAAATAAGGGCAAAGCTAAGTAAAAAATTAAATCTAGCAAGATAACGTTGTTTTTCATCTGCAAAATCCTTCCAAAAACCATTTAATACATGATACGATATGACGCCTATGAAAGTTTCAACGTTATCCTTACAACACATAAATATTTTAATTTTGTTGTAACTCTTCTACTCTTACTACGGACTAATATATATAAATGAAGGGTGGTTTATTCCAATGAAGAAATTGTGGAAAATGATGATGACTGCTGGTGTAGTTTTATTGTTAGCCGCTTGTGGAACAACTGGCGAAAGTGTTGATTCGAAAACAGGAAGCAACAGTGAAAACAAAGGGATTGTAGCTGGTGCTGTAGTCCCAAGTTTAATTAAGAATGAAGCAGGTGCTCATCAGTATATCTACCAGCTTAAAAATGACACAGAGAAAGATGTAACCTTAACGATGAACAGCGCTCAATATTACGATTATCAGCTAATTGATGAAAACGGTGACGTACAATACAAGGAATCAGAGAACAAAATGTACACGCAAATGCTTCAAGAAAGTGTGTTGAAACCTGGCGAAACGCTTGAAATGGAAGTAGATGCATCCGAGGGTTTAGCTTCCCTCGCAAACGGAACATATACACTTGAGGTATGGTCAACTGCCGAGGAAGCAGAAGACTGGAAAGTATCTGAGGAAATTATTTGGGAAGGTGCTACTGCGACAACATTAAGTGATGCAAAATTAAAGGTTGAGGAAGAAGTCGTCACTTATAATGGTCGACAAGATTTAAACTCCATTGAAGTGGTCAATGAACAAAACGAGATTGAAGCAATGCGACTTGCCGAAGTAGCAAGACCTTTTTTCGATGATTTGGAGTCAAAAGTGAACATCAGAGTTTTCTACGTCATCATTGATGGACAAAAAGTAATTCAATCGGCTGAATTAGAGTAGTACAAAAGTTGAATTTGAATAGTTATTTAACAAAAGCGACTGAGTGCTTCCTTTCAGTCGCTTTTCTCATTAATTTCATTTATATCGCCAAATAAAACCATGAGTAATGGGCAAATATATGACCAACCTAAAGCATCAAACGATTTGGAGGTTCAAAATGAAAAAATTATGGACACTGCTTTCAACCGTTATTCTTTGTTTAGCACTATTAGGATGTGGGACTCAAGAGGCGGACGAAACAACAAACAATAATGCCAACAATGACGAGCCAGATGAGACCTTGAATAATGAAATGGAAAATGAAGATGAAATGGATAACGCAAATTTAGAACGAGCCGAAGAAGCTGAGAAAAAGGTGACAGAATTAGAAGAAGTAAAAAGTGCGACAGTCATTATTACAAATAACAATGCCTATGTGGCAGCGGTATTAACAGATGATTTATCAGAAGTAGTAGAAGGATCTGAAGAAATCGATCAAATTAATGCTAAGATTGGTGATCAAATTAAAGAAACGAATACGGATTTAGAAAACGTATATGTGTCAGTGAATCCCGACTTTGTAGACCGAATGACTGACTACGCTGATAAAATCGAAGCGGGTGAACCAATAGAGGGTTTAGGTGAAGAATTCAGCATGCTTGTTAAGCGTATTTTCCCTGACGCTGCTAATTAAGGTGAATTTAATTTTAAATATCATTTAGGTTTCGAAAATTGCTGGAATTTATACAACTAAAAACTTGCACTTTTTAACATAACTTGATCGGCTATTTTTCAAGGCTTCTGCGACATAAAGAAAATCCCGCGAGAATTGAAAGAAATAGCCGATCACTTTTTAAATTGAGCATAGACTTAAAAATAAAATCCAAATGCTTCGTATCCAAAATATACGGAGATCAATGAAAGAGCTGCTAACACTAAATCTTCCACCTTCCCACCAGTTCGAGTGGTTACAGGGAAACGCACCCTAATTGTAAATGGAAACAATAATTTAATCCCATTTCTTGTCGACATGTCTAAAATATAGTGGCTTACCATACCAGCCAATACCCCTACAGTCACTGCTTCATTTAGTACATACGTATGTAATAGTGATGCGACAATGAACAAAAAAAGCAAACTATGCGTGAAAGAACGATGTCCAAAGAGAATATTAACTATTCTCGATAACAAGGGCAACGTTCGACCGATTTTACTTCCGCTATGACAAATGTCAGGAATAAGTCCTCCGACAACGCCAGCTCCTACTAATAGAACAGGATCGTAATTTGTAAATTGCGAAATTGCAAGACTTGCTGCCAATCCGCCAATGATGTGTGTCTTTCCTGTCATGCATTATCTCCTTTACATACGATTAATGGTTAAACCTATGTAGCTATAAATCTCATTCATAAGCTATCCTCACACAACTTTACACGAACGAAGTCTAACTAAAAAGTGGCTGAAGGTGTAATTTCAGCCACTTTTTTTATAAAAAATTTAGGATAATATAAGTCTTGAACAGATCTATTACTGAACGACTGGAAATTCAATTGAAAATAAAGTCCACTTTCCGACTTCACTATCTACATTGATTTGCCCACCCATTCCTTTTATCAAACTAAATGACACCATCATACCAAGTCCAGTCCCATTTTCCTTTGTCGTAAAATACGGTTCACCTAATCGATTAATTTGATGCTGACTCATTCCTTTACCCTCATCTCGAATCTCAATACGAAGTGAGGAATGATCAGATGTTAGGTTAATCTCCAATGTCCCCCCATCAGTCATGGATTCAATCCCATTCTTTACTATATTAATGAATGATTGTTGTAGCTTCGTGGGATCACCTGAGATATGACATCTCACATAATCACCTTTCGAACATATTAGCTGGACATTATTCATGTTAGCTAATGGCGTTAAGATATTTACAACATTTTTGATTTCATCGCAAACGGAAATTTCTTCCATTGTTTCTGGAGCTGGTTTTGCAAATGTTAAGTAATCATTAATGATGTTGGACGCTCGATCCAACTCTTGGATCGCAGTCCCTAAATAGTTCTTAATATGCGGAGTGGTTTCTTCTTGATGTGAAAGCTGTAAAAACCCTTTACAAGTTGTTAAAGGGTTTCTTACCTCATGAGATATACTCGCTGCTAAATGACTAACTATTTTTAATTTTTCAGCCTTCATTAATTTCTCCAGTATCTCAGCATTCGTGCGAATGACTTCAATTAATAATGTCCCTACTAACGCTATGACAATATTCACAAAATAGTATTCCCTCCACATAAACGTTGTCAGGTCAATTTTCGTGAAAATGGAAAGCATTAAAAATGAAAGCTGGATGGATAAGAAAACCGAAAGAGTAGTTATTACCAATTTGTTCTTCACATGCAATTTCATGAAAAAATTTGAAAAATAACTCAAAATTAACGTTAGAAAAGTATAAGTTATAACCGTTATGTAAAAGCCAATATTTAGATCTAGAAAGCCTCGCGCTCCTATTAAAAAAACCAATAACATTAGCCCTATTTTAGGACCACCATATAGCACACCCAGTATAAACGGAATTCTTCTCAAATCCAAAATTAATCCATCACCTATAGCAAATGGGAAGGCCATACACAAACCGATTGATAGCATTGAAAGGAGTGTAAAAAGTAAGTTTCTCAACTTGTCGATTTGATAAACAAACCTTAACGAATAAAATAATTGCATTAAAAATAACGGTAAGAGGATGAACAAAAAATTGATGAGTAAATCCTTTGTAAGAAGCTCCATTTAACACCGTCCCTTTAAAAATTCACAAACTATCAAATACTATATGTTTTGAATATTCTCATTTTAGGTTAACATTTTATTGAATACTTTCAACACTCTTGCCTATGATTTTATGGATAATTTAAAATATAAGACAAAAAAATACCATCATGATAGATTTTCATGATGGCATGTTTCACTCTCAATTAAACTCAATCATCGTTTTTTTTACAAAACTCTCGATATCTTCAATTATTTTTTTTAGTATATCAATTGATCCAAGGGTATCACCTTCGAATTGCATTCCATGATTTAGTTGTGGAATCAGCGAAGATACGATATATGGATTTTCTATCATGCGCTTATAACGTGGTATTTCGTAATTTCGATCATTGGTTCCCATAAAACATAAA
Organism: Paenisporosarcina sp.; assembly: GCA_041605715.1. Classification (GTDB taxonomy): domain Bacteria; phylum Bacillota; class Bacilli; order Bacillales_A; family Planococcaceae; genus Paenisporosarcina. Next base: position 14,978 of record JBFIXW010000018.1, read on the forward strand.
GAGCTGTGCTCACTATGAACCATAGCTTCTAAAACTTCATCTCTAATGAGTAAAGGAGTTAACCAAATGATTTTAGCATGTTCAAATTCGGGTTTATTAATAATCGCGCTTAATCCTATTGTCCCTAATGATTTGGCAACAAGATAGTATTGATCATAAGATGTATCTGCAAGAACCCCCTCGAGCACCTTTGTTACATCATATTGGACTGCCTCGCAAATCTCTTCCATACTGAAATCATCATAAGCTTTTTCTTTGTACTGATAATCTATTTCCAATAGATCAGTCGCATGGTTCATGAAAACATCCTCTGTAAAATGAAATAATGGACGACTATTCGTATACCCTTCTCCCGGTAGGAAAATGGCTAATTGTTTCGAAGTTTTTTCATGTTTAATAAATCTATAGGGTACTTCTAATCCTTTAAAACCTGTGATTGAATTGTTATATCCCTTCATTTAAGTCACCCTCCATTTCTTTGTTTCTCCTCCTAATGTATGCCTTGTTTACTCTACGCTAATTGACTCGCCTTTTTGCAACCACCTATCAATCGCAAATTTAGAATAATAGACTTTGTTGCCAATCTTCACGTAAGGTAAGATACTTGAAGTGTATCCCTCACCTCCAACTGGACCTAACTTATACATTTCTTCCTGATCGATTCCAAAATAGTTGGCTACTTCTTTTGTTGTCATGAGTTGTGCTTTAGAAAAGTCTACTTGTTCATTTGATGAAGTAGGAATTGGTTCATTTACTTCTTTAAAACCCTCAGCTATTAACCAGCTCCCAATAAGAATGCAAAAACCTAAACTAACAATTGCATGGCAATGAAATTATTTTTCATTGTCTTCCCCTTCTCTCTCTGAACTTTTTAGTACATATTGGAAACAATAGATCTTTTATACATTATACTCATTTTCTATATAGTAGAAATATAGTTATCTAAAATATGTTCAATATTATGTGTTAACTAAAATAAAAATAAAGTTGACTTATAATTTAAACTTCTATTATACTGATGCTAAATTGACTTAATGGAGGTTTCACATGACGAGTTCTACAGCAACTAGATCCACCAATCATTCACGCACATTACAATTGGTACAAACAGCGATGTTCGCTGCATTAATGATGATTGGCGCCAATATTGCTTCTTTTTTAATTATCGGTGGCGTTCCTATTACACTTCAAACATTTTTCGCTATTTTAGCAGGAATGTTACTTGGCAAACGCCAAGGTGCTATTGCAATGCTGGTATATGCTCTTATCGGTTTAGCAGGTTTACCGGTCTTTGCACGATTTTCTGGTGGATTAGATACGATTCTTACTCCATCATTTGGATTTATTCTTTCCTTCATTTTTGTGGCTTATATTACAGGATATATTGTTGAAAAAAACCCATCAAAAGTTGGGTTCGTAGTTGCTGGTTTAGCTGGCCTTGTTTTCAACTATGTATTTGGCACGAACTGGATGTATGCAGCGTATAAACTGTGGTTTTCAGCTCCTGAAGGTTTTTCATACAAAATGGCTTGGGCATGGATGGTCGTTCCATTGCCAAAAGATCTGATTCTAGCTGTTTTAGCTGGACTATTTGGATACCGACTAAAACCAATTCTACAAAAGCGATATAATTAAGGTTATTTACTTCTGTGGTATTTCTAACTACAAATATCTAATAACAGTCTAATTTTAAAACACCCAAACTATCCGCTTTCTATGCGTTTAGTTGGGGTGTTTTACCTTTTTCAATTGCTTGTTGAGTAACCTTGAAAAAATGACTAAAGCTAAAATAGATCCAAGCAAGGCAAGGAACATGTCCCATTGAGCATCCCATTTATCTCCTTGCATTCCTAAAAAATCTTCTTTTTCTTTTTGTGCATATGGCAACTTTGTACTCAACCACTCCACGATTTCATAAAGCGCTGCAATAGCAAGGATGATACTAATGGTAATTCCTTTTAGCCATGCATCCCTTTTTAATAACGTTTTCCTTATCAAAATCTCCATTACAACAATTGCCGACAAACCTTTTAGGAAATGCCCAAATCGATCATAATGATTTCGTTTTAAATCGTATGTATCTTGTAACCAATTAAATAACGGCACTTCTGAATAGGTATAATGACCACCTATAAATGTCAAAATAGATAGGCCAGCAATAATCGTATATGAAAGTGTCGTTAAACGGAACTTACGATAAGTTGCGATTAAGATGAATAAGACAACTATTGCCGGACTGGATTCAGCGACCCATGTCAAAAGTTCTTTTGGCTTAATTACAGACCAAATTAAAACAGCGATCACTAGTAAAATTAATGAAAAATGAACTTTGAATTTAGGATCTGCCTTCACGAAATACACCCTCCCTTACGCCTTCAAGTATGCGTAAATAGAGAGTTGGCTATACATCATCTAGATTCCTAATCCAACATTTCGTACCGTAAATTAGGGATTTCCATTAATTCAGTAGCCCATAAATATAGACACAATCCCATTTGAAATAGAAAAGAGGCCATCCTTTAAGTTCATTTTTCATGACCTTATGGGACAGCCTCTTCTTCATTTATTATAGCTATTTATACTGCCTTAACTCCCCATCCTGATACATCTTCCTCTAATGGAATTTGATCAGCTCGGGCTTTATTTGCTGCTACGAAGAACAATGCTACTAATGCAATTGTAATTACCAATGCTCCAATATAAGCTACATTCATTGGTAATCTAAAACCAATTTGCGCACTAAGAATATAGGTCATTGTCGTATAAAGCATAAAAGTTCCTGGAATAAGAGCAACCCAGTAGTTTTTCTTCGCGATATATAAATACATCGCACCTACAAACAATGCAATAACAGCTGTCGTTTGGTTTGCCCATGAGAAATATCTCCAAAGTAGTGTAAAGTCCATTTTCGTTAAAGCAAATGATAAGACGAATAGTGGAAGAGCAATCCATAAGCGACTAAACACCTTACCTTGAGCCAATTTAAAGTAGTCTGCAATTATCATTCGAGCACTTCTAAATGCAGTATCTCCAGAAGTGATTGGAAGAATGATAACACCTAGAATTGCTAAAGTTCCTCCAACAGCTCCAAGTAACATAGTCGATGCTTCACTAACAATCATTGCTGGACCCCCAGCTGCTAATAATTCATTCAAACCAACAGGACCATTGAATAAAGCCATACCTGCTGCAGCCCAGATCATCGCAATAACACCTTCTGCAATCATCATGCCGTAGAAAATTTTACGCCCTTGTTTTTCGGACTGAGTCGTACGGGATATAATTGGTGTTTGTGTCGCATGGAAACCTGACAATGCTCCACATGAAATCGTTAAGAACAACAATGGGAAAATCGGGATATTATCGGGATGCAAGTTAGACAATGTCAATTCAGGAATGTCAGCTCCTGTAAATATCATGCCACCACCAACACCTAACGCACTAATGATTAAAAGCAATCCAAATAATGGATAAACCCGACCGATGATTTTATCAATCGGTAATAAAGTCGCTAAAATGTAGTAGATAAAAATAGCCGCCAAGATATAACCCATTGCCATCCAACCATCCATTAAGTTGTATAGCAAGCCAGCTGGAGCTGTAACAAAAACTGTCCCCACTAGTAATAGTAAAAGAACAGCAAACGCATTTACTACATGTTTCATGATTTTACCTAAGTATTGACCTGCTAATTCAGGTAGATGAGCACCTCGGTTACGGATAGATATCATACCTGTTAAATAGTCATGAACCGCACCCGCAAAAATAGCACCGAACACAATCCATAGGAAAGCAACAGGACCGTATAAGGCACCCATAATGGGACCGAAAATAGGTCCTACTCCTGCAATATTTAATAATTGTATTAATGAGTTCTTTGTCGTAGACATTGGAACATAATCGACTTCATCACTCTGCACATAAGCAGGTGTTGCACGATCTTCCTTTACACCAAACATCTTGTCAATAAACTTACCGTATGTGAAATAACCGACCACTAATAGCACTATTCCTAATAAAAACGTATACAATGAAAACGCCCCTCTCTAATGTGAAATCGCTTTCATTTATATTAATTGAAATTTTCAATCAATAGAACATTTTTATTTATCATGCTAGATTACGAGATTGACATGCGGAATAAGCGTTATAAGATGCAATGTTTCACCTTTCCAATCTTTGTCTTAATCCTTTGACATAATTACGACTGACTGATAATTTCTCTTCACGACTTGTTAATTCCAAGTGATACGCTCCATTAAACCATGGAGTTAGACGACTCACATATTTTAAGTTCACTAAATATCCTTTATGAATCCGGAAAAAGGAAAATGGGGTTAACCGACTTTCTAATTCTTTAAGTGCTGTCTTAACCTCGTATTCACACTTTTGAGTAATAATTTTTGTGACCTTTTCTTCTCGATACATGTACAAAATATCTTCAATATGAACGTAGTCAATCTCTCCGTCCTTTTCAACCGCTAACTTTCCTAAGTTATTAGCAACATCCACCTTCGCTTGAGGAATTAAATTCTTTTCTACTCTCGAAATCGCTTGTTTTAACTGATCTTCATCGTAAGGCTTCAATAAATAATCCACCGCATTAATACGAAATGCTTCAGCTGCAAACTGAGGATAGGCTGTGGCGAAAATAATAAAAGGCATATTCTTTAGTTCAGATAGCGCCTTTGCAACTTCCATTCCATTCATTTTAGGCATTTCTACATCAAGAAACACTAAATCTGGTTGTAGTTGAATTGTTTTCATCACAGCTTGATCGCCAGAATCCGCTTCTCCAATTACTTGAATAGAAGGAAATTGATTAAGAAGAAAAACGAGTTCCTCCCGCGCATAACGTTCGTCATCTACCACGAGTGTTCGTATCATTATCCCCATTAACTTCTCCCTCCATTTTCGGTATGCAGAATGAAACACTTGTACCATTATTGTCCTCACTTTGAATTTTCAAAGCCGCATGTTCGCCAAAAGTCATAATTAAACGGCGATTAACATTGTATAAACCCATTCCGGTTCCGATTGTAGAATCGATTTGAGTTGACCCTAAAACCGACAGTCTTTCTGGCGGAATGCCAAATCCGTTATCATTTACTCTAATTTCAATTTCAGTGCCTATATCCTGAATAGAAATGTTAACTATACTATCCTTTTCCATATCTTTTATTCCATGCTTAATCGCATTTTCAACAATGGGTTGCAACGTTAGAGGTGGAATCAATTCATTTAGAACATGTTCATCCACTTCTGAAGAAATCGTTAATTTATCTACAAAACGAGCTTCCTCTATTTGAAGATAAGCTTTAACATGTTGTAATTCTTGTTCCAATGAAACCTTAATTGCTGTAGTACCTTCTAAATTTTGACGCAAGAAATAGGAAAGTGATGTTAATAATTTACGGGCTTTATCAGGATTTGTTCGAATAAGAGAAACAATAATATTCATTGTATTAAACAGAAAATGAGGACTAATTTGTGCTTGCAGTGCTTTAATTTCCGCTTCTTTCGCTAACTGATATGCTTTTTCAGCATTCGCTATTTCTAGCTGATCGCTTAACAATGAGCTTAAGCCAGCAATCAGTTCAACACTGACGTCTGTTATGGCTTTTTCTGAAGGATAGTAAACCTTGAGTGTTCCGATGGTTTCTCCACGTTGTTTAAGCGGTGCAATGACAGCAGCACCAAGAGAGCATTCTTCTTCTGCGCAATGAATCGAACGATCATTTGCTACGACGAGCTCGCCATGTGTAAGTACCTCGTTCGTAATTTGAGTTTGTATAGGGCTATTCGCTTTATGATGATCATTCGCTTGTCCCACATGTGCTAATATTTCAGTTTGACTCGTCATGGCAACAGCACTTGGCGATAATTCTCTATGCAAAATGGTACATACTGCAAGAGCTGTGTCATTATTCATTCCTTTTCGTAAATACCCCAATGTTTGGTTGGCAATACGCAACGTTTTTTGTGCCTGCAACGCGGTATCTTTTTCTTGATTGCTAATGACGTTATAGACAATCAATAAAAAAATAGCTGTACCGATTCCATTTGCTAAAATCATAGGAATTCCAATGGCTTGTACTAAAGATAGAGCTTGTTCAAAGGGGTTCGCTAACAAAAGAATCAAACTCATTTGAATCGCTTCTGCAAAAGCACCAATTGCAAATGCGGTGAATGGCTTAATATCTTTTCCTCTTTTATAAAATGCGCCTGCTACAAGTCCCGAGACGATCGTTGAAATGCCACATGCAATCCCTGTGAATCCGCCTAAAGTCATCCTGTGAATACCAGCGATTAAACCCGCTCCGATTCCTACTCGATATCCTCCAAGCAAGCCAGCAACAACTACCCCAATTACACGTGAATTTGCTATCGCTTCGTCTGATGCAATCTCAATTGCGACACTGTTAAATTGATGGGTTACTGTGTTAAATGCGACGCCAAAGTATGTGCCAATTATCCCGAAAAAACCGAAGAACACAATTGCGGTGACTTCCTGTTTCCGATTAAGCTTATTGTAATGAATCATATTTTTAAAAAAGCCCAATCTCGTTAAAATGAAGGCTACTGCAACAATCATCCCAACTCTCTCCAACATAATGACCATTAAATCGAGCATGAAATGATTCCCCCTTCACAAGTGAATTTCTTTTGAATAAAGTATACTCCTTTTCGAGACTGGTTTTCATGTTATTTTCAGTCAACTGTTTTGGTTATAAGCTATAAATAAAGTGGCTAACTTCCATAGCTGCTGGCGCATTCCGGGAGGCACGGCTTTAGCCGCATTCTTTGGGAGCTCAGTCCAGGTTAGTGGTGAAGGATTGGAGCATCAGCTTTTAATTTAAGAGAATTAATAATTACTCCTTCCACATGCATATAGTTGTTTAAAGGAGGTTAGTACGTGAAAAACAGAAAATATGATTGGTTTCCTGTTCTTTTCCTTTCCTTAGTCGTTCAATATTTAACACAACACTTATTACTTTTTATTGAAAACTCCGTAAATCATTCGATTTCCTGGGCACTACTGATTAAAATCAACTTTTTTATTATTGCACTTGTAGGTGGGATCATAGCTATGCATTTCTATATGAAACACTCGCCTCATATCGGAGGTATATGCGCTACTCTTTACATCATTCTTAGTCAGATATACATCGGGAACATGACCATTACCGTTAATGGGTTTTTCATCTTGTTACTCGCATACTTAGCGGGCTATGGAGGGTGCCTCATCTATTCGAACTATCTTTATAAACGTTTCCGTTGAATGAATAATTCTCACAAGAACGTAAAAAACCATCCATGCGATAGCAATTGCATGGATGGTTTTCACTTCAACTTTTGTTTTTAATAATCATATTTAAAAATATCAGAAACTCGTTCAGCGACATATGCACTTCCGTCATTATTTTCTACACTTTCAATCATCATCGCCAATATAAACTGCGGGTCTTCTGAGTTATAAGTAACAAAAAAACCATTTTGCTTTCCATCTTCTTCTCCAGCAGCTTTCAGTTCGGCTGTACCTGTCTTACCTGCTAGAGGAACGTTCCGAAGATTTGCCGCTTGTGCGAAACCATCTACAACCACGTTACGCATACTCGTGCGGAGTGTGGCTGCTTGTTCGGTATTGACCAAACCTTCCTTCCATACTTGTGCTTTTTCTTCATCTAAAAATAAGGTCGGTTTGTACATGGTCCCATCGTTCAGGAAAACTTCATACATCGAAGCGAGATGAAGAATATTCGTCAACATTTGTCCTTGTCCAAATGAAGTATCAGCTAGCTGGCCTTCGGAACTAATCGTTCCTTCATTAGATATTTGCGAAGTCTTCATGCCATAAGCAAATGGAATTTTGTCACCAAAACCAAAGCGCGTTAAACCTTCAACAAGTTGTTCTCTCCCCATATCTAAAGCTTCTTGTGCGAAATAAATGTTATCTGAATAGACCATAGCTTTATTCAGGTCAATCGGGTTTGGTGCTTCAGGATGAACACGAGTTACACGATAGTCACCCCAAGATGCATCCTTTTGCCACGTTTCTCCGTTAATCGTTCGACCTTCAGCTGGATTAAGAGTTCCTGCTGCCAAACCGATCGCAGCGGTTACAGGTTTTATTGCCGAACCTGGCGCATACGAAGCCTTAAAACGATTAAATAAAGGATTTAACGGATTTTCACTTAATTCTTTTAGCTTATCCCCACTCATTCCTAACATAAATTCAGTTGGATTAAATCCCGGAGAGCTAACTAATGCAAGTGTTTCTCCCGTTTTAGGATTCACAGCAGCACTAGTTCCTGCTTCCCCTTTCATCGAATCATACGTTAACTTCTGCAACTCGGCGTCAATTGTCAATCTAACGGTTTCTCCATGTACAGCTGGTTTCTCTGCAACGGTTATTGGTTCAATCCCCTCAACCGCCTTATCAATATAAATGCGGGTTCCATCAGTTCCTCTTAAACGCCTTTCAAGTAGCAACTCTAGGCCTTGTCTTCCAACAATATCACTTTCTGTATAGCCATCTTTTGCCCATTTTTCTAATTGTTCACTCGTGATATCGCCAATATATCCTGACAAATGCGAAAGAGCTTCGCCATATGGATATTCACGCATAGCTGTTTCCATTCGTGTAACCCCAGCTAATTGAGCAATTTGGTCTAACAACTCTGCGTTACTTTTCGCAACATAACCAACAGGTACAAATAAGTTCGGTTTGACCCAACCTTGATTCAGCTGTTTATCTATTGTCTCCACTCGGATTCCTAGTAAATCAGCTAACTTCACCTTATTGTTTTCGTCTGTAAGTTTCTCAGGAACAATGCCAATCTCATAGCCAGTCCCATTAATCGCAATTGGTAATCCGTTTCGATCTAAAATCTCGCCTCGTAACGATTTTGACGTTTGTATACGAATGGCATCTCCTTTCGCCAGTTCAGGAAAGATGAAGGAAGGATTCCACTTGACATACCAGTTCTCTGAATCTTCTCGTGTTTCGTGCACTAGCGTGATTTTATGTTCAAATTCAACTGATCCAGCTATTGTCTCCATTTTCACTTGAATCGGAAACGTTGCAGGTTTTTCAACATCCCATTCTTTATCTTTAGCAGCCTTTTTATAGGAAACTTTTACATCTTTTATCCCTAGGTCCCCATATAACTTTTCTTGACGCTCCACAAAATCTTCTGTTTTGAATGTTTTTTTCGTTTCATTATTTAAGTAGTTACTATACATCTCTGTGAACTCAGCTTTGTTCCAATGCTTCACATATTCCGCTAACCGCTCCTCTGGTGTCACCTTACCTTGACAACCAGAAAGGAGAACCAGGAACAGCAGAACCAACAAAGCCCATATTCCTCTTCTCATTCAAAAAACATCCTTTCTATACCCCAATGATTTGTATATTAATGGTAACATAGTTTGACTAATCCAATTCAAATATACCTCTTCTTTCAAACCTTCCTTTTGGTACCTTTTGGTAATAAAGAATAAATGGTGTACCGGTTTCTAAGTTCTGCTGAAGATACAATTCCAACAGTTTTTGCTACAATAGAAAATACCAGTTAGGAATAAGAAAGGTTGTTACAAAATGAAACCAGTTAACAATATAACTGATTTGATAGGCAATACGCCTGTCGTCAGATTGAATAAGATTGTACCAGAGAATGCGGCGGACGTTTATGTGAAGTTAGAAATGTTTAATCCATCGAAGAGTGTAAAAGATCGTGCAGCCAATAATATGATTAAAATGGCGGAAGAACAGGGGTTAATTCAACCTGGCGATACGATTATCGAACCTACGAGTGGAAATACGGGAATCGGTCTCGCAATGGTAGCTGCCGCAAGAGGTTATCGTGCCATTCTTGTACTCCCAGATAATGCAACTCAGGAACGTATTAATCTCTTGAAAGCTTTTGGTGCAGAAGTCGTGCTAACTCCTAATGAGGAAAAAATGCCTGGCGCTATTAAAAAAGCGCTTGAACTGAAAGAAGAAATCCCAAATAGTTTTATACCTCAACAATTTGAAAACACTGCGAATCCTGATATCCACCGTACGACAACAGCACTTGAAATTTTGGAGCAAATGAATGGCGAATTGGATGCATTCATTGCTACAGCTGGAACAGGTGGTACGATTACAGGAACGGGAGAAACATTGAAAGAAAAGCTTCCGAATTTGTATATTGCCGTGGTTGAGCCGAAAGGGTCTCCTGTATTATCCGGAGGAAAACCTGGTAAGCATAAACTCGTTGGTACTAGTCCAGGTTTTATTCCAGATATCTTAAATACAAAAGTTTACGATGAAATCATGCAAATAGAAGATGATGAGGCAGTGGAAATCTTTAAAAAACTGGCTCGCGAAGAAGGCGTTTTTGTCGGTCCTTCAGCAGGTGCAGCTGTTTTTGCCGCTATCGAGATTGCCAAGAGATTAGGCAAAGGGAAAAAGGTATTATGTATTGCCCCTGACACTGGCGAACGCTACTTGAGCATGAATTTGTTTGATTAACCAACTAATTTGATATGTAAATAAAGGCTGTTAAATCCCGTGGGATCTAGCAGCCTTTTTTTGTTTATTTTTAAATTCAGCTTTAACTTAGATGTTTTTTATTCATTCACCTTTTTACTACAGCCATTTCCTTACCGAAACGATCTCCATAATCGATAGAACCTAGAC
>JBFIXW010000019.1:0-24867 GCA_041605715.1 Paenisporosarcina sp.
AATCATGAGTGAAAATTGATTTCCAGAAACTTTCCCAGCAATTTTAACTTGCTTTGCTTCCGCATGTCTTAAACAATTTGCCAGTACTTCTTGAACCATTCGATAGACATGCTCTTCACTTCCTTCAGATAAGCAACAATCCTTTGGAAAATGAAATTCGAAAACTACGTCCGTTCTTGATTCAAGTTCAGTAATCAACTCGGAAATAGCTGTATATAATGATTTATTTTGCAAATCCATCGGACGTAAATGTAGCAATAACGCACGCATTTCGTTTAACGTTTTAACTGATAGAACAGACATTTTTTGAATGAGCGGTAGCGCATGATGAGGCTCACTACTCGCAGTCCGTTCTGCAGCAGACGCAAGCATCGACAACGCAAACAATTGCTGACTCACTGCATCATGTAATTCCCTCGCGATTTTTTGACGTTCCTCCGTCATGGCTGCTTGTTCCGCTTGCTTAATCATCGTGACATTTTGATCCACTAAGCGTTGCAACGATTTTAATTGTCCATTCATTTGATCAGCTAAATCATTGAATCCATCTTCAACAAGGCCAATTTCATCTTCCATTTGAACAGCTAGTCTGGATGTGTATTTACCATTTTGCAATTGTCCAAATCCAGCGAGAATATCTGTCATTCTTGCTGATAGATCGGACCCTGTTTTATTTCCATACCATACCCCGATACATAGAACGACTAAAAAAGTAATACTTATAAATAAGAGCGACTCATATACCGATAGTTGAAATGTTGGCATTAGTAGAACAAAAAGCTGCATGAGGACAAACAAAATGCTGCTAGATAGAAAGGCAATTTGAAGTGCTTGTTTTATCAATAAAAACCGAATTGAAGTCATATTAACGCCCTTCCCTATACCCTTTTAATCTTCGCATCGAGCACATGATAATCTACAAACAGTTTGACACGTCGTTCTGCTTCTTCGTATCCAGGCGATTCATAGTCCACTTCACAACGCAGTCCATTTTCTTTCTTATCGAGAATATCTGTACTTAAAACGTTGGATTTGAATGTCACTTTTATCGCAACATCTTCATCAACTAAAATCTTGACGTCTCCAACGTTTCCACTCAACTGTATAGGTGTTTCCCCCATAGGAATATTTGCTTTTGAAAAGTCAAAGAAAAACGAACCAATATTCACCACACGATTCATGGGTACGACTTCCCAACCCTGTTCCTTAAATTGAAGTGATTCAATGGGTCTTTTCTTCTTTTTGACGTTATTTTCTTCATCTTTATTCCAATTCGAATAGATAATCGTTTTGCCTTTATTTTTTGTCTTGGCTGGCGTTTTAAACAATTGATGTAATCCAATAGCAACTAAAATAATTGGCCAAAGTTTTAACCAATCACCATAAGTAAACTCGAACAAATCAAGAACACCTAAAATGATTAAACTTCCAAATGCAAACGTAAATAGCCCCCATAAAAGCTTTATGCCCTCACGATCTTTTTTCGTATAACTATCTAGGGAGCTTGCACCCATCACAATCAATAATGTTGGAAGAATAAGCTTAGTCCAAGACATTTCTCCTAAATCAAAAAAACCTAAATTCATTCCCAGTAAAATGGCTCCTAATCCGATAAAAAACAACACCGTTAAAAATGGACGTTTCATAAAAATCCCACCTATCTCTCTTAATCCTATTACCACTATGTTATCAGCTTCTCATAATAAAACGTCTTCCGCTAGAAGGAATTCAACTCCGCCTTAAGGAGGATATATGACTACTTGAACAATTGAAAATATTTAATTGTTCCGTAAGTATCAGAATGATATAATGACAAAAATCAAAACTATTTCGCAAGCCGAAAGGATGAACGAATTTGAAACAACAGCTTTTTGAAAAGTTAGACAGCATGTTTGAGGAAATGCTTATTATTAGACGTCACCTTCATATGCACCCTGAGGTCTCGTTTCAAGAAACAAATACCGCAAAGTATATTCAAGACTATTACGCGGATTTAGGGATCACATTCAGACCTAATGTTGGTGGTAATGGTGTAGTCGCTCGCATCAAAGGAGCAATGCCTGGAAAAACCATCGCTTTACGTGCTGACTTTGATGCACTTCCTATTCAAGACGAAAAAGAAGTTTCATATAAATCGACCGTTCCCAATGTGATGCATGCATGTGGACACGACGGTCACACAGCTACCCTCTTAGTTTTAGGAAAAGCTTTGTTTGAAATGAAAGAACAATTAACTGGTGAATATGTATTAATCCATCAACATGCAGAAGAGTATGCACCAGGCGGAGCAAAACCGATGATCGAAGATGGCTGTCTTGAAGGCGTCGATGTAATATTCGGCACCCATCTATGGTCATTAACCCCACCTGGCACAATTGAATACCGTGTTGGTCCAGTTATGGCAGCGGCAGATCGATTTGAACTAACCATTCAAGGACGAGGTGGTCACGGTGCTAGTCCTCATCAGACAAAGGACGCTATCGTGATTGGTGCTCAATTAGTAACTAATTTACAACAAATTGTTTCAAGAAGAATTAACCCTGTTGAATCAGCTGTCATATCTGTAGGCTCATTTGTTTCACACAATGCGTTTAACGTGATTGCTGATTCCGCTAAATTAATTGGAACCGTTCGTACATTTAATCCTGAAGTCCGAAATCTGATTGAAAAAGAAATGGAAAGAGTTATTCAAGGAACTTGCTTAGCCAATGATTGCACATATGAATTTTTATACGATCGAGGATATCCACCAGTAGTTAATCATGAATTAGAAACTCAGTTCCTTAAAGAAGTAGCTGAAAAAACGCCAGGCGTTTTAGCTGTCAGAGAATCTGAACAACATATGGGTGGAGAAGATTTCGGCTATTATTTACAACAAGTACCAGGCACATTTTTCTTTACCGGCGCACAACCTGCTGGAGAAGTGTATCCACATCATCATCCGAAATTCGATTTTGAAGAAAGTGCAATGCTTGTAGCTGCCAAAACGCTTGGAGCTGCAGTAATTGATTATCAAACAACTGAATGATTGATAGATGAGTTGCTTTTCTATAAGAGAAGCAACTTTTTCTTTTGAATAAATTCCAATCGATGGCATAGGTTGAAGGAAGAAGTATTCACTTGGAGGGAGACAGTGAGAAGGTCAAATAGTGGCATTGTTCTACTCAGTTTACTCGTCATCACGGTCATTGCGTTATTTCTGGTGTTCTTCACTTTTTCAAAAGAGTCCGATCAGGATTTATTTCTCCGAGATGTGAAAGAAGTTGAAACGGTCAACAGTCTAATGATAGAGACAAATTTTCATGAACAGCTGATAAATGCTTTAAAAAGCGAAGGGTATCAACCCACTGGAAGTATTGCTTATACGATTTTCAGCATGGAAGAAAAAGAAATAACGATTGTTTTATTTGGTCTTGATTCAAGTAAAAAGCAAGCAGAAAAATACATACAAGATTTGTCGAATCAGCTTTCAACATCCGTAGGCTTGGGTAAATTTGAAGTTACAATTAGAGAAGATAAGGACTAATCTTAGTTAACTAGAGAGGAAGATGAAATGGACTTTCCTGTCATGATTGGGTACAGACATATTTTTAGGCATTCACCAAAAATCACTATTTATTACCCTTACGTATTCGGACTTCCAAACCCACGTGTAGAGTTTCTAATCAATCAAAAAATTGTAGCTACCCTAAACGACATGTTAATCGAACGAGGATTCTATGATGAAAATCTGATAGACATGGTTGGAGAATTTGAAATAAAAACGAATGAACGTCAAATTTTAAGTTTGACCTTAACCGTCTATTCTTTTTCAGGTGGCGCACATGGAATGACGCTTGTAAAAGCTTTATCGTTCAACGTTACTACAGGTAAGTATTACGAATTAAGGGATTTATTTTTACCAAATAGCGATTATGTAAAACGATTATCCACAATCATTAAACCTAAAATAAATGATTGGGAGATTCCGATCCTTGACGAATTTACCCAAATTAGTGAGAATCAAGATTTCTATCTTGCTGATCATTCACTGGTTATCTATTTCCAACTATATGAGATTTCACCTTACGTAGCTGGATTCCCCTACTTCCCTATCCCAATCTTAGACATACAAGATAGTATTCAACCAGAAGGTCCCCTTGAGATTTTATTGCCATTTTAACTAAAAAAAGATCTCATCCTCCGACTTCAATCAGGTGATGAGATCTTTGTTTATCTACTCATTCTTAAAGTCATTTCACTTATAACAAGTGCAACAACTGGAGCAACATATAAAAGTACGTCGTCAGAGCCAGTCGACAGAATCGCAAACAACACGATGACCGCTTGCACTACTTGGACAATTCGAACGACTCTATTAACTGCAAGTCCACGAGCTTTTTCCCCGATCGGGAAAAGCATATCCATACGGAACTCATTTGAAGATGATAAAGCTTGTTTAAGTTGGAGTGCACTTGCGAATGCCATTGCACCCACAAAAATCATGACAACCACTGGAATACCGATAAAGATAGCTCCTATAGTGGCAATACCTGTTAAACGCAACCATAGATAAAATGTATCGTCAGTTCGAATAAAGGTTCTCAGGACTAAATATTCTTGAGTATTGGTTCGACCATATGGCGTTATACGATAAATCCAATCCAACCAAGCTCTTCTTTTTATGGAACCACTGATATGCGGAACATCCGTAAAGTAGTTCGCAAATCGGTAAAAGCGTAACATCCGGTTCTGTTCTAACTTAACAAAATGTTCATACGGAAAAGGTTGTCCTTTTAATTGTTTCGCCCATACGGAATAGTAAAAAATAATAGGAACCAGTAACATTGCAAAATAAATAGGTACCATGGCAAATACAGCCACTAAAAACAGGATGGAAATAAGCGCTCGAATTGCACGATCTCCCCATACCCCTTGCCCTACATTTGCCCAACGGAATACAAACTCAACTTTAACATTCCAATATTTTAGCAGAAACATGGATATGAAAACTGCACCTAAAGTTACGGGTTCTACCTTTCCGACTTGTGATAGTAACGGAATGGATATAATAAATGGCAGAATGACAATGAAAATTTGTGACCAAAATGTCCAATTTAAAGCCTTTTTCATATACCCCATAAGTGATGACTCTAGTGGCAATAAATACACCTGATCAGGCTCACGAATTAAGGTGGTAGACGGACTATAAGCCAATAATATACCTAAAATGCCAGCCAATAACCAAGTGGCAGGGAAATCTGACGGAGCCGTTTTTAACCATTCACTATATTGATAGCCTCCTGCACCTATGACAAAAACAAAGACGAATGCTAGATGACCTGTAAACACATATTTTAAATACTTCTGAAGTTCATTTATATAATAGACAAACCGAATGCGCCACACGTCTTGCAAGCTATTCATCTTCTTGCTCCTTCGTCATGGCAATGTATAAGTCATCTAAAGTCGCAAGCGGCATATTAAATGCCTTACGCAGATCATTCATCGTTCCTTGCGCTCTTATTCGGCCATTGTGAAGAAGTAGAATTCGGTCGCAATAACGTTCTGCGGTCGACAGTATATGAGTGGACATTAAAATAGACGCACCGGTCTTTTTCTTTTCGTTCATTTGATCAAGCAACGATTGAATACCAAGTGGATCTAGTCCAACAAAAGGTTCATCAATTATATAAAGAGAAGGATTCACTAAGAAAGCACACATAATCATTACTTTTTGACGCATCCCTTTCGAAAAATGTGAGGGGAACCAATTTAACCGCTTTTCCATTCTGAATTCTTTTAGTAATATCTCGGATCTTGCTGCTAACGTCTCTTGGTCAAGCCCATATGCCATAGCTGTTAACTCTAAATGTTCTTTCAATGTTAATTCATCATAAAGGACAGGTGTTTCCGGAATATACGAAAAAGAAGATCGATACTTGTCCATATTTTCTTCGAAGGTAACATTATTTAAGCGAATATCCCCATTTTTCGGATTCATCAGCCCGATAATATGTTTAATGGTTGTACTTTTCCCTGCGCCGTTTAATCCAATTAACCCGACTAGTTCGCCAGGTGCAATTGAAAATGACAATTCATGAATAACAGGTTTACGTGTGTAACCACCTGTTACAGCATTTACATCTAATACATTCATTCGGGCACCTCATTTCTAAATTAATAGTACCAAAAGTAGGGTGAAAAATCTGCCACTATCCTTTCCTACCTTTATGCAATATATGATAAACTTACGTCAATCATGAGAGGATGTGTTACTAGATGAGCGATTGCTTATTTTGTAAAATTGTAGATGGTTCCATTCCTAGTATAAAAGTGTATGAGGATGATTACGTATTGGCCTTTATGGATATATTTCCTTTAACAAAAGGACATACATTACTCATCCCTAAAAAACATCATGAAAATGTATTTGATATGAATTCAGAGGATGCAGGTCAATTATTCTCGGTAGCACCTAAAATCGCTTCTGCAATAAAAGCTTCGTTTAATCCAGCTGGACTTAATTTATTAAATAACAATGGTGCGCCAGCCGGTCAAAGTGTATTCCACTTCCATCTTCATTTTATTCCAAGATACGATCAAACGGATGGTTTTAAAGCGACTTGGCAAACAAAAGAGAAACAACTAACAACCGATTTGGTGACAGAATACGCAGATAAAATCAAATCACAATTAAGTATTTAAGCTTGCAATCCATTGGAAAAGCACGTAAAATCATCATTAAGTTTCTCGCTAATGGTCATAGGACACATTAGGAGATACTAGAAAAGACTAGTTTAGTTGAGGAGAGATGAGAAATGAATACAAAGAATTTAGTTTTAATGTCCCTACTTGTAGGTGTCGGTGCAGCCCTTTACTTGGTGATTCCGGGATTTGGGAACGGGATGAAGCCTGATTTCATGCTCACAATGATGTTTATCGGCATTCTATTATTTCCAAAAGCGTCACACGTATTTTTATTAGCTTTAACAACCGGTGTTCTTTCAGGACTATTTTCAACATTTCCTGCAGGGTTTATCCCAAATGTAGTTGATAAATTTATTACCGCATTTGTCTTTTATGCTGTAGTGGTAGTATTGAAGCATTATTCAAGTAAGCTACCAGTCGCAACTGTACTGGCGGGAGCTGGAACTTTATTATCCGGCATCATTTTCTTATCAGTTGCCATTTTTGTAATTGGCGTAGAAGTTCCGTTCTTACCACTCGTGCTTACGGTCGTATTACCCGCAGTAGTCATTAACGCAATTGCACTGTTCGTTATTTTCCCGATTGTGACACAACTTGTAAAACGTTCAAAATTCGAAACAGCTTTATCAAACTAATACTTTCCAGCCTGCTCAAGTAGCAGGCTTTTTTATTTGGAATAAACTATACAATCATCTTCCGAACTAACAACTCCCTAATAAACAGTTGTTCTCTTTATGCATACATGTTTTAATTAGGTAAAAAGAAGGAATAGTAAGTGTATATGAAAGGAGTGCTTGCGAGATGAAAGCATCTACATTTTTAGTCGGGCTTGGAGCTGGTTTGCTTGCAGGGTCCGCAGCAGTCTTATTTTCAACTCCCCAATCGGGTACTGAAATGCGTACAAACGTAAAAAACGTTTCAACTGATTGGAAAGATAAATTATCAGAAGTTAAATTCCAATTAAGTGATTTAAAACAATCGATTTCAAACTTAACGAAGGAATCTAAAACTCAAGTTCCACAAACAATTGATGAACTAAAAAAATCGGTCCAAAAGTGGCAAACTGAAACAGCACCAATTCAAGAGAATCTTCAAAATGAAATCGCTTCTATACAAATGGCGATGGAAGAATTAGAGAAATCATTAGCGAAACATCAAAAAGATCCTAATCCAACTACATGAATAATCTTAAAAAGGTTCAGCACATAGATGCTGGACCTTTTTGATTTTCATATATAGTGTTGATTTCCATATCGGTTGACGCATTTTCGAAGTGCAAGGCTTTAGACGCTTCCCTATGAAGTGTTTACCCCAAGATTATATGTGGATTTCCATTTCAGTGGACGCTTTCCGGGGGAGGCCAACAGGATGTTGGTTTCACAGACGTTGCCACACGAAGTGGCGTTTTTAGTCTGTGTTCCACTTAAACCAGCTTCCAGGGTCTAAAGCTCTTGCTAATCCCCCAGGAGTCGCCACCTCCATTTCAATCAACTTGAATGTCTGTAAATATAATATTCTACAAGTCATATTCAAGGTTTGACTTGGAACCTCTAGGGCAACTGACTATCCTTCCAAGCAAGTGGAATATGCAAAATTCACATACTTACTTGAACCAGTTTTTTACTTAATGAATATAGAGTATTAATTAAAATAATAGTATTTATCAGTCGCTATTTTCTTACATTAGTTTTATTAATCGTATTATCAATTTCATGATTGCCTCTTAAATAAAGAAAAGCGAACAATGGATATTTTCTTATTGTTCTGTGTAGCGGAAGGTGGCGACTCCGGCGGGAATAACGGGTCCAGGTGAGACCCCGCAGTGAGCTATGCGAACGAGGAGGCTCACGGACCGCCCGCGGAACGCGTCCACCTGAAGCGAAACAGTCTGTGTATTGTGAAATTGACTCATTATATTCATTCAAAAATTTTTTACAATGTATGAAAGGACCCTTCTCTTTTTCTTTCAATAGATTCATAATTAATATAATATTTACAAGATTCCAACTATGCATGTCTTTGCTTTATTGCTATAATGAAAAAAAGTAAATTTTTATGAAAAGAAGGTGATGGCATGTCCGACCCAATGTACACAATGAAAGAGGCAATGCTCTACAGCCAACGCATTGCACAGCTATCTAAGGCACTATGGAAAGCCGTAGAAAAAGATTGGCAGCAATGGATTAAACCTTATGACTTGAATATTAATGAACATCATATTTTGTGGATTTCTTATCACTTAAAAGGCGCTTCAATCTCAGATGTTGCAAAATTTGGAGTTATGCACGTGTCCACAGCTTTCAACTTCTCTAAGAAATTAGAAGAACGCGGATTATTATCCTTTTCCAAAAGAGATGATGATAAACGGAATACATATGTAGAGTTAACGGAAAAAGGTGAAGAACTTTTACTCAATATGATCGAAAATTATCACAATACTCCTCACTCAGTTATTGAAGGATCTTTACCAATTAAAGATTTATACGGACGTTTTCCAGAGTTCATGGAGGTCATGGCGGTTATTCGAAATATTTATGGGGATGACTTCATGGAAATCTTTGAACACTCCTTCCGAAATATTGATCAATCCTTTGATGAAAAGAATGGAAATTTGAATCCTTCGATAACTTCTAGGAATTGAGTGTTATCAACACTTGAAAACGCTATCTAAATTGTAATATGAGTAAGCTTGCTTTTTTTAACAAAACATCGTAATGTATGTATCTGCAAGTATATTATTTAACTTAGGAGATGCATATTGTGCACTGCTGGAAAACCATTAACTTAAAAAAACAATACGGCTTCGATCGTATTTTCATGCTGTCTTCACTTTTTGTTGTTGCAGTATTCACTTTTTTCTATATGATGTTTAAAATATCAAACGATATAAAGCTTTCCGATGACCGATTTTTTATGTTCTTAGGTAGTTTTGCTTTAATTTATCCTTTGCATAAATTGCTGCACTTTTTGCCTATAATGACTTATAGAGATCGACTACGTTGGTCTGTTAAAAAACAAATGGGTTTTTTGCCTGTATTATCACTACGTATTAAAGAGCCCATTCCAAAAGCACGTTTTTTATTTGCACTACTATCGCCATTCATTTTCATAAATGGAGTTTTTATATCGGGGGCTTTCGCATTTCCTGAATTCGGACATTATTTTGCCATGTTGTTGGCATACCATTGTGGATTATGTTTGATTGATTTACTGTATATAAAAAACTTGTTGAAATCACCGAAGAAAGCGTTGATTGAAGAAACAGACACTGGCTATGAAATATTAGTTCCACCTACGTATGTCTAGTCAAATTACTGTTCTTTTTCTTTGGCTTTTGTTATGATTATAAAGATTGTCGGAGGGGAGGAATAGACGTGATCATTGCTATAGTAGTTCTATTCTCAATCGTATATTTATTCCAAATTAATCGTATGACCTATGCATTATGTATGCAAAGAGAAATTCCAGAAGAAAAGCAAACGAAGATTTTTAGAACCATAAACGTCTTGGTTACTATATTATTAGTTTCATTTTTTGTAGAAATTACAATGACTGCATAAAAGAGTCCATTCACCTGTTTTACAGGTAAATGGACTTTTCTTTTTGCTTTGTTCATTATTTAGTACAGAAATGCTGCACCTACAATAATTAACAAAATAAATAATACGACGATTAACGCAAAGTTGGATTGATGCTGATATCCTTGACTCAACTCGCACACCCCCCTTCTCTCTGTTATCCTATGCGACAAATTATTCTAATTGTAGGCATTTAATAGGGGAACCATTTTTGTTTTCGATACGTTTGTGGTATAGTAACAACTGCAGCAAGATGATAGTTAGGAGCGATTACACATGAAGAAATCAGTATTAACATTAACGTTAGCAGCATCTGTTTTAGCATTATCTGCATGTAACGACAACGAAGCAGCAGATTCTGAAGTACTTGCCACTTCAAAGGTTGGGGAAGTAACAAAGGAAGAACTTTATCAAGAAATGAAAACATCTGTCGGTAAACAAGCTTTACAAGTATTGCTCATTGAAAAAGTATTGGACTCAGAATTTGAAGTTTCGGATAAAGAAATAGATGCACAATTCGATTCGGAAAAGGAACAAATGGGCGAAGGTTTTGACCAATACCTTGCACAGCAAGGACAGACCGAAGAAAGTTACAAAAAGTATATTAAGTTAAACCTATTGCAAGAAAAAGCATTAACTGAAGGCGTCGAAGTAACAGACGAAGAAGTAAAAAAACAATACGAAAATATGAAAACCGAATTAAATGCTCGTCATGTATTGGTTGCTGATGAAGAAACAGCTAAAGAAGTAAAGTCAAAGCTTGAAGGTGGAGCTGATTTTGCTGCGGTAGCAAAAGAATACTCTACTGAGCCAGCAGCACAAGAATCAGGTGGCGAACTTGGTTGGTTTACACCAGATAAAATGGTGAAAGAGTTCTCTGATGCTGCATTAACATTAGAAGTTGACCAAATCAGTGAACCGGTAAAAACAGAATTCGGATTCCATATCATTCAGGTAACTGAAAAACGTGAAGTTGAAATGGAAGGTACTTTTGAAGACAAGTCAGACGAGATTCGTAAGCAATTATTAATGGCTAAAGCTGACCAAAGCACGCTACTTCCTAAAGTATCTAAATTAATGAAAGACGCGGATATTAAAATCAAAGATGAAGATTTAAAGGATGCGTTGGATCAAATTTTAAATGCAGGCGAAGAAGCACCAGCAGCTGAATAATCAATTAGTAACAATGAAGGAGCCTCCAAGTTTTTGGAGGCTCCTTTTATCTATTCAAATGTTGGTTTATAAAACGAACGATTATCTAGCGGGAATAGTCGTTCTGTAAATTCACCTGGATTTGTTTTATTGAGTGCGCGATTTAACATATTCATTTTCGCATCTATGTTATCGATATAATGAAGCATCTCAGCTTCAAGTAACATTGGTTTTTTAGGACTTCCCCACTCTTCTTTTCCATGATGAGAAAGAACCATATGTTGAAGAAGCATCACTTCTTCTCCTTCAATTTCAAGCTCATCCGCGGCTTTAGCAATTTCGTTCACCATAATGGTAATATGGCCTAATAAATTGCCTTCAATTGTGTATGAAGTGGCTACCGGTCCTGAAAGCTCAATTACCTTCCCAACATCATGTAAGATGATGCCTGCATACAATAAATCCTTATTAATAGTTGGATATAGATCACATAAAGCCTTACCTAGTTTAAGCATCGACACGACATGATCGATTAAACCGGATACATAATCATGATGATTTTTTGTTGCTGCTGGAAATGTAATAATGGCTGGCTGATGTTTTTTTAATAAGTGTCTTGTCATACGTTGAATTTGTGGATTTTTCATTTCAAAGAAAAACTGCATAAGTTCTTCTAATAAAACTTCTTTAGACTTCTCAGCTGAAGGCACTAAATCGCTTAAAGAGATGCCTTCTTCCTCTTTAACTGGGCGTATACTTTTAATACGTAATTGATTCTTCCCTCTGTAATGTTGGATTTCTCCTCCAACTCGAACAATTGCTTCAGCATGATACAACGTCTCATGTTCATCATTTGTATCCCAAAGTTTCGCTTCAATATCTCCGCTCTTATCTTGCAAAATTAGCGTCATAAACGGATTTCCTGTAGTGGTAAAAGCCTTTGTAGATTGTTTGATTAATAAGTAATGATCAACCGTTTCTCCTACTGCTAATTGTGTGATCCCATTCATATGCTCGGCACACTCCTTTCTTTTTGCAATGCTGCAACATCAATAACGTGCGCTTTCGGCCAAATGGATTTCATTTCTTCATGGCATGTGAAATACAGGAATTGATGATTGGATTCTAAATGCGACATTAACTGCACCATTTGATTTACTCGGTATTGATCAAAATGAACAAATGGATCATCCATGATAACCGGAAGTGGAACTGTCTCGATTAGTGATTCGGCTAATGCGAATCTCAGAGAGATATAAGCTTGTTCTTTTGTCGCTTGACTCAGTTCAGCTAGTCTAAATCGTATGCCTTGAGGATTAACAGCTTCAAAAATTCCCTCCTCATTTACTTCGAGAGTCTCGTATCGATTCCCTGTTAAATGTGTAAAGAATTGTTGAGCTTTTTCCAAAACAAATGGTAACCTTTTTTCTTTCAGATTATCCATCGTTTGTTTTATTGCTTCCATCACCGCTTTGTTAACCGCCCACTTATGAGCTAGTTCAGCAAGCTCTGTTTTTTTCTGTTCAAATTGTTGCAGAACGTTTCCATAATGTTCATCACTTAAAAGAGAATTGGTTTGTTGTTTTAACATAGCTCGTTCGTCTAAAAGTTCATGTCGCATTTTTTCGAGAGATGCTATTTGATCATCCATATTCTCAAGATAACCATTTTGTTCCTCTTCACTTAATTGAGGCTGCACTATTTCACCAATTGAATGTAATTGCATCTCTATTGCATTTAATTCTTGTTGAAGTGATTGTTTTGTTTGATATGCTGCATCCGCCTCATAAAATGCGGCTTCATCACTAACTGCAGCTTCTACCCATAATGCATCAATTTCATTTGTTTGAACCTCTAACAATTTTTGTTTTTCACTTAATTGTTGGTTCCATTCGTTCGTTTTTTCTTCAGCAAAGACTTGTTTGTTTTGGCGATTCTTCCATTCATTCGTTATTTCTCTTAAACGATGGTACGCATTGTTTTCATTTAGCGTTTCACCTGTCAATTCAGTCATCATTGCGATCTGATGATGAATTTCCTCAATGACCTTTTGATGTTCGGAAGCTTTTTGAGCTATCGTTTGATGAAGCTCTTGAATTAGTCTGATTCGCTTAAATAATTCTGTAAACAATTGAGTTTGAGTTAATCCATCAAATCCATATGCCATTAAAAATTCGTTAAGATGTTGATTAGCTTCACGTTTCTTTTCGGTTAAGCGAGTAAGATTCTCCGATAATTTTGCTCGAACATGTTGCTTTTCAGCTTGTTGGTCGAGTAGTTGTTTTTGTTTCCCATTAAAATTCATCACTTTATTGGCCATTTGCTCAGCTTTTACGAGCTCTTGTTCCACATTCGTAATATCTTCACGGTAATCCTTCTTTTTAGCTTGGGGAGTGGATTGATTCCCTTTCATTAATAAAAATAAAATGATTCCAGCTAAAACTAAGCCAAAGCTTGCAATTAACCAATTACCGATTAGTGCAGCTCCGATTATAGAAGTGAGCAAGATAAGTCCACTTACCATAAAGGGAATGTTTGATTTGTTAGAAGACTCTTCTGATATTTGCGAAACATGTTGGAGTGCTTTTAATTCGGCTAATTGATTGACCAATGCAGCTTTCTTACTTGCCAATTCAATCTCTTCGTTTGTTGGTGCTTCTTCTTTTAACTCAGCTAAATTCCGATTAGATTCTTCTAATTCTGATTGTAGGCGACTCAAACCTTGATTTTCGTAACGCATTGATTCATCTACTTGTGATAGATCATTCACGATATTTTGGAAATGCTCTTCTTTTTGAAGGGATACATCCATTTTCACAACTCGGGAAAAATGCTCTTTATCTTTGATACCTATTAAACGCATTTGCTGTTCTATATCTCGCGTAGCTTGGTCACGCTCATTTGCTAACTGCTGTTTACGTAGCTTTAAGTGATGCCATTCGGATTCTTTTGCGAGCGTAGATTCTAATTGTTTAATGTGCTCATTTGGATCTTTCTCAAAAGCTTGTCCTTTGGATTGTTGAATATTTTGCTCTAACTGAGTGATTTGGATCGTAAGTTCTTGTACGCGATCCTTGAGTCCTTCGAACCGACGAATTCCTTCCTTAGGGAAGGAGTTTTGACTAATGTTACTTAACTTTGCTTTTAACTCTTGTTGTTGTTCAACTAAAGGTTTAGCTTGTCGGTACTTGGCAAGCTGCTCATTTTGAATTTTCAGCTCTGATTCTTCTTCGTGTATTCGCTTTAATTCTTGTTCTATTTCTGAAATCCGTATAATTGAAGGTTCATATTGATCAATTTGAGACCGAGATTCTTTTAATGTTTGCTCTAGCGTTCGAATCTCTTCAATTTTAATATTCATTTCAGGATTTTTACCTGACTTTTTAAATAAAATATTCATTTCCTTCGAAGCTCTTTGTTCAAGCTTATTCATCGCATCGACACCTGTGGTACCAGATGCTAGTAAAGTTCTACTTAACTCTTCCTCTGTCATTTTATCAAAGTTTTGCAATTGTAATATGGTGAATGAAAAAATAGATTCAAAAGAAGCTCGGTCATATCTGTAAAGTACTTTTTTGAGAGTTTCTTCATCTCCGCGAGCACCATTTTCAAAATACACGGTTACATCTCCAGCAGACTTCCCTTTTGTACGCTCCACGATGACCTTCCCAAACTCAGGATGAAGAATATGGACTTGTCCTCCGTGTTTACCTCCACCTTTTGGTTCATATCTTAAAAGTCCTTGATTGCGAAGTGGGAAACCAAAAAGAACAGACAAAATAAACTGTTGAATAGTTGTTTTCCCAGCTTCATTCAAACCAAAGAAAACATTAATCCCATCTTTTAAATCGATTTGAATGTCTTCATGTTGTCCAAATCCATATATAACAAGCTTTTGAATTCTCATGGGATTTTCACTCCTTTACAGTAAGTTCTCTGTGAATAAATGCACGTGCATTCTGTTCAATATCTTTGTATTCATCTTCTGTTAACTTGTCCATAAATCGACTAGATCTAGAATGCTGATATACATCACTGACGATTTCTTTCCATTCTTGTGTATCCCAACTCTCCATGATGGAGAGGACTTGTTCTGTGAGACCACTAGATTCCATTTCAATCGTTTCCGGCATCTCCAGCGTAATGGACTGAACCCATACATGAGGATCTTTGAATTCTTGATTTTCACGAATCATCGACAGCCACTCATCCATTGGAGTTGCTTCGAACATAGCATGAGTTTGTACATCAATTTCTGTAAGTAGCACTTCAACCACACCAGCCCCATGCTCACTTCTAAATCGATCTATGACTTCATCCATCGCTTCAAACCATTCATTCGCATGGACAATGTCTTTACACGAACATATGACTTCATCGTAAATAATGGATGATGTAGGAACAAAAGTTAATGCTGACTGACCTTTTTCTAAACTAACATCATAAAACCCTTTTATACCTTTTTCATTTCGATGGCGACTTTGAATATTACCTGAGTAGACAATTGGCGGTTCTGCATGTATCACTTGTCTTTTGTGTATGTGCCCTAACGCCCAATAGTCATACTTCTTACTAATTAGTTCGTCTTTAGTAAAAGGCGCATAAACAGCATGTGTTGTATCTCCAGCTAAGCTGCCATGTAACATCCCAATATATAAAGCCTCGTCTTGAGTTGCTTCTTCAAATAATGAACTCATCGAATCTTTTACATGCCTCTCTTTATAACTAAATCCACTTATATAGACATCTTGTTGTCGTATTTGGATGAGTTTCTTTTCTAATTTCTTATCAAATACATGAACATTGTCAGGCAATTGGAATCTCGTCCACTTGCCACCTAAATGATCATGATTGCCATAGCTAATAAAGACCGGAATTTGGTGCTTATTTAAAAGTTCCATCCCCTGTTGAAATTTATGTTGAGCTCGTAAACTACGGTCTTCACCGTCATATATATCTCCTACTATTAATAAAAAATCTGGTTTTTCTTGTACCGTAAAGTCAATTAAAGATTGAAATGCATTAAAGGTACTTTCTCTTAAACTTTTTAATTGATCAGCAGGCATTGAAGACACTCCTTTAAACGGACTATCTAAATGTAAGTCTGCTGCATGAAAGAAACGAATAGCGGACAAGAAATTACCTCCTCTAAAAGTCGAATATTTGTTCTTATTTTACCATTTGAAATGGCAAATGGCTACTTGGCTCAGTGATTTTCGTTACACCGCATTATTATATATAGAAGTTAGCAAAGTGCTGCAGAAACAACAACAGGAACAGGCACCTTTTTTCGCGTTTCACAACAATCAGTTAGAGGTTTATAAGGCAACTTTTTTAAAAATATAACAGAGTATATTAAAGATAGAACAGGGTTGTCTACAAAGACTCTTGTCGCATTTGGTATTGTAAAAGAAACTTTGTCTCATACTGTTTTTGTATATATTTTATGAATTTCTTTTTTAAGCGGTGGAGAATTGAAGTGGAAGACGGCGGAAAACATCTGCTCCTGTATCGCTGCGCTAGCTTCGTCGCAAAGATTAGCAACAAATCATGAAAGTGGGTTGAAACTTAAATCAACGCATAGAAAAAAGAACTGTCTCCCAGTCACTAACTGATTTAGGAGACAGGCCCGTTAATGTATTAACTCTTTCCAAGTTGAATAGCTTTCTTAATATCTTTTAATGATTGTGAAGCACCATACATTAATACACCACCACGATAGACTCGTGAACCAAACCAACCGAGAATAAAAATACTAACCAACATAATCGCAATTCCTAGTATTGGTTCCCATAGTGGCAAGTCCAGCATCCCCACTCGTAAAAACATAACTAACGGTGTGAAAAACGGGATATACGAGGCAACTTGAACATAGCCTGCTTCTGGGTTTCCTATTCCTGAGAACGCAATAAAAGAAGCAATGATAATTAAGAATGTCATTGGTAACAATAATTGTTGAACGTCTTCTGTACGACTTACCAGCGATCCTAATAATGCAGCTAGTGTGGCATAAAGGAAATAGCCTAACAAGAAAAAGACGACTGCAAAAATCATGGTACTTATTCGAACATTTGAAAATCCAAAGAAAGTAAATATCCCTGATGATAAATCAGATGAACTTGTTTTTAACGCCGCAAAACCAACTAAACCAAACAAAGCGATTTGTAATAAACCTAGAGTCCCTACGCCCGCAATTTTTGCAAACATATGCTTAACAGGCGATACACTCGAAATAATGATTTCCATTACTCGAGAAGATTTTTCTGTAGCAACTTCCATGGCAATCATATTGGAGTAGTAGAATACAGCGAAATAGATGACAAATATCAATACATACACTAAACCTCGCGCTTGACTTAACTCCTCTTCAGATTTCGACGAGTCCACGACAGCATCTTGTTGGAATTGGATTGGCGTAAATAACTGACCTACTTCTTCTCCAGTTAATTCGAGAGATTCTGCTTTAATATTTGTTTGAACACTTTGTAATGCTTCTTGAATATTCATAGGTTGTTCAATCGCGTTAGCACTTTCTGATGTGTAAGTTGCTTGAATCGTTTTTGACTTATCTAGTGATAACTTTAAAAAACTCGAAATCTCTTCATCCCTTATTTTTTGTTCTAATTCCTTAACCGAATCAGATGAAGAGACTAAAATAATTTCACTTTCTGTCGCACTCAATTGATTTTGTAAAGGCTTAAGTAATTGATTTCCTTCATCTATGACGAATACTTCATTTATGTTTACTTCATCACCAAAAATCCCTGCTTCTTCTATTTTAGAAATAATAGAAGAAATATTAGACATTAAGAATATCCCTGCAATGACAATTAATGTGGTGATGACAAATGATTTCGTTTTAGCTTTTGTCCAAAAAGATTGTTTAAAAATTATCCAAAAATCACGCATGATCTTTACCCACCTTTTCAATAAAGATATCTTGTAGTGAAGGTTCTTCTATAGCAAAGTGCCTAATATCACCTTTAGTTAAAGCCATTTTTAATAACTCATGAGCTATTTTTTCCTCTCCAATTTGGAATAGCCCACCTTCATTCGAAGGCTTATATGAAGTAACTCCTGGAACAACAGCATTTAAGAAGCTCAAGTCAAAATCTGCTTTTAAGCGTACATTCTGTCGACCAAATCCACGTTTAATATCACGAAGTGATCCACTAACGATTGCTTTTCCATGATCCATAATGCAAAGCTGTTCACAAAGTTCTTCCACGTGGTCCATACGATGACTTGAAAAGACAATTGTTGCTCCCTCTTGTTGGACATCGATGATTGCTTTTTTTAGTATTTCTACATTGACTGGATCTAATCCACTAAATGGCTCATCTAAAATTATGAGTGAAGGCTTATGTATAAGGGACGCAATGACTTGTATTTTTTGTTGATTTCCTTTGGATAACTCTTCTACTTTTTTAGTTGCATAATGTGGCACTTCAAATTTCTCTAACCACTGATTCGCTGCTTGTTTTGCATCATTTTTCTTCATTCCTCGAAGTTGACCTAAATACATGAGTTGGTCTTCAACTTTCATTTTTGGGTAGAGGCCACGTTCTTCAGGTAAGTAACCAATATGAGTACTATTGGAGTAAGTAATCGGTTTCCCATTCCACGAAATCGAACCTTCTGTTGCATCTAGTAACCCTAGAATCATTCGGAACGTTGTCGTTTTCCCAGCCCCATTGGCACCAAGAAATCCATACATACTTCCTTGCTTAACAGTCATGGAAAGATCTTGTACCGCTGTGAAATCACCGAATTTTTTAGTGACTTGATTTATTTGCAACGTCATTAGAACACCCCTTCGAATATTTCAAGATAATAATAGTACGTATATATAAATATAAAGATTCAATAATTCGATAATAATGAAAATTTTCATAGCATATTTTACTCATCATCGAATTGGGAGATAACAGTGTTTTTTTTTAATTGAAAAACTTGTATAATGAACCTAGATTCATTTCAGAAAGGTTGGATATATATGAAACCTTATAAATTTACCGCGTATGAACCAACAGGAAAATTAATCGTAGAAGAAACATGGGAATTTGCTTCAGACGAAGAAGCGAAAGCAAAAGGGCAAGCTAAAATTGACGAAAAACAGTTAACTGAAGCTACTCATCGTTTAGTTAATACTTCCGGAAAGCTGATTTTATTTCACGTATAAGCAAAAAGTCTGCATGAGTGGGTTTTTCACTCGATGCAGACTTTTTTATTATTTTCCTTGAAAATGTGGTTTGCGCTTTTCAACAAACGCTTGAATACCCTCAAGATGATCTTTAGATTTTCTCATTGCTGCTTGTGACGTGCTTTCAAGCGATAATATTCTCTCAAGTTCATGAATGTGTTGAGTGTGTAAAATTTGTTTTGACGCAATCATTGCTTTTAACGGAGACGTTAATAGTTTATTGGCTGTTACTTCTGCCTGTTCATAAGCTCTTCCTTCTGCCGTTACTTCGTCAATTAATCCAAGTGATAAAGCCTCATGACCGTTCAAGACCTTTCCAGACCAAATTAATTGTTTTGCTTTAGGAATACCTACTCGTTCTTTCAAAAAGAAATGCCCCGCTCCATCAGGGACAAGACCGATGCCGATAAAATTCATCGCAAGTTTACTATTCTCTTCAGCAATCACAACGTCACAACCGAGTACTAGACTTAATCCAAGACCCGCAGCTGCTCCGTGCACTGATGCAATCGTGATAATTGGGAGCGTGTATAGAGCCTTAGCTAATCGAGAAACATCCACCATAACTGTTTCAATATCAAGAGGAGATTCTGGGTCTAACATCGCTTTAATATCTCCACCAGCAGAGAAGGCTTTTCCTTCCCCTTTGATCACTAACACTTGTAAATCTGTATCTCCCTGCATACTTTCAAGAGCATCTGCGATTTCCTTCATCATCAATCCGTTCATAGCATTCATACTATGAGGGCGGTTTAATATTAATGTTGCTTCTCGACCATTTTTTTCTAAGACAACCGTTTCGTAGTTCATAGTTGCACACCTTTCCTTATGTGAATAGTCATTCATTGAATGACTATTCGATAGAAAATTGCAAATCCCTTTATTTCACTTGAATTTCATTATTTATCGAGTTTTTAGAGAAGACTTAATGATAGAAAAATAGACGCAATTAATTTAACAAATTGTTCCATTCTGAAATGAAAAAAA
The DNA here is from genome assembly GCA_041605715.1 of Paenisporosarcina sp. GTDB lineage: Bacteria > Bacillota > Bacilli > Bacillales_A > Planococcaceae > Paenisporosarcina. The sequence continues at coordinate 20,611 of JBFIXW010000019.1, forward strand.
ACAGTCATAAAAAATGACCAGTTACTAGCATCTATCACCCATTTTGAACTTGCTTGTCAGAAGTCTTGGAGTGATGCTTCATCATTTTTTTCAGAAAAACGACTAATTCTTCCATGTCTGCTTCACTTAAAGGAATTCCATCCCAATGCAAATTTTTCGATTCTGTAAGCAAATTTTCTATAGTATATTTGTCTATAGACTTAGTTTCATTCGTAAGACATAACAAGTAGTCGGTCGAGACTTGATAGTAATCAGCAAAAAAGGAAAGCTTCTCTAATGAGGGTTGTCTAAATTCAGATTCGTAACCAGCGTACGTCGACTTGGCAATGCCAGCTGCTTTAGAAACAGTGTCCATTGTAAGGTTAGATGTTAATCTTAAACTTTTTAAACGAGCGCCATATCCGATCACAATTAACGCCTCCATAATTTTCCTTCAACTAAAAATATTAGATTTGTTTTTTAACTATTTGAATAAATTGGCTATTGACATCTTGTAAACTAATTTCCACAAAACCATTAAACTGTTGGAAAATTTCAATCTCATCTTGTGTAAAGGTTTTTAATTCATTAAAAAGTATAGTTGTGAATCCAATAGTTGATCCATTTTGTCTTAATACGCCTACGAATAAAGATAGGTAACCATATTTTAGCAGATTTTGTTTATATTCTGCCACAAATAAGTGATGTTCCTTTTCATGATTGGTAACCTCAATATAATTTACATATTCATTATTTATCAAACTAGTCATTTTAAATGTAAATTCAAACCTGCGACCATTTGTGAATTTTTTAACTTCTGGAGGAAGAGAAGCCGTTGAAAAATTCCAGCTAGCATATTGGTTACTTCATATAAATAAATCGCAAAAGCAGTATTGTTAAATTTCCGTTCCATTTTGTGAAGAAAGTTTCAAACACAAAAATTTTGTTTTATAAAATTTTAACTCTTGTTCTGAAATTCTTCCCTCTTCAAAAAGCGTTGAAAAAATTTTAGATAAATCGTTCATTTTGCTATATTTTGAATCAAGAGAAGCAAGCATTGTCCGTACTTCTTTACTCAATATTAAGTTAGGTAACGATATAATGTCTTTATCCATAAATTATCAATCCTTTTTAAAAATACTCTTAGGTTTACTTAATATAGAAGTGACACGATTTTTTGATTTTGTTTTCGAGGTATTTTGTTGACTGCAAGTAATAAATCGTTTTCACTAGTAAAAAAATGTAAATGCCAATCCGTTTGAAGATTCCCTTGAATAAAGGGCTTTACTTTCGAGGATAATCCATAAACAAAAAATTCATAATTAGCCTTTGCCAAACAATACATTTCCTATCATCCTTCATTCGTCTTAGTTCTCTTTTCGAGAACAATAATTAAATTATAACATCAACTTTAACAACGAAAAGCAAAAAGTGTTTTTTGAATGAATAGGACAGGGTAACAGATTTTTATTTCAAATATACGATTAAATCGAATGTATAATTCATATTTATACTTAACTAACATCAACTCCCACTATGCTTACAATTAGTGAAATAAGGATTCTTTAAGGAACTAAATCTTTTCATTTGCTTATTTGAAACATCCATGTTATTCTTAAGAAGAATTATTTTTGTCAGTGTAAAAGATTTGTATACGTTTCAAACTTATCGTCTTAATGATCACTTTGGGCAGGGATAGTATTACATTGTGTGAATTTCACACTAGGAGGCAACAAAAATGGAACAAGGTACAGTAAAATGGTTTAATGCAGAAAAAGGTTTTGGTTTTATCGAGCGTGAAAATGGGGACGATGTATTCGTACATTTCTCAGCAATCCAAAGTGAAGGCTTCAAATCTTTAGACGAAGGTCAAAAAGTTACTTTCGACGTTGAGCAAGGCGCTCGTGGAGCTCAAGCTTCAAACGTTCAAAAAGCATAATTTAACCTTTCAAACCGACTCTACTTTTGTAGAGTCGGTTTTTTGTTGTGCTTAATGATAGACCGAGCCTCCAATTTCAATAGTTGACGCTCGGTCTTCTTTTATATTTAACCATATTTGAACTTTGTACTTAGTGTAAAAATAACAATAATAATGTATAACTTAAAATTCCGATTAAAAATGCGGTTAAATTACTTTTTTGTACTTCAGGTAATTCATCCTTCATGACATTCAATATTATTCCTCCCGCTAAAAAAGCGGTAAGAAGTGAAACCACCACATCGTTTATTTCAATAAAAGCACCCACACTCCAACCTACGAAAATAGCAAAAGCGAGCAACCATCTACCGAATCGATCATATTCTTCTTTATGAGATTCCCTTAGACTCCAGTCATTCGTAACGAAATGGACACTCATAGCAATAAAATACAATAGCGTACCAATAATACCTTCATTTTCACCACGAACCAACAAATATCCAATTACTGCATTGTAAAAAAAGAAAGAAGCAATATGAATTTGAAATCTTTGCAAAGACTCATGATCTCCGCCTTCTTTTTCATCCAACTTTTCTTTTTTTCTAACCATCACTTCTAAACTATAGAAAATAGCAAGTCCAATCATTGCGACAATATAAATGTGATCTTCAATAACCATCCAAAAATTTGATTGAACTGTATTTTCTAGCTTCATTTGATATTCATTTAACTCCGGCAATAAATGAACAAATACATAAGATACTGCAACCCCTGAAGAATAAGATAGAAACACGTGTCGAGGAGAATGTCTTAAAAAATCTAACCTTTTGGATAAAATATGTACAGCAATAAGTCCACAAGTAAGTAAAAGTGTAAATAAGATCATGCTTTACCGCCTTTCTTTTGGATACTTGTAACATATACCCTAAAATGTATCCTTTACTGCTTTTTATAAATGAAATGAGTGTTGTTATTCTTTCATAAAAGCAAAAAGAAAAACCGGCATTAGCCGGTTTTACATTCCTTCATATAAAGATTGCACTGGTTTCATTAAAACTCGATTCACTTCTTCGATTAAACCACTTAAGCCCATTTCAGCTTGAAGCATCTTTTCAATTTTAGGATTTGCTTGAGCCAGTTGTGCTGTTTTTTGAGCATACTCAAGTTCTTCTCCTGAAATTTCTTCTCCAGCCATTTGTTTTTGTTGCAATGTCATCTGAAGATCTCTAAAGCTTTTAAATAGTGCCAAAGCTTGTTCATCTGATTTCACTTCTGCAACAGCATTTTGTACCATGGCATATTCATTCGTTTTTCTAAAAGATGTTTCTAATCGATTAATGTCATCATAAATGTTTACAGTCATTGAAAATCACTCCTATATCATATTCATAAAGTAGACGATAAGACCTTGAATAATCCCGATAAAACCTCCAAGAACTGCTCCAAGGACCGTTATCATTTTAAATTCTTTCTTCGAAATACCAAGAACTAATTCTTCTAAACGTTGCACTGGGAATGAATCCACCTGCTCTTTAACCATATCTTCTAATTTTAAGCGGTGTATCATTTCTTCGAGCTTTTGTTCTCCTTGAAGGAAAGCAAAATTCGTTAACTTCGGCGTGAAGTTAAGTGTTGTCCAGTTTGCACCGTCTGGCCAGTATGATTGTAACGTAACATCTAGTCGTTTTTCAACTGCTAGCTCTTGCTTTACATACGTCTTTACGGTTGATAAGATGGGCTGCCAATCGAAACCTCCGATTAATTCTTGCAGTGGTCGATCTTTTAACTTTTCCCATTCCCCACGAATGATATTGGCAATTAAATCAAATGTTCCTGGAGCTCTTAGGAATTTTTGAATCTCAGGCTGGACTTTATCGACGATAGTGGACGACTCTCCCATAAACATTTGAATCATATTTCCTAAAGTACCTTTAGAAGAAAGAAAGTCGTCAACCAGTCGTTTAATCGTTTGTCTTCCCTCGTCTGATTCAAAGAAGGATTCGCCTTTATTTAACATGTACTCTACAATTTCTGGAATTTGCTCATTTGCTTTTTCTAACCACTGTTCAGGTGCTATTTCACGAATTGATTTGGTAGAAAAACGCTTTTCCATGCTAATGATTTGCTCATCTAAGATGTTATCAATTTTTGTTTCTACTCGACTAGGTACTTTCTCTATCCCAGCTTTTTGCATCCATTGTTGGATCGTCATATCGGAGTCAAACACATGTTTATTTATCTGGCTTTGCATCCATATTTCTGCCTTTCGGCTCATCTCTTGAGAGAAAAAACGACGTTTAAATGTGTCCGGAGTCAATAAATGTTCTACTACCGTTCGCCCTAATTGTTTTGCTAATTCG
>JBFIXW010000020.1:0-24558 GCA_041605715.1 Paenisporosarcina sp.
CAATGAACCGCTCTTCTTTATAACAGATGCGAAGCGAAAATCAAAACCATTAAAATGGGAGCCTTTTCGCCGGTGGCTCCAAGTCTCTTTACTGTTGGAGAGTGTAGAAAGAATTGATCATCTTCTACATAACTCAAATTGTTGACTTTCTATACACAATTTGATATTATTTACTTTGTCAAATTAGCACACTACTATACTAAAGTGAATTGAGGAGTTAAATTATATGAATGCAGTTATTATAGCGGTTGCAGTTATGCTCGTACTGAGTTTGCTGCGAGTGAATGTTGTTTTGTCTTTACTTGTAGGAGCCCTTGCTGGTGGTTTAATAGGAGGGATTTCATTATCGGATACGATCACGGCTTTCACTGATGGGTTAGGGGGAGGAGCTTCAATAGCCCTAAGCTATGCGTTGCTAGGAGGTTTTGCAGTAGCTATTTCTAGAACGGGAATTCCTGAACTTCTTGTAGCTACGATTCTAGAATTGGTTAAAAAAGATGGAGAGAAAGATAGAACGGCATTAGCTAAAACATTTATTATATTAGCTTTGCTCTTAATGGCTGTCTTCTCACAAAATCTGATCCCGATTCATATTGCATTTATCCCATTATTGATTCCACCAATTTTACATGTAATGAATCTTTTAAAAATAGATAGAAGATTGATTGCGACAGTATTAACATTTGGATTAACAGCTCCATATATTTTATTGCCATATGGATTCGGATTTATCTTTCATGAAATTATTGCGAATCAAATGGAAGCAGCAGGATTAGTAATCGATATGAAAGATATACCATATGCAATGTTGATTCCAACGGCAGGATTGATTGTTGGATTACTTATAGCAATCTTCTTTTCGTATCGCAAACCAAGAGAATATGATCGAGATATGAATGTAAAAGAAACGCTTGTAGTAAACGTGAGTAAAAAAGACGTAGTTTTCACAGTAATTGCTTTAATTGCAGCGTTGACTGCGCAGATTGTAATGGAGTCAATGATTATTGGTGCATTAGCAGGTATAGCGACTTTATATATTTCAGGAGCTTTGAAAGTAAAAGAAGCTGATGAAGTGTTAATAGAAGGAATGCGTATGATGGCTTTCATTGGTTTCGTCATGATTGCAGCTAATGGCTTTGCTTCAGTAATCCAAACTACAGGAGATATTGAATCCTTGGTTGGAAGTGTTTCTTCTATATTAGAAGGAAATCAATCACTTGCAGCAATGTTGATGTTGTTAATCGGTTTGGTTGTTACCATGGGTATCGGATCTTCCTTCGCGACGATTCCGATTATTGCGGCAATCTTTGTTCCGCTAGCGGTTGAATTTGATTTTAGTGTGTTAGCAATAATTGCCCTTATCGGAACAGCAGGAGCACTTGGAGATGCTGGATCGCCTGCATCAGATAGTACGTTAGGACCTACCGCAGGATTAAATGTGGATGGACAACATAATCACATTTGGGATACATGTGTGCCGACTTTCATTCATTACAATATTCCGTTGCTTGTATTTGGTTGGATAGCTGTAATGGTTTTATAATTGCCACTCTAATTCTTAAGTATAAGTTTATGATAAGAATGAAAGACTGTATTGGTAAGTCAAGTGGTCCGGAATGAATAAAGCCGTTAAAAGCAGCGGATAAATTCACCTGGATCACAAATGAAATAAGAACTTAATGTTCGGACTATTAGTAGAACTATTGCCTTTAAATTAAAATCAATTTACAATAAAAAAGCATTCAGAAAGAATTTCGTCAAAGCACTTGCGGAATTCTTTTTTATTCTGTATAATGTTGAATGTTGGTCTTTGACTGCTATGAAACGAGAGGTTATCGACACACCCGGCCGCTTTGCCATGGCGGGTTGTTGAAAAATTTTCGTGGAGAATGTCTAGTAAATAGGCGAAAAGGAGGGAAAATAATGGCAAAACAAAAAATTCGTATCCGTTTAAAAGCGTATGATCATCGAATTCTTGATCAGTCTGCTGAGAAAATTGTCGAGACAGCTAAACGTTCAGGTGCAAGTGTATCAGGTCCGATTCCACTTCCAACTGAGAAGTCTGTGTATACAATTCTTCGTGCTGTTCACAAGTACAAAGATTCTCGTGAGCAATTCGAAATGCGTACGCATAAGCGTCTGATCGATATCGTTAACCCAACACCACAAACTGTTGATGCGTTAATGAAGCTTGACTTACCATCTGGCGTTGATATTGAAATCAAACTTTAATGGTAAATAATAAATAGAAAAACAAATATTGTAGGAGGTGTGACGGATGACCAAAGGAATCTTAGGTAGAAAAATCGGTATGACGCAAGTTTTCGCTGAGAACGGTGATTTAATCCCGGTAACTGTAATTGAAGCTGCTCCAAACGTAGTACTTCAAAAGAAATCAGTTGAAACGGATGGTTACGAAGCAATCCAGTTAGGTTTTGATGATAAGCGTGAAAAGCTTTCAAACAAACCTGCTAAAGGGCACGTAGCTAAAGCAAACACTGCTCCTAAGCGCTTCATCCGCGAATTCCGCGACATGAACTTAGCCGATTACGAAGTTGGTCAAGAAGTCAAAGTTGGAATTTTCGCAGAAGGCGATGTAATTGATGTATCTGGTGTGACAAAAGGTAAAGGTTTCCAAGGTGTTATTAAACGCCATAACCAATCTCGAGGACCTATGGCTCACGGATCTCGCTATCACCGTCGTCCAGGTTCAATGGGGCCAGTTGCTCCGAACCGCGTATTCAAACAAAAGAAATTACCTGGTCAAATGGGTGGCACAATGATTACGATTCAAAATTTACAAATTGTAAAAGTTGACGAAGATCGTAACTTGCTACTAGTTAAAGGTAATGTTCCTGGTTCACGTAAAGCACTAGTAGTTGTTAAGACTGCTATTAAAGCGAACTAATAATTAAAGAAAGGAGGAAACAGGAATGCCAAAGGTATCTTTACTTAATCAAACTGGTAAATCGGTTGGTGAAATCGAATTAAACGATTCGATCTTCGGAATCGAACCAAATGGTTCTGTATTATTTGACGCAGTAATCGCTCAACGCGCTTCATTACGTCAAGGTAATCATAAAGTTAAAAACCGCTCAGAAGTTGCTGGTGGTGGCCGTAAGCCTTGGAAACAAAAAGGAACAGGTCGTGCTCGTCAAGGGTCGATTCGTTCTCCGCAATGGCGCGGTGGTGGTGTTGTTTTCGGACCAGTTCCACGTAGCTACAGCTACAAACTACCGAAAAAAGTACGTCGCTTAGCTCTTCGTTCTGCTCTTTCTGCGAAAGTGTTAGAAGAGAACTTCGTAGTTCTTGAAGGCTTAGTGTTGAATGCACCAAAAACGAAAGATTTCTTGAAAGTGTTGAAAGACCTTTCAATCGAGAAAAAAGCTTTGTTCGTTACTGCTGAACTTGATGAAAACGTAGCATTATCTGCTCGTAACATCCCAGGAGTTACAGTTGTATCAGCAACAGGCATTAACGTTCTTGATTTGCTTGGTCATGACAAGATTGTCATTACTAAAGCAGCTGTAGAAAAAGTAGAGGAGGTGCTTGGATAATGGAAGCACGTGATATTATTAAACGTCCGGTCATTACCGAGCGTTCTTCAGAAATTATGGAAGAGAAAAAGTACACTTTCTTAGTGGACACTCGCGCCAACAAAACTCAAGTTAAACACGCAATCGAAGAAATCTTTGGCGTTGATGTTGAGAAAGTTAACATCATGAACTACAAAGGTAAATTCAAACGCGTTGGTAAATTTGGTGGATACACAAACAAACGTCGTAAGGCAATTGTTAAGTTGACTGCTGATAGCAAAGACATCGAAATTTTCGAATCTTAATCTTAAAAGATTATAGAATTCAACAAACAAGAAGGAGGGAATAAACATGGCGATTAAAAAGTACAAACCTACCTCCAATGGTCGACGTAACATGACAGCTTCTGATTTCGCTGAAATCACGACAAACAAGCCTGAGAAATCATTGCTTGAGCCTGTCAAACGTAAAGGTGGCCGTAATAACCAAGGTAAGTTAACTGTTCGTCATCATGGTGGCGGCCATAAGCGTCAATACCGTGTCATCGATTTCAAACGAAATAAAGATGGCATTCCAGGACGCGTTGCTACTATTGAGTATGATCCAAACCGCTCTGCGAATATCGCATTGATTAACTACGTAGATGGTGAAAAACGTTATATCCTAGCTGCTAAAGGCTTAGAAGTGGGAATGACAATTTTGTCAGGTCCAGAAGCTGATATCAAGCCAGGTAACGCACTTCCATTACAAAACATTCCAATGGGTACTACTATCCATAACATCGAAATGAAGCCTGGTAAAGGTGGACAATTAGTACGTTCTGCTGGTACTTCTGCGCAAGTACTTGGTAAAGAAGATAAGTACGTAATTATCCGTTTACAATCTGGTGAAGTTCGCATGATCTTGGGTACATGCCGTGCAACTATCGGTCAAGTAGGTAACGAACAACACGAATTAATTAACATCGGTAAAGCAGGTCGTAACCGTTGGTTAGGTAAACGCCCAACTGTACGTGGATCTGTAATGAACCCGAACGATCACCCACACGGTGGTGGTGAAGGACGTTCTCCAATCGGACGTAAATCACCAATGACTCCATGGGGTAAACCAACTCTTGGTTATAAGACTCGTAAAAAGAAAAACAAGTCCGACAAATTTATCATTCGTCGTCGTAAAAAATAATGTGATTCTTCTGCGGTTCGACAAAAGAGCCGTAGTGAGATCTCTGAGGGAGGTTCCAAAATGGGTCGTAGCTTGAAAAAAGGACCATTTGTAGATGACCATCTTATGAAGAAGGTCGATGCACAAAAGGATTCTGAGAAAAAACAAGTGATCAAAACTTGGTCTCGCCGTTCTACAATTTTCCCGACTTTTATCGGTTTAACAATTGCAGTATATGACGGACGTAAACACGTTCCAGTATATGTAACTGAAGATATGGTAGGGCACAAATTAGGCGAATTCGCACCAACTCGTGCGTATAAAGGCCATGGTGCTGACGATAAGAAAACAAGACGCTAATTTGAGAGGAGGTTATCCTGATGCAAGCTAAAGCTATTGCTAGAACAGTGCGTATTGCCCCTCGTAAAGTACGATTAGTCGTTGATTTAATCCGAGGCAAGCAAATCGGTGAAGCAGTTGCGATTTTAAACCACACTCCAAGATCGGCATCTCCTGTCGTTGAAAAAGTGTTAAAATCAGCCGTTGCAAACGCTGAGCACAACTATGATTTAGACGTAAATAAATTAATTATTTCAGAAGTATTTGTTGATGAAGGTCCAACATTGAAACGTTTCCGTCCACGTGCGATGGGACGTGCAAGCGCGATTAACAAACGCACTAGCCACATCACTATCGTGGTATCTGAGAAGAAGGAGGGATAATTCGTGGGTCAAAAAGTACATCCAATAGGATTACGAATCGGTATTATTCGTGACTGGGAGTCAAAATGGTATGCTGAAAAAGACTATGCAACTCTACTTCACGAAGACTTAAGAATTCGTAGCTATATCGAAACTCGTTTGAAAGACGCATCTGTTTCTAAAGTTGAAATCGAGCGCGCTGCAAACCGTGTAAACATCACAATTCACACTGCGAAACCAGGTATGGTAATTGGTAAAGGTGGTACTGAAGTGGAAGCACTTCGTAAGAACCTTAACACTACTACTGGCAAGCGTGTTCACATCAACATCGTTGAAATCAAGCGTGCAGACTTAGATGCTAAGCTAGTTGCTGAAAACATCGCACGTCAATTAGAAAACCGCGTATCTTTCCGTCGTGCTCAAAAGCAGTCGATCCAACGCACTATGCGTTCTGGAGCGAAAGGTATCAAAACACAAGTATCAGGTCGTCTAGGTGGCGCTGATATCGCTCGTGCTGAACATTACAGTGAAGGAACTGTTCCGCTTCATACGCTTCGCGCTGACATTGATTATGCTCATGCAGAAGCAGACACTACTTATGGTAAGCTTGGTGTTAAAGTATGGATCTATCGCGGTGAAGTCCTTCCAGTTAAGAAGAACTCTGGGGAAGGAGGCAAATAATATGTTAATGCCTAAACGCGTTAAATATCGTCGCGAACATCGCGGAAAAATGCGTGGGGAAGCAAAAGGCGGTAAAGAAGTAACATTCGGTGAATTCGGATTACAAGCTGTAGAAGCTAGCTGGATCACTAACCGTCAGATTGAATCTGCACGTATTGCAATGACACGTTACATGAAACGTGGCGGTAAAGTATGGATTAAGATTTTCCCGCACAAGCCTTATACTAAAAAGCCTCTTGAAGTACGAATGGGTTCAGGTAAAGGTGCTCCTGAAGGTTGGGTTGCAGTAGTTAAACCAGGAAAGATCATGTTTGAAATTGCTGGTGTATCTGAAGAGATCGCACGTGAAGCACTTCGACTTGCATCACATAAACTTCCTGTGAAATGCAAAATTGTAAAACGTGAAGAAATTGGTGGTGAATCTAATGAAAGCTAATGAACTCCGTGACCTTACCACTGCAGAAATCGAACAAAAAGTGAAATCACTGAAAGAAGAGCTTTTCAACCTTCGCTTCCAATTGGCGACTGGTCAATTAGAGAACACAGCTCGTATTCGTGAAGTACGCAAAGGTATCGCGCGTATGAAAACTGTGATTCGTGAAAGAGAAATCAGTGCAAATAACTGATAAAGGAGGTTTTCAGGCATGACTGAGCGTAATCAACGTAAAGTATATACAGGCCGTGTTGTTTCAGACAAAATGGACAAAACGATTACTGTAATGATTGAAACATACAAAAAACACAAGCTATATGGCAAACGTGTTAAATACTCGAAAAAGTTCAAGGCTCATGATGAATTAAACGAAGCTAAATTAGGCGACGTAGTTCGTATCATGGAAACTCGCCCGCTGTCAGCTACAAAACGTTTCCGTCTAGTGGAAGTTGTAGAAAAAGCGGTAGTTATCTAAATAAAGTTCGGAATACACCAAATTCCGAGAGGAGGTTACCTAAGTGATCCAACAAGAGAGTCGTATGAAAGTTGCTGACAACTCAGGTGCACGTGAAGTTTTAACAATTAAAGTGCTTGGTGGTTCTGGTCGTAAAACTGCTAACATCGGCGATATCGTCGTGTGTACAGTTAAGAAAGCAACACCAGGTGGCGTTGTCAAGAAGGGTGACGTCGTTAAAGCTGTTATCGTTCGCACTAAAAGCGGTGTACGCCGTAAAGACGGTACTTATATCAAATTTGATGAAAATGCTTGCGTTATTATCAAAGACGATAAAGGCCCGCGCGGAACTCGTATTTTCGGACCTGTAGCACGTGAATTACGTGACAACAGCTTCATGAAAATCGTATCTTTAGCTCCGGAAGTTCTTTAATATACATGAAAGTGCCAATCAAGGAGGTGCGATAGAATGCACGTTAAAAAAGGCGACAAAGTTATGGTGATCTCTGGTAAAGAGAAAGGTAAAACTGGTACTATCATTGCTTCTTTCCCGAAAAAAGACCGCGTTTTAGTTGAAGGTCTTAACATCGTGAAAAAACATATGAAACCTAACCAGGCAAACCCGCAAGGTGGAATTGTGAATCAAGAAGCTTCAATTCACGTTTCAAACGTAATGCTAATCGACCCTAAATCTGGCGAGCCGACTCGCGTAGGTTACAAAGTGGAAGATGGTAAGAAAATTCGCATTGCTAAAAAATCAGGCGAATCAATCGACAAATAAGTAAAAGAAGAAGGGAGGTACACACATGAACCGCCTAAAAGAAAAGTTTCTTAAGGAAGTTTCTCCTGCTCTAATGAGCAAGTTTGAATATAAATCAGTTATGCAAGTGCCTAAAGTAGACAAAATCGTTATCAACATGGGTGTTGGTGACGCTGTTCAAAACACAAAAGCACTTGATGCAGCTGTTGAAGAATTAACTACTATTACAGGTCAAAAACCTGTTGTAACTAAAGCTAAGAAATCTATCGCTGGTTTCCGTCTTCGTGAGGGTATGCCAATCGGCGCGAAAGTAACATTACGCGGCGAGCGTATGTATGATTTCCTGGACAAATTAATCGCTATCTCACTTCCACGTGTTCGTGACTTCCGTGGTGTTTCTAAAAAAGCATTCGACGGTCGCGGTAACTACACATTAGGTGTTAAAGAGCAATTGATTTTCCCTGAAATCGACTACGATAAAGTGTCTAAAGTACGCGGTATGGACATCGTAATTGTAACAACTGCGAACTCTGATGAAGAAGCTCGTGAGTTATTAACACAATTCGGAATGCCGTTCCAAAAGTAAACATAAGGGAGGCGTAAACGTGGCTAAAAAATCAATGATCGCTAAACAAAAGCGCACGCCAAAGCATAATGTACAAGCTTACACACGTTGTGAACGTTGCGGTCGTCCGCATTCGGTCTTACGTAAATTTAAACTTTGCCGTATTTGTTTCCGTGAACTTGCTTACAAGGGACAAATTCCTGGCGTTAAAAAAGCCAGCTGGTAATCCCCTAAATTGGGAAGGAGGTAAATGTAATGACAATGACAGATCCGATTGCAGATATGCTTACACGTATTCGTAACGCGAACATGGTTCGCCACGAGAAACTGGAAGTACCTGCTTCAAACATGAAAAAAGAGATCGCTGAGATCCTTAAACGTGAAGGTTTTGTTCGTGACGTAGAATACGTAGAAGATAGCAAACAAGGTATCATTCGCATTTTCTTAAAATACGGTCAAAACAACGAACGCGTTATTACTGGTCTTAAACGTATTTCAAAACCAGGTCTTCGCGTTTATGCGAAAACTGATGAGGTGCCTAGAGTATTAAATGGTCTTGGTATTGCTTTGGTTTCAACTTCTCATGGTCTATTGACTGACAAAGAAGCTCGCGCTAAACAAGTTGGCGGCGAAATCGTAGCGTACGTTTGGTAATAAGCAACAAACGAATGGAGGTGCAAAAGAATGTCTCGTGTAGGTAAAAAACCAATTGAGGTTCCTGCAGACGTTACTGTTACTATCGATAAAAACAACGAAGTAACTGTAAAAGGTCCAAAAGGCGAGCTTACTCGTACTTTTAATGCAGATATTAAAATAGAGCTTGAAGGGAACGTAGTTACATTAACACGTCCTTCTGAATCAAAAGATCACCGTACTATTCATGGTACAACTCGTGCTTTGCTTGCAAACATGGTTGAGGGTGTATCTAAAGGATTTGAACGTAATCTTGAATTAGTTGGTGTAGGTTACCGTGCTTCTCTACAAGGAGAAAAACTTGTATTGAATGTTGGTTACTCTCATCCAGTTGAATTCACACCTGAAGATGGCTTAGTTGTAGAAGTTCCTACAAATACTAAGATTAGCATCAAAGGAATTAACAAAGAACGCGTTGGTGCTTTAGCATCTAACATCCGTCAAGTACGTCCACCAGAGCCTTATAAAGGTAAAGGGATTCGTTATGAAGGCGAAGTTGTTCGTCGTAAAGAAGGTAAAACAGGTAAATAATGCTGCATAAGCATTAGAAAGGAGTGACCTCTGTGATTACGAAACAAGATAAAAATCAAGTTCGTAAAAAACGTCATGCTCGTGTACGCTCTAAGATTACGGGTACTGCTGAACGTCCACGTTTAAATGTATTCCGCTCAAACAAACACTTGTATGCGCAATTAATCGATGACGTGGCTGGTGTAACACTTGTAAGTGCTTCTACTATGGAAAAAGATTTCGATGGTACAGGTAATCTTGAGTCTGCTAAAGCTATCGGTGAATCAATCGCTAAACGTGCTACGGAAAAAAACATCAAAGTTGTTGTATTCGACCGTGGCGGTTACTTATATCATGGACGCGTTAAGGCTTTAGCTGAAGCTGCTCGCGAAAATGGCTTAGAATTTTAAGAAGAAGGAGGGACACATTTCATGCGTCACATTGATCCAAACAAACTTGAACTTGAAGAACGCGTTGTTACTATTAACCGCGTAGCTAAAGTTGTAAAAGGTGGACGTCGTTTCCGCTTCTCTGCATTGGTTGTTGTTGGTGACAAAAACGGCCACGTAGGATTTGGTACTGGTAAAGCACAAGAAGTTCCAGATGCTATCCGTAAAGCAGTTGAAGATGCGAAGAAAAACCTGATCGAAGTGCCAATGGTTCGTGGTACTACTCCACACTTAATCATCGGTAACTTTGGCGCTGGTGAAATTCTAATTAAACCTGCTGCTCCAGGTACTGGTGTAATTGCTGGTGGCCCGGTTCGTGCGGTATTAGAACTTGCTGGTATTACAGATATTCTTTCTAAATCACTTGGTTCAAACACACCAATTAACATGGTCCGTGCAACAATCCAAGGATTAACAGAATTAAAACGTGTAGAAGATGTTGCTAAATTACGCGGTAAAACAGTAGAAGAACTGTTAGGTTAAGGGGGGAAATGACATGTCAAACAAACTAGAAGTTACCCTCACTCGTAGCGTTATCGGTACAAAACCAGATCAACGCAAAACAGTAGAAGCTCTTGGATTACGTAAAATGCATCAAACAGTTGAGCACGCTGACAATGCAGCTATCCGTGGGATGGTTAAAAAAGTCGCTCATTTAGTTTCTGTTAAGGAACTATAAGAAGTTTAAGAATAAGGAGGTGTCACCCTATGAAATTGCATGAGTTAAAACCAGCAGAAGGATCACGTGGAGTACGTAAACGTAAAGGTCGCGGGATTGGTTCTGGTAATGGTAAAACTGCAGGTAAAGGTCATAAAGGTCAAAACGCTCGTTCTGGCGGAGGTGTTCGTCCAGGATTTGAAGGCGGTCAAAACCCATTGTTCCGTCGTTTACCAAAACGTGGATTTACGAACATTAATCGTAAAGAGTACGCTATTGTGAACCTTGATACATTAAACCGTTTCGATGAAGGTACAGAGGTAACACCTGCATTGCTTCTTGAAACTGGTTATGTGAGCAGCGAAAAAGCTGGAATCAAGATTCTCGGTAACGGATCTCTTGACAGAAAGCTTACTGTTAAAGCTCACAAGTTCTCTGCTTCAGCAAAAGAAGCAATCGAGACAGCGGGCGGACAAACTGAGGTGGTATAATGTTTCAAACGATCTCCAACTTTATGCGCGTGAGAGATATACGAAATAAAATCATTTTTACACTTCTAATGTTAGTCGTTTTCCGGATTGGAACTTTCATTCCGGTACCAAACGTCGACGCTGCAGTTCTGCAAGCGACAGACCAATTTAGTTTGATTGGTTTCTTGAATACATTTGGAGGCGGTGCCCTTGCTAACTTTTCGATTTTAGCAATGGGGATTATGCCATACATTACAGCATCGATTATTGTACAGTTGTTACAAATGGATGTTGTACCGAAGTTTACGGAGTGGGCGAAACAAGGTGAAGTCGGAAGACGTAAACTTGCTCAGTTCACACGTTACTTCACAATCGTGTTAGCGTTCATTCAAGCGTTGGCTATGTCATACGGATTTAACCGCATGTATAGCGGATCTTTAATTAAAGACGATGGCATACAAACGTATATTGTGATTGCAATTGTGTTAACAGGAGGAACTGCGTTCCTACTTTGGTTATCTGAGCAAATTACCGCTAAAGGTGTTGGTAATGGTATTTCCATTATTATCTTTGCTGGTATCGTTGCTGCGATTCCTGGAGCTGCTAACCAAATCTATGCACAACAAATTGATGGCGCTGGTGATGATTTATTCATCCGTATTGCGATCATGGCACTTTTAGTTTTAGCGATTATTGCTGTTACTGTAGGAGTAATTTATGTTCAACAAGCGTTGCGTAAAATTCCTATCCAATATGCAAAACGTGTTGCGGGCCGCAGTCAAACTGGTGGTCAACAAACACACTTACCGTTAAAAGTGAATGCTGCTGGGGTTATTCCGGTGATCTTTGCAGTTGCATTTATCATTACACCACAAACGCTTTCTACCTTCTTTGGACAGAATGATGTAACGGATTTCATTCAGAACACTTTTGATTACTCTCAACCGGTGGGCATGCTCATCTATGTTGCGTTAATCATTGCATTTACGTATTTCTATGCGTTTATACAAGTGAATCCTGAAAACGTTGCAGATAACTTGAAGAAGCAAGGTGCTTATATTCCAGGGATTCGTCCAGGGAAGAACACACAAGACTATCTAACGAGTGTTTTGTATCGTTTAACTTTCGTGGGTGCGATTTTCTTAGCTGTAGTATCCATTATGCCGATCTTGTTCATTAACTTTGCTGGTCTTCCAGCATCTGCACAAATCGGTGGAACTAGTTTACTAATTGTTGTCGGTGTTGCACTGGAAACAATGAAACAACTTGAAGCTCAGCTTGTAAAACGTCACTACAAAGGTTTTATGAAATAAAAGTTGGTTTTAGGAACGTTTTCGTTCCTTCAACCTGCAAAATGTAGCAGGGGGCAAAACGTATGAATATCGTTTTAATGGGTCTGCCGGGTGCAGGTAAAGGCACTCAAGCAGATAAAATTGTTGAGAAGTACGAAATCCCTCATATTTCTACAGGCGATATGTTCCGCGCAGCTATAAAAGGTGGTACGGAACTAGGCCTTAAAGCCAAAGCGTTTATGGATGAAGGTGCTTTAGTACCTGATGAAGTAACGATCGGTATTGTCCGTGAAAGATTAAGCAAACCTGATTGTGAAAATGGATTTTTATTAGATGGGTTCCCACGAACTGTTCCTCAAGCAGAAGCACTTGATGCGCTTTTGTCTGATTTGAACAAGGACGTAGAACACGTATTGAATATTCAAGTAGAGCAAGAAGAGTTGATTAAGCGTCTAACAGGGCGTCGCATCTGTAAAGTATGTGGCACTGCGTACCATTTAATCTTTAACCCACCTCAAAAAGATGGGGAATGTGATAAAGATGGAGGCGAGCTTTACCAGCGCGCGGATGACAATCCGGAAACGGTCACAAACCGTCTGGAAGTAAATATGAAGCAAACGCAACCTTTGCTTGATTATTATGGCAACAAAGGTGTACTAACAAATATAAACGGTCAGCAAGACATTCATAAGGTATTTGCTGATTTGAACGCTCTTTTAGAGGGCAACCGCAGCTGAACCTAGCGGCACGCTTGTGAACGAAATTTATTTCGAGAGCTGCAAAAGCTATTGTGCCCGCTATACGGTTGGCAGGATAAGATCTGTTATGGTTAAAAGGATCCCTTTGTCCTTTCGTGCATTTCTAGTTCTGGCAAGGTATAATGGGTTTCGTGGAAGCATCTGTGTAACGGATATGGTGGAACTCATCCAAGGCATTCCGAGCGGTCGTGTTTACATGAGGGAGACAGGTTCACCCGGGTCAGTCTACTCCGTAGGTTGCCAGAAGCGAAGCCTGACGAGTGTCTTTCGAACATCTCTCATGCAGAACAAACATATGTTGAAACGAATAGAGCTCTTTTGAACTCTAATTGGTACCTCATTCCGTTTGATTTGATGATGAGAACCTGATTTTTTATACAGAAGGGAGACAGGGTTGATGGCGAAAGACGATGTAATTGAAGTCGAAGGAACAGTTGTAGAGACTTTGCCTAACGCGATGTTTAAGGTAGAATTGGAAAATGGTCATACGATTCTTGCGCATGTATCTGGTAAAATTCGTATGCATTTTATCCGCATCCTACCTGGAGATAAAGTCACAATTGAACTTTCTCCTTACGATTTAACTCGCGGACGTATCACATACCGTTTTAAATAATCTTTTGCACTCCGGACTAACAAGGAGGTTGGGTTAGATGAAAGTGAGACCATCTGTGAAACCGATCTGCGAAAAATGTAAAGTAATTCGCCGACGCGGTAAAGTAATGGTAATCTGTGAAAATCCGAAACATAAACAAAAACAAGGCTAATTTGAAGGAGGTGCACGACACACATGGCACGTATTGCTGGTGTTGACATTCCGCGCGATAAACGCGTTATAATTTCATTAACATATATTTTTGGAATCGGTAAAACAACTGCTCAAAAGGTACTAGCTAATGCTGGCGTTTCTGAAGATGCACGAGTTCGTGATCTTACAGAAGACGAGTTGAATAAAATCCGTGAATCAATCGGTGCTTACAAGGTAGAAGGTGACCTTCGCCGTGAAGTATCATTAAACATTAAGCGTCTGATGGAAATCGGTTCATTCCGTGGTATCCGTCACCGTCGCGGTTTACCTGTGCGCGGTCAAAATACGAAGAACAATGCGCGTACGCGTAAGGGTCCTCGTAAAACTGTTGCTAACAAGAAAAAATAATCGGTAAAGGAGGTTTCTTCTTAACATGGCACGTAAACAACAAACACGTAAGCGTCGTGTGAAAAAGAATATCGAATCCGGTATTGCTCACATCCGCTCTACATTTAATAATACAATTGTAACGATTACAGACATGCAAGGAAATGCGGTATCTTGGTCAAGTGCTGGTTCACTTGGTTTCAGAGGTTCTCGTAAATCAACTCCATTTGCAGCGCAAATGGCTGCTGAAGCAGCTGCGAAAGCATCTGTGGAGCACGGTTTGAAGACGTTAGAAGTAACGGTAAAAGGTCCTGGTGCTGGTCGTGAAGCTGCAATTCGTGCACTTCAAGCTGCTGGACTTGACGTTACAGCAATCAAAGATGTTACACCTGTACCACATAATGGTTGCCGTCCGCCAAAACGTCGTCGCGTGTAATAGGTGCATCTTAATTTAATTGATTGAGAACATCATTTCTTGTACAAACTGAGTTGTGCAATCACCGATAAGTCTAGTACTATCGAATTCATGATGGAACGAACCTATACATTCGATGTTTTGAAGGAGGGTAAATGAATGATCGAAATTGAAAAACCAAAGATTGAAACGGTTGAGATCAGCGAAGAAGCCAAATTTGGCAAGTTTGTTGTAGAACCGCTTGAGCGTGGATATGGAAACACATTAGGTAATTCACTACGTCGTATTTTGTTGTCGTCTTTACCAGGAGCTGCAGTAACTTCTATTCAAATTGATGGCGTGCTTCACGAGTTCTCTACTATTGAGGGCGTAGTTGAAGATGTTGCTACAGTTATAATGAATGTGAAAAAACTTGCTCTTAAAATCTACTCTGATGAAGAAAAAGTCATAGAGATTGATGTTAAAGGTGATGGACAGATTACAGCAGCTGACATTACACATGACAGTGATGTAGAAATATTAAATCCTGATCTCTATATTGCAACAATCGGTAAAAACGGTCATTTGCGTATGCGTATGTATGCACAACGCGGCCGCGGTTACACTCCTGCTGATCAAAACAAACGTGAGGATCTTCCTATCGGCGTGATCCCGATCGACTCTATTTATACTCCAGTTTCACGCGTCAATTTCCAAGTAGAAAATACTCGTGTTGGTCAAATGACGAACTACGACAAACTTTCTCTTGATGTGTGGACAGATGGCAGCATCGGTCCGAAAGAGGCGATTTCGCTAGGGGCGAAAATTTTAACAGAGCATTTAAATATCTTCGTAGGGATGACTAATGAGGCACAAACTGCTGAAATCATGGTCGAAAAAGAAGAAGACCAAAAAGAAAAAGTCTTAGAGATGACTATCGAAGAGCTTGATCTTTCTGTGCGATCTTACAACTGCTTGAAGCGCGCTGGTATCAATACGGTACTTGAGTTAGCTAACAAGTCAGAAGACGACATGATGAAAGTACGTAACCTTGGACGTAAATCACTTGAAGAAGTTAGAGCGAAGTTAGACGATCTTGGCTTAGGATTACGCAAAGAAGACTAAGCGACTTGTTTGATATAGACAGATCCAATATTCAACAAAGGAGGTAAACATCTATGGGTTACAGAAAACTTGGTCGTACAAGTTCTCAACGTAAAGCGATGTTACGTGACTTAACAACTGACTTAATTATCAATGAGCGTATTCAAACGACAGAAGCTCGTGCTAAAGAATTACGTTCAGTTGTTGAAAAAATGATTACTTTAGGTAAACGTGGAGATTTGCATGCACGCCGTCAAGCTGCATCATATATCCGTCGTGAACTAACAACTACTTCTGACGCAGAAGGCAATGAATCAACAGTTTATGCTTTGCAAAAATTGTTTGATGATGTAGCACCACGCTACGCTGAACGTCAAGGCGGTTACACACGTATCATGAAAATGGGACCTCGTCGTGGAGACGGAGCACCTGTTGTAGTAATTGAATTAGTTTAATTCATCACATTATGAAGAGGGGTATTGCTGAGAAGCCCCCCTCTTCTTTTTAAAAAGATTTATACGACATAATGAAAAGCTGAGCGTTACAATGAGCGGATCGATTTCATCGATTGCGTCTCGTCTAGCTCTACGCACCTCATTCACGTAGACGGTCTGAGCAACCGAATACGAAACAAAGATAGAAGAGCGCATTTCTCTGAATGAGGTGCGCGCTTTTTTATTTGACTGATATAATTGATTTACTATTCGGTAATCATGAATCTGCCAATTTAAAAGAGTTTTGTTTTGTTTGTTTGATCATCAACATGAGAGAATATAAACAGATGAGCTTAGTTGAGTTAGAGGAGGTTATACACTTGAACGAGATTCTATCCTTACAAAATATTTCTTACACATATACACCAGAAGAAGTCGATAAGCGAAAAGCAGTTGATAACATTTCGTTTACCGTTAACGATGGGGAGTGGATTGCCATCGTTGGACATAATGGATCAGGGAAATCCACATTAGCGAAACTCATGAATGGATTGATATTTCCAGAGAGTGGAGAAGTCCGTATATTAGGTGAGTCGCTGAATGAAGAAAACCTTTGGGCGATACGTTCACAAATGGGCATGGTTTTTCAAAACCCCGATAATCAATTTGTTGGAGCCACTGTTCAAGATGACGTCGCATTTGCGTTGGAAAATAACGGAGTCCCGTTTAAAGATATGATTAGACGTGTTCATGAATCACTTGCTCAAGTGAAAATGGATGAGTTTTTAGATCGAGAACCACATCACTTATCGGGTGGCCAAAAGCAACGTGTTGCGATTGCTGGTGCACTAGCATTAAAACCAAAAATTCTTATTCTCGATGAGGCAACTTCCATGTTGGACCCGCAAGGACGTCATGAGGTGCTCTCAACAGTCAGAAGACTACGCGAGGAAACCCACTTAACTGTTCTATCTATTACACATGATTTAGAAGAAGCATTGTTAGCTGATCGAATTTTGGTAATGAATGAAGGTCGTAAGTACACAGAAGGTACACCTACAGAAGTTTTTGCGGGTGGAGATGAATTAGTTCAATTAGGTTTGGATTTGCCTTTTACGATGAAAATGAGTCAACTTTTGAGAGATCGGGGAGTAGAGGTAAAAGGAAATCACATGTCAGAAGAAGAGTTGGTGAATGATTTATGGACATCGAACTTCAACAAGTAGGCTATGCCTATGCGAAAGGGACGCCATTTGAAAAACGCGCTCTTTATGATGTGAACTTAACCATCCAGTCCGGAAGTTATCAAGCCATCATTGGTCATACAGGATCAGGGAAGTCAACAGTGCTGCAACACTTAAACGCATTACTAAAACCATCTGAAGGTACGATTAAGCTTGGTGACTTAACGATTGATGCAGGAAAGAAAGTGAAACACATCCGACCGGTTCGTCAAAAGATTGGTATTGTGTTTCAATTCCCTGAACATCAACTCTTTGAAGAAACGGTTTTAAAGGACATTATGTTTGGTCCGTTAAATTTTGGTGTTTCTGCTAAAGAGGCTGAAAGACGTGCAAGAGTTTTAGTGGAACAGTTAAGACTACCATCAGATGTGCTAGAGAAATCGCCATTTGATTTATCTGGAGGTCAAATGCGTCGTGTGGCCATTGCTGGGGTTTTAGCAATGGAACCTAGCGTATTGGTATTAGATGAGCCAACGGCCGGTTTAGACCCTCGAGGACGCCAAGAAATTATGGAACTGTTTCATCAGTTACATATAGAAAAAGGCTTAACTACCATACTTGTTACTCACTCGATGGAAGATGCAGCTCGGTATTCGGATCAGGTTGCAATTATGCATGAAGGAACTTGTGTATTAAACGCTTCAGCAGAAGATGTTTTTGGGAATGAAGAACGCCTTGCACGTTATCGTTTAGAAGCACCTCGCGCTATTCAATTCCAAAGAAAAGTAGAATCTCTACTTGGTTATTCTTTGTCAAAAGTCTGTTTAACTGAAGAAATGCTCGCAACTGAGATAGCCCTTGCTAGTCAGAAGGAGCGTGCGCAAATATGATGGAGAAAATGATTTTTGGTCGCTATATTCCAGGGGACTCATTTGTTCATAAATTAGATCCGCGTTCTAAGTTAATCTTTGTATTTATGTTTATTGCCATCGTGTTTCTAGCAAATAATGCCGTTACCTATGGTTTGCTGCTTGCTTTTACCTTGCTTACCGTTTTTGTATCAAAAATACGTTTGTATTTTTTATTAAATGGATTAAAACCGATCTTATTCTTACTTGTATTTACCTTTCTTCTGCATATTTTCTTTACAAGGGAAGGGGATTTATTGTGGAAGTGGCAATTTATCGAAGTGTATGAAGAAGGTTTAAGACAAGGTATTTTCATTTCATTACGATTTTTAGTATTGGTCTTGATGACATCAATCTTAACGTTAACTACTTCACCCATTTCGATTACAGACGGCATGGAAGTTTTATTGAACCCGTTCAAACGTTTTAAATTGCCAGTACATGAACTCGCATTAATGATGTCGATTTCGTTACGTTTTATTCCAACATTGATGGATGAGACAGATAAAATTATGAAGGCACAAATGGCAAGAGGATCCGATATCACCTCTGGTTCCATCAAGGAACGGATAAAAGCGGTCGTACCTTTACTTATTCCCTTGTTTGTAAGTGCTTTTAAGCGTGCGGAGGATTTAGCCGTAGCAATGGAGGTAAAAGGATATCGTGGAGGAGAAGGCCGAACACGCTATCGCCAATTGAAATGGGATTGGCGTGATACGACCATTATGCTATTACTCATTGTTATGGCAGGCATTCTTTGGGTATTGCGCTCTTAGGAGGGGACAGAACTTGAGACGATTGAAAGCTGTAATAATGTATGATGGTTCTGGTTTTGCCGGCTATCAAGTGCAACCTGAAAAGCGCACCGTACAATTAGAAATTGAACGTGTTTTAACCAAAATGCATAAAGGGAACATCACAAAGGTTGTCGCTAGCGGGAGAACCGACGCAGGCGTCCACGCATTGGGCCAAGTGATTCATTTTGATACTGAGTTAACCTTTCCAATAGAACGCTGGGAACGAGCTTTAAACACGCAATTACCGGGCGACATTCGCATTCTAAAAGTGTCAGAAGTTTCTCAGGATTTTCATGCCCGATACGGCACAACAAGTAAGGTATATCGTTACAAATGGAGCCTAGCTACTATACAAAATCCTTTTACTCGGAATTTTGTCGTTCATATGCCAGGAATAAAACCTGACGTAGAAAAAATGCGTAAAGCCGCTAAGCTCTTTTTGGGAACACATGATTTTACTAGTTTTTGTTCAGCTCGCACAGAGGTAGTAGATCGGGTAAGAACAATTACGCGACTAGATTTGGTTCAAACAGATATGCAAGAATTACATTTAGTCATTGAAGGTGATGGCTTTTTGTACAATATGGTTCGCATCATTGCGGGGAATTTGTGGGAGATTGGCATTGGTCGAAGAGAGCCAAGCGAAATTGAGCAAATGCTCAAGGCAATGGACCGCAAACAAGCTGGAAAAACGGCACCTGCACACGGTTTATACTTAGAATCTGTGAGTTATGGGGAATGAAGCAACACGTCCAGGTGTTTTGAAAAAAATCCTTGACTTTTTATGCCTGGCGTTATATGATGACACATGGTATTTCATTAACCCCACAATAAGCCCCGAAACTTGTTGTTGATGATGATATAAGAAAAATTTAAATCAGATTAGATTGAATTAGGAGGACAAAATACATGCGTACAACATTCATGGCTAAAGGTCACGAAGTAGAGCGTAAGTGGTTAGTAGTAGACGCAGAAGGCCAAACTCTTGGTCGTTTAGCTTCTGAAGTAGCTGCTATCTTACGTGGTAAAAACAAACCAACATTCACACCAAACGTTGACACAGGTGATCACGTGATCATTATCAACGCTGAGAAAATCGAATTGACTGGTAAGAAATTGACAGACAAAATTTACTACCGTCATACACAATTTGCTGGTGGTTTGAAAAAACGTACTGCTTTACAAATGCGTACTAACTACCCAACAAAAATGCTTGAATTAGCAATCAAAGGAATGCTTCCTAAAAACTCTTTAGGTCGTCAAACATTCACGAAGCTTCACGTATACGCTGGAGCAGAACATCCACATGCAGCACAAAAACCAGAAGCTTATGAGCTTCGCGGATAATTAAAGAGGAGGACATACCCTTGGCACAAGTTCAATATATCGGCACAGGTCGTCGTAAAAGTTCAACTGCACGCGTACGTTTAGTACCGGGCGAAGGTAATATCGTAATCAACAAACGTGACGTAGAAGACTACGTACCATTTGCTACATTACGCGAAATCATTAAACAACCATTAGTAGCAACTGAAACTCTAGGTAGCTATGACATTCATGTAAATGTAAATGGTGGTGGATACACAGGTCAAGCAGGCGCAATCCGTCATGGTATTGCTCGTGCACTACTTCATGTAGATCCTGATTTCCGTCCAGCATTGAAATCTGCAGGATTGTTAACTCGTGACTCACGCATGAAAGAACGTAAAAAATACGGTCTTAAAGGCGCTCGTCGTGCACCTCAGTTCTCAAAACGTTAATCTTCGGATTTTCAAAAACCCTCAACCATTTTGGTTGGGGGTTTTTTATGTTTTAAATTTTCTTTACTGATCAATCTCTATATCTCTTACATATGGTAATAAACAAGACCAGAAGTGTGGTTAGTCGTTTGTTATTTGTGCCTCTTTTAAAAATCAAAGAAGGACGTAAGGAGAAGATATATGTCAGTTTTTGACCCTCAAAAATTATCCGTAAATCTTATGCCACCAGCCACATTCGTCCAACTTGTTAAAGGAAGAAAATACACGCTTACGCATTCTGATCTTACGGGTGAATATTTTTAGATATTGGCAATGTTTACAACGACAAAGCCATCAATCAAAAAATGAAATACCGAAAAGCCCCACTTCAAAAGAAGTAGGGCTTTTTAATCGTTTAAAAAGTTTCACTAACTAGGATGTGGATATACATAGTTTGTTCAATTTGTTTTACCCTAATATAAAAAAATTGCCCAGGAAATAATGGGTAATTCGATTGTTAAGGAATATTCACACTTGAAACTGATACGTCAGAAATATCTGTAGAACCAAAAATCAAAAGCGAAATTAAAATTAAGAGCAATACCCCATTAATAAATCCAACTCCATCAAATTCGCCCCTAATTAAAACGTTATTATTACGCATAATATCACTTCCCTTTTCTGTTCATTCTCTTACTAAACGCTTCAAAAACCTCGTCAATTGTAATATCTCCATTGTCATTTAAGAACTCGGTGAGACTATTCATCTTATCTTCTTGCGTTTTTTTGTATTTCCCAAGCAACGTAACAGTTACGTCTGGTGTATTTCGAAACAGCGACACATAATCCACTTTTAACTTTCCAAGAAGAAGCAAGGACGCTGTTATGATTTCAAGATCTTTCCCTTTTAATAAATCATGAAGGGTATAGGAAGAATTAAATTTATTGTAAAATTGATCATCTCTCAAAGTAGAACCCCCTATTTTTAGAATATGTGATTTCTTTAAAAAGGTTTATGTTTTGTTCACTCGCCAAATGATCTCTATGAATAAGGAAGATTGATTAAGGAAAAGATAGAGGTAGAGTCTGTTTGTAAAGGGGATTATTCAAATGAATATGGAAGACTATAGTTTTTTTGAAATGTTAATTAGAACGACCGTAACTTTTACTGTCCTTCTTGGACTGGCTCGAATTCTTGGAAAAGAGCAATTGAGCCAATTAACGTTTTTTAACTACATAACAGGTATTACTATTGGATCCATTGCGGGAGAAGTAGTAGCACATGATGACACACATTACCTAAACGCTATAACATCGTTAATATGGTGGTCGTTACTAACAATCTTAGTCAGTTTTATTTCAATAAAATCCAATAGAGCAAAGTCGCTATTAGATGATAAGCCGTTAATTATCATTAAAGAAGGCAAAATTTTAGAAAACGCACTTAAAAAAAGCCGTCTACCAATAGGTGATTTAAATATGTTGCTGAGAATACAAGGGATCTTTTCTGTTAAGGATGTTCACTTCGCAGTACTGGAAACCAATGGAGAACTAAGTGTATTTAAAAAAGTATCGCAACAACCTGCTACAAAACAGGATGTAAAAGCACCAATGGGTACCCCGAAATTTATGCCTAGTTCAATTATTGCAGATGGCAAAGTAATTTTGAAAAATTTACATGGAGTAGGATTGACTGAGGAGTGGCTACATAAACAACTAGTTAAACACGGGGTGAATTCGGTGGAACAAGTATTCTATGCAGAAGTGGAATCAGATGGTTCACTTTACCTGGACGTAAGGGAAGATGAAATCAGGTAAAATAATATAAGGAAGGCTTAACACTTTTGCTCATAGTTCGGAATGGACATACGTATAGTGAGTGTAAAAGGTGGTGTCGCAGCGTTGAAACGATGGATTGCAATCTTATTGTTGATGGTTTTGTCGGTAACTGTAGTGGTGTATGAAACACAAGCATCTGATCGTGCATTCTTTTTACCAGCCCCGTTAGCCGGAATAAAAATTGTAGTGGACCCTGGTCATGGAGGAATTGATGGAGGAGCATCTGTTGGAGAAGTGATTGAAAAGGATATTACCTTGGCCTTAGGAAAAGCGCTTGAAAAAGAGTTGAAAAAACAAGGTGCTGTCGTAGTCATGACACGTTCTCAAAGTGGGGATGCATTAGAAGAGCATAATCCAAAAGCAACATTTCCAACCATTCGTGCAAGAAAAATGGCAGATTTGAAATTGCGTGAAGAAATGATCACAAACACAGATGCTGATTTATTTATCAGTGTGCATGTGAACGCTGTTCCAGAAGAGAGATGGAGAGGCGCACAGGTTTTCTATCACAAAGATGGCCATGTTGGAGGAGCGGCCGTAGCTAAAGCCATTCAAGGTTCGATCCGAGAGCAAGTTGGAAATACAGAGCGAGAAGCACTTGCCATTAAACAAGTGTATTTATTAAAAAAAGCAACCGTTCCAGCAGTTTTAGTGGAAACCGGCTTTTTAAGTAATCCTGAGGAATTAAAACTACTTACCGAAAAAGACTATCAAATCCAAATGGCGAAAGCGATTGCGGATGGTATCGAAACCTATGTGAATGGGGAAGTTCAATAATTTCTGCTTAAGCATAAAAAGCTCACAATATGTATCGTCCCGAAAGAGAATCCTACGACGCAACTTACTGAATCTAGATATGATATACTATAGGACGAAATGTACATAGAAGGAGTGTCTCAAAATTGATGAATGAACAACAAGTAAGAGAACTGATTGGGCAACTACAAGACCCTTTTTTACATAAAACTTTACACGAAACAGATGGTCTGAAAGAAGTGTCCATAAAAGAAGAGAAGAATCACGTAAGTGTAAAAATTGCGATCGCTAAAGTTAATACCGCAGAACAAATGCAACTGCAAATGAAAGTGGTAGATGCACTTAAAGAAGCTGGATTTGGAACAGTAGGTATTCGCTTTGAAGAGTTGCCTCAAGAAGTGTTAGCTAAATTCCGTGGTACGGCAACAGAATCAGCAGCACAAGATTTGTTATCTCCGTTGAATAAAGTCGAATTCATTTCGATCGCATCAGGTAAAGGTGGCGTTGGGAAGTCGACGGTATCTGTAAACCTAGCAATCGCCCTAGCACGTCTAGGGAAAAAAGTAGGCTTAATCGATGCGGATATTTATGGATTTAGTGTTCCTGACATGATGGGCATTCAACAAAGCCCGGTCATTAGAGGGGAAAGCATTATTCCGGTTGAACGCTTTGGCGTCAAAGTGATCTCAATGGGATTCTTTGTAGAAGATAATGCTCCTGTCGTTTGGCGTGGGCCAATGCTAGGTAAAGTTTTAGACCAATTCTTCAAAGATGTTGAGTGGGGAGACCTAGATTACTTGTTGTTAGATTTGCCACCAGGAACTGGTGACGTAGCACTAGATATTCACCAAATGATCCCGTCATCTAAAGAAATCGTCGTCACAACACCACATCCTACTGCTGCATTTGTTGCTGCTCGAGCAGGTGCAATGGCGTTGCAAACAGACCATGAAGTATTGGGTGTTATTGAAAATATGGCGTGGTTTGAATCGAAAAACTCAAATGAAAAGGAATACGTATTTGGCAAAGGCGGAGGTCCAAAGTTGGCTGAAGAACTTCGCACGGAATTACTTGGTCAAATTCCTTTAGGCCAACCGGATTGGAATGAAGCGGATTTTGCACCTTCAGTATATGCAGAAGAACATCC